>NZ_JAQOTI010000050.1:0-1727 GCF_028401915.1 Delftia sp. DT-2
GCAGGCCATGAAAGATTGGTACCAGACCCACCCGCACCTGTTTCACAAGCGACCATATGATCGTACGGGATGCGACACCTACTTCCTGAGGCGCACAAACCGCTCAGTGCTGATCTTGGACGCCGAGGATGCAGGTGGAGGAGCCTGGCAGCATGGCTGGGACTCTCTGCGCCTGTTCTCTCCTGCAAATTGGAGCTCCATTGCTGGCTGGCCCATGCCTAGCTCCGGGGAGCAGTACCCAAGCCGCAACCAGGTTATTTGCTACCTGCGGCAGTACGAAGCCCGCTACAACCTCTCGGTACAGCGGCCTGTGCTGGTGACGGCGGTGGAGCGTAGAGACCACGGATTTGCCGTAAAGGCAGGTGACCGGTCGTGGGATGCGCGCGTGGTGGTGAGTGCCACAGGGACTTGGCGCAACCCGTTTATTCCGGAACTCGAAGGTCGGTCCACGTTTGGCGGTCTCCAGGTTCACTCCGCACATTACGTATCGCCCAGCGCATTTCAAGGACTGCGAGTCATGGTGGTCGGCGGTGGCAACTCGGGTGCGCAGATCTTGGCCGAGGTTTCGCAGGTTGCTGCGTCCACTACCTGGGCCACCTTGAGCCCGCCTGCCTTTCTGGCAGACGATGTGGATGGAAGAGTACTCTTTGAACGCGCAACTGCACGGTGGCTGGCAATCCAAGAAGGCCGTGACCCGACAGACTTGCCAGGGGGATTTGGTGATGTCGTCATGGTACCCCCTGTCGTGGATGCCCGCGCACGTGGCGTGCTTCATGCCGTAGGAGCATTTGGGAGGCTGACAGCTGAAGGCGCACAGTGGGCGGACGGCACCAGCCGCACGTTTGACGCCATCTTGTGGTGTACCGGGTTTAAGCCCGCACTCCAACATCTGGAGTCTCTTGGCGTGGTGGCCGATAACAAAGTCACCGTAGACGGGACACGTGCGCGCGATGTGCCAGGCCTCTGGCTGGTCGGCTACGGCGAATGGACCGGGCCCGCATCTGCCACTCTCATAGGTGTCATGCGCACCGCGCGCTCCACTGCAACCGAGATTGACCAGTACCTTGCTGCCCAAGTGCCAGCGTAGGCACCGCTGGGTGCGTCGGTTTACATGTGCATGTAAATACACGTATTATTCGGCACATGACTACCTCGCCTCTCAACCGCACGCATGCCATTGACGCCGCCATCGGGTCCTTGGAAAGCAGCTTTTTCAAGGCGCTTTGCGAGCCTGCCCGGATTGCAGTGCTCAAGCGCGTGATGCAACTAGGGAGCGCTGATGTAACGGAGATCGCTGCCGAGTTGCCCCAGGAGCGCTCTGTGGTTTCTCGCCATCTGCAGATACTGTCTGAGGCTGGCATCGTGCGCGCGCAGAAGTCAGGCCGACAGATGTTTTATGAGGTGGACGGTCCCTCAATCATCCAGCGGCTGGAGGACATGCTTTCACACACCAAGGGCATTGCAGCTCACTGCTGTCCTGGCAATCAGCGGTAGTTTTTTTCATCTTATATGTGTATATGTGCGCACAAACGAACATAAATAACTTCGAAGTGATCGTGATCGGTGGCGGCCAGGCTGGCATGGCGTGCGGGTGGCACCTACAACGCCAAGGGCGTGACTTTGTAATCCTGGATGCGCAAGACAGGCCTGGAGGGGTCTCCTCGTTTTCAGTGCAATAAGTGACGGTACGCAAAGCTAGCACTGGCGCGGGGGTGGTCTGGGTAGAC
>NZ_JAQOTI010000051.1:0-1554 GCF_028401915.1 Delftia sp. DT-2
GGAATAGCTCAGTTGGTAGAGCGCAACCTTGCCAAGGTTGAGGTCGACGGTTCGAACCCGTTTTCCCGCTCCAGTTTCTAAAAACTGCAGCAATGCTGTAGTTGTTTGATAGTGATTTTGGCGCGATAGCAAAGCGGTTATGCCCCGGATTGCAAATCCGGTTAGACCAGTTCGACTCTGGTTCGCGCCTCCAAAAATTCATTGCGAAAACAGTTCAAAAGGCCCTTCGGGGCCTTTTTTTTTCTGCGTCAGGATCATGGCTTGTCCTTGCTGTCTGGTTCGAGCCAGCCCCGTGCCCGGTCAAGCTCCATCTCTCCCTCTCTCTAAAGTTTCGGCACTCTGCGAGTGGTTCAGGGCTTGTTCTTCTGTGACATGAAGAGAATTCCATTCTGTAATTCATTGCCAGTTCGGTGAATTATTTTGTTTCCAATTGTTCTGCCTGGATCCTCGCCGCGAGCGTGCTTATTGGAAGTTGATTGGAAAATTGCAAAAAAGTGCAAATGGCTTGCCATTGGCAGTGGATTCAATTGGCCGGTCGTGGATATGATGCGCGCTTCATTCATCGAGAGGGATTATGAAGATCAAGCTATTGACGGCGATTGTTGCCAGCGGCGTGGTGCTGGCGGGTTGTAAAACCATGGAGTCCGCTGATGTGGGCGGGCTGCTGGATTCAGGCTCCACGGCCATGAAGGCCATGACGCTCACGGATGACGATGTGGTCACGCTGTCCAACGACTCCTGCGCGGCCATGGATGCGCAGAACAAGGTGGCCGATGCCAAGAGCAAGTACACGGTGCGGCTGAACAAGGTCATTGCCAGCATGCCGCAGGCCGTCAATGGGAAAAAAGCCGTCTACAAGGTCTATATGACGCAGGACGTGAATGCTTGGGCCATGGCCAATGGCTGCATTCGCGTCTACAGCGGCCTGATGGATCTGATGAACGACGATGAATTGCGTGGCGTGATTGGCCATGAGATCGGGTATGTGGCGCTGGGCCATAGCAAGAAGCGCATGCAAACGGCCTATGCGGCATCGGCTGCGCGCTCGATTGCAGCCAATAGCGGCAATTCCGCGTTGGCCTCGCTGTCGCGCTCGCAGGCCGGAGATCTGGGTGAGAAGTTCATCAACGCCCAGTTCTCCCAGTCCCAGGAGTCGGCGGCTGATGACTATTCCTTCGACCTGCTCACGGAAAAGAAGATGAGTCGCCAGGGCCTGGTCACATCGTTCCAGAAGCTGGCCAAGCTCAGCGGTGGCAGTGGCGGCAGCTCCATCCTGAGCTCTCACCCCCCGTCTGAACAGCGCGCCAAGCGCATGCAGGACCGCATCGACGGCAAGTAAGCGACGGCATGGAGCGGGCTGCTGTGCGGGTGGGCATTGATCCGCTTCGACGCGGATTTTTTCCGTACTTGGTCCGGAGTGCCGGAAATCTGCGCTAGAATTCAAGTCTGCTCTGTGAGGCGCACAGCTTGACAGATATGCGGGAATAGCTCAGTTGGTAGAGCGCAACCTTGCCAAGGTTGAGGTCGACGGTTCGAACCCGTTTTCCCGCTCCA
>NZ_JAQOTI010000052.1:0-1539 GCF_028401915.1 Delftia sp. DT-2
CCGCGCAGGCCGTCGCGCGTGGCGACGAGGTTGCCTGTGGGGTCGTACTGGTACAGGCGGGCGATGCGCTGGCCGGACCGAGCTTGTCAATTCATCTATGCACTGAAATAACAGTGCATGGCCAGGGATTTATGTAATTCTTCTGAAGAATAAAAATAAGGTCATTTTTTATTGTAAAATGAAAGCTATTCTTTAATGTGAAATATATTTCAAAATTTCATTGTGGCGACATATTTTACTGAAAATAAAATTACTTTTTCAATAAAATATAATTAAGATCTGCTCCATATTTCTGCAAGGCCACCATTTTTTGCATGGGTCGTTATCTTGAAAAGACCATTATTATCGTGGTGATAATGGTATTCTATATCATCTGCCCATCCTGATGCATAGGCTGTTTCTTTAGATGGCAGATTATCAATGGCTTCTATTATATTTATGGAATAATTATTATTTCTTCCAACAATTATACTGACTAAGCTTCCGTCTTTTTCTTTGGATAAATACCCGTAACCATTAAGTCGTGGAAGATTCTTTACAGAATCTTTATATGGAAGATCAATGTGATGTACATTGGCGATATCTGATGATAAATATTCCCCATATAAACTTGTGGATATGAAGTTGCAAGACTTTTCCTTCGGGGCAATGATTATTGTTGGATGATTATTATTAAATGCTGTTGAGAAATTGCCTTTTTCGATGGCTTCAAAAGGAGAATCATATTTTTTCTTCAGAAGCTTTGGTGAATTGAACCCGTCTATTTCTGAACGATAAGGAATCGGATTAAAAAAATCACCTTTTGAATAACGCCATTCATCGACTTTTGGAAATGATTCAATATGTGCATTTTGTGAAATATTATTAGATGCGTCTTTAAAATTGATCAATAATGTATCTAGGATTTTCTTTATATCTGCGCGTTCATTTATCATTTAAATTTCCTTATAAGCAACAGCAGGAAAAGGCTGCTTTCCAACTACCATTTTCAAGTCGTCGCCCTATATCCTCTAGGGCAGCCTCAACATTGCCTCCTCGCTTTTCAACACCTTTCAGTATCTGGTATATCAGTTTATCGTTCATATCACTGTGCACGTGAGGCCCGGCATGATAGTTTCCCGTGCTGATGCTCGCCGCTTTGCCTGGATGGTTGGCCATCGCAGTCTGAGATGGATTTGTTCCCCATAATCTGGCGCCATTGGATGCGCTGTCTATTCCAATATTATTTCGGCCTAAAATATCTCTGGAATTCTGGACGTGCCTATTTTTTTTGCAATTTTCCTGAACAATATGATGCGGGGTTTGACCTGGTTGAAGTGGGCGACCAGAGTTTCTAAGGTTTCGTCCCAATTTTGCTGCTGTTAAGCCAAGTATGTCCGCCCATATTTGTGGGTTTACGGCAAATATATAAAAATTGGACCCCCCAGCCAACCCAATCGGATCCTGATGCACAAACCTCCCCACCACAGGATCGTAATACCTGAACCGGTTGTAATGCAGCCCCGTCTCGCCGTCAAAGTACTGTCCCTGGAACCGTAG
>NZ_JAQOTI010000053.1:0-1524 GCF_028401915.1 Delftia sp. DT-2
GCATGGGCTTGCGGGGTCCGAGCCGGATTACACCTATGACGAGGACATGCCAATACTGGGGAATATGCCTGATCCAGATATGCCTTATTGGGACAAGCGGGAGTATCGATCGCTGCAAGGGGAGAAGGCGGTTTATGAGTTTCTGACGGCGTATGGAACTAGGCCGGCGGTGAGCTTTAAAGAGATAGAGAAAGTGCTGGAGAGATTCAATGCCACGCGGGAGAGTGGGAGCAATTCTCCAGATAAATTTGATTTGCTACAAAACCATCTAAATAAATGGATTAATGAGGGAAAATTGAATTTAACGAAAAACAATAAAAGTCAGATCAAAATAACAAAAATAGATTTGAAAGATAAAAATTCAGAGGAATATGACTTTGAGAAAGCAGAAAACAATAGAGAGATCTTTCTTGGTGGTCTAGTGGGTAGGGAGAAAGACTATCCAGGTGTGTGTTTGCCAAGGAGTTTGTTATGCAAACCCGTATAGTGTGCATTTTAATAATATTTGTGCTGCTAGCTTTTTGGCGGACTGGGCATGCAGAAAAACAGCAATCGGAAAAATGGACAGAGAGCCAACATCCTCCTGTTGACGCAAAACTTCCACCCATATGGTGCAAGGCTGTGAAATATAGAGGTCAGAGAGTTCCAATATCAGAGTCAATCAAAGGTTCTGGTAAGCACTGCGTTGTTCATGATTTCGTTCAGCGAAAATCTCGCGACCTCATATCTGGTAGACAAAGAGGGTCTCCAATAAATGATGCTGGAACCGGAAATATATTAACGTTCTTCGAAAGCAGCAATGTGGACCTGGACTTGCAAAATCATCTCGTATCGGGATCGCCTTTTGAAGATACTCGTGGCATTGGAACTAAGGGGATTGAATTATGCTTTCTAAAGGTTCATAATGGAAAGATTGAAACACCTGGAAGATTGGGAATAAGCATAGAAATGGCTTCTGGAGATTCAAATATTAGAAAAAGAATAGAAATGATGAAGGAAGATATTTCAATAATTATTAAAACAAATTGGAATGGCGAGAACCAGAACTTCAACGAAATCCCCTGGGACTACTCTCCACCCACCTTCTACACAGCAGAAAACCTCCAAATCAAATCCGGCGGCCGCGCCATCATCATGGCGGGCTCCGACAACGTGGTGCGCAACAACACCATCGAGGTCGATGGCCGCACCGCCGTCTACCTGTACGGCCCGCGCTCGCTGGTGGAGGGCAACACCTTCATCGTGCACATGGATCTGCGCGATAAGGCGCCGCTGCCCGCCATCCTCAAGCTGCGCGATGCCGATGGCTCCATCATCCGCAACAACCGCTTCATCGTGAAGCGCAGCGGACTGTTCAGGAAGAAGGAAGAGGAACCCCAGGCCGGCATCAACCTGCTGGAGTCCAAAGGCGTTGTGATCGAAGGCAATGTGTTCGAGCAGATCGCCGTGCCGGTGCGCAAGGATGCGGCCAGTACCACAACGGAGAGTGGAAACATTTCAAAAGGCAGCCCCTGATGGAATGGA
>NZ_JAQOTI010000054.1:0-1448 GCF_028401915.1 Delftia sp. DT-2
GGCGGTGGCGGTGGCGGCTCGGGCGGCGGCACCTGCGCCCCCACGCCCGGCGGCAGCCCCTGCGGCGGCGCCGGCCCCGCCACCCAGGGCAACTCCAGCAGCACCAACCAGGGCGCAGGCAACCCCATCCATCTCATCAACTGCAACAAATACCAGCGCGAAGTGGACATGCCCGCCTTGCCCGGCGTGCTCGGCCTGGAAGTCGTGCGCCACTACAACAGCAGCTACAGCCGGGCCTACGTGCCGCCAGGCCTGCTCGGCCGCGGCTGGCTGCTCAGCTACGAGGCCCGCCTGTACGACCACCCCACCAACCTGCAGATCGTGCAGGCCGACGGCACCCGCATCATCTTCAGCAAGCTGCGCGAGCATCCCAGCCTGTGCGCCAGCGAGCAGCCGGGCAACGGCATCGTGCGCATCGAAGGCACGGATACAAAGGGCACCAAGGAAACCACGCCCGGCCAGGAAAGGCACTACACCTGGCAATGGATGGACGGGCGCGAGCTGCGCTTCAACCACCGGGGGCGCCTGACCCGCATCAGCCTGCCCTCGGGCGAACAGGTCCGCCTGGACTACAACGCCAAGGGCAACCGCCTGCTCAAGGTCACCGACCCGCAGGGCCGCAGCCTGCGCCTGCACTACGCCCAATCTTCGGGCGAGGGCAGCTTCACCGGCGTGCAGGCCATCGACACCCCGCTGGGCCGCATCGACTACCGCCACGGCAGCGCACCGTTGCCCGGCAGCACCCAGCCCCAGGCCAAGCTGAACGCCAGCCTCGTGCAGGTCAGCCTCCCGTCGGCCGATGGCCAAGCCCCGGTCCAGCGCCACTACCACTATGAGGACCCGCGCCACCCCACCTTGCTCACCGGCATCAGCGTCCAGGGCCAGGGCAGTGACGGCAAGCCCATGGACGAGCGCATCGCCAGCTATGCCTACGGCGACAACGGCCGCGCCATCTTGAGCGTGCGCGGCCGGCCGGACAGCCAGCAGGAAAAAGTCACCCTGGACCTCAGCCAGCCCTGGAAGAACACCCTCACCAACAGCCTTGGGCAAGCAACCACCTACCACTACGACACCATCGGCGGGCAATGGCGATTGCTTGAAGTGCGCGGCCCGGGCTGCGCCAGCTGCGGCCCCGGCGACATGCGCTACCGGTACGACGCGCAAGGGCGCCTGACCGACGCCACGCGGCTCGATCCCGCAGGCCGCCCGCTGGAAGGCACGCGCACCGAGCTGGACCCCTTCGGCCGCCCGCTGGCCGTGTACCGCATCGCCTACACACAAGGCCAAGCCCGGGCCCAGGCCCCGCAGCTGCAGGTGCGCTACGGCTACGGCAAGGACCCCTGGAAGCAATACGCGCCCGAACTCATCGCCCGGCCCAGCGTCGTGCCCGGGCGCGAACACCAGATCCGCATCCGCTACAACAGCAGCCGCCAGCCGCTGCAGATCAC
>NZ_JAQOTI010000055.1:0-1410 GCF_028401915.1 Delftia sp. DT-2
GGTGTTCTCGACGGTGTGCTGCCAGACGCTGGCGGCCATGAGGCGTCCGGCCGCATCCCATTCGTAGCGGTGGGTCTGGGCCGGCGCATGGGCTGTGGCGGGCAGCTGGCGTTCGACCAATCTGCCGCCTTCGTCCCAGCGGTAGTGGCTGCTGCTTTGCTGCGCAGCGTTGCCGTCCGTGGCTTCCATGAGCTGGCCTGCCGCATCCCAGCGGTAGCGCTGCAGCCGCTGGTCGAACCCTTCTTCCTGCACGAGCCGGTCCAGCGCGTCCCAGGCAAAGCGGCTTTGCGCACCGTTTTCGTTGACGAGGCGCAGGAGGCGGCCGGCGCTGTCGTATTCGAAGGCCAAGGTGAGGCCCCCGTGCGTTCTCTGGATGAGCCGGCCCCAGAGGTCGTAGCGCAGGTGGATGTGGGTGTCGGCGGCCGGTGCAGCAGGGCTTTGTCCCCCCATGAGAGGGGCGAGCGGGGGCTGGGCCGGTTCGATGCGCGTGAGGTGGCCTGCGCTGTCGTAGTGGTAGCGCTCGATCTGGCCGTTGGGCAGTTCGCTGGCCACGATGCGGCCCTGGCCGTCGCGCTGGTGGCGTTGGCGCTGGCCCAGGGCGTTGCCCACTTCGATGAGTGCACCCCAGCGGTCGTAGTGGTAGTGCGTGCTGTGGCCCGAGCAGTCGGTGTAGCTGAGCAGTTGGCCCGCGTCGCTCCAGGCCAGCTGTTTGCTGCCGCCCTGGGCGTCTTCGATGCGCCGGGGGCTGTCGCAGGTGAGCGGCGCTTCCTGGGGGTCGGAGTAGTGGTAGCGCTCGGTGCTGCCGTCGGCCTGGGTGATCTGGGTGAGACGGCCCCAGGCGTCGTATTGGTAGCCGGTGGTGGCGCCTGCCGGGTCGGTGGAGGTGAGCAGGCGGCCCGTGGCTTCGTCGTGTTCCTGCTGTGTGCTGCGCCCGTCGGGCAGTTGCACGCCGATGAGCCGGCCCTGGCCGTCGCGCCTGAGGTGGACGCTGCGGCCCAGCGGGTCGGTGCGAGAGGCCAGGCGGCCGAAGCTGTCGTAGCTTTGCAGCCAGCGGCTGCCGTCGGCCTTGTAGTGGGCGATGAGGCGCGACAGGCCCGCCGCACCTTCGAAGTAGTAGGTCTCGATGCGATCCAGGCTGTCGCTGACGCGGGTGGCCGCGCGCGGCTGGCCGTCCGGGCCCGGCGGTTGGCTGAGGTAGTCGAAGCGGTAGGACAGCCCTTCCTGGTTGCTGTGCTCGATGACGCGGGCGCCGGGCTGGGCGCTCTCGTAGCGGTAGCGGTGCCAGGGTCCGCTGGCATGGCGGTGGGCGCTGATGCGGTGGTGGTCCCATTCGAATTCGCGCACGAGCTGGCCTGCGCGGTCGTGGACGGTGATGAGATCGCCTGCACTGCTGTAGCCGTAGCGCACGAG
>NZ_JAQOTI010000056.1:0-1397 GCF_028401915.1 Delftia sp. DT-2
GGCACGGACGATGCGGCGGTGTTCCCCCACGACCAGCGCCCGCTGGCCCTGGCCGCCCAGGGTGAGGTACAAAGCCTTGCGCTGGTGGAGCAACCGCTACGGTTCCAGGGACAGTACTTTGACGGCGAGACGGGGCTGCACTACAACCGGTTCAGGTACTACGATCCTGTGGTGGGAAGGTTTGTGCATCAGGATCCGATTGGGTTGGAGGGGGGTGATAATTTATTCTTGTATGCGCCGAATACTAGTAATTGGAGCGATGCATTAGGACTAGCTCCCAAGAAGAGGTGCGGATGCCGCAGAGATCCATGCGATATTACAAGACACCGCGATCAACCATCACCACGTAGGCCCAAAGACTCGCATCATGTAGTTCAAGACGAATGGGCCAAAAGTCAAGGATACGCCAAATATAATTCAGGTGATGCGCCTTCTATTCTCTTAAATAGAAGTCCAAATCATGCCACAATCACCACGCGACAAAATGCCAGACGCGATGCTCGTGTTGCAGCAGGCAACGGGAAATGGTCAAGCACAATTCGAGAGGAATTTGAATATTCTTCAAAGGATCTTAAAGCTGCTGGAGTCTCGGAAAAATGCCGAAAGAGAGCACTAAAGAAGAGTTATCAGTATTTTGATGAAATTGGAGCATTTTGATTATGAATGATATTATTGAATCTATAAAAAATAGAGTATTAAATCAATATGACCGTGACCCACCCCTAGAAGAAAGAAATATTAATGATATATCCAAAATATTAAACCTGCCTGCAAATTACGTTGAGTGGATGCGCTGGGCCAACGGAGGAGAAGGGCAATTTGGTAGTCTATATTTATCATTTTGGCCAATAGATGAGCTGGAGATTCTAAATAATGATTTTTTGGTTAAAAAATATCTTGGGGATAAGGCCCTGTGTTTTGCCACTAATGGCGGCGGAGTAGGCTATATATTCAAACATCTTCCCAATGATTCTTCCGTCTGGGCTGTGCCTCTTGGTGATTTAGACTGGGCAAGTGCAAAAAAAATAGGTGATGATTTTCTCGATGCATTGCTCAATGCATTAAATCGAAGCGTCACCGAAGATTAGTCATTATGTAAAACTGTTCATATTCACAGCGGTGCATCTATTCGTAGGCAGCTGTGCTTTTCCGGAGGGTTAGACTTGTTTAATAGATCCGCCATACACATGGAACTTCAATACTTCCATAGAGTGGCGCGACAACTGGACAACAATCCACTGTATTTTTCAGTGGGCGCCGCGCATTGATCGCGATATGCATTCGAGCGCACCGCCCCGCGACATAACTGCGACATTCTCACCGGGGAAATCCGTGGCTCACGCCTGAGCGAATACCTCTACGAGCCCGACAGCTTCGTGCCCCTGGCCAAGCTGGAG
>NZ_JAQOTI010000057.1:0-1380 GCF_028401915.1 Delftia sp. DT-2
GGCACGGACGATGCGGCAGTGTTCACCCACGACCAGCGCCCGCTGGCCCTGGCCACCCAGGGTGAGGTACAAAGCCTTGCGCTGGTGGAGCAACCGCTACGGTTCCAGGGACAGTACTTTGACGGCGAGACGGGGCTGCACTACAACCGGTTCAGGTATTACGATCCTGTGGTTGGGAGGTTTGTGCATCAGGATCCGATTGGGTTGTTTGGCGGTGAAAATTTCTATGCATACGGTGTCAATCCAACTGAATGGATTGACCCAAATGGTTTAAGCACTCATAGAAATAGAATGAATAAGGCCGCAGGGTTGGCACCCAAACATCAAACTCATCACAAAATTCCACAAGCATTGTTCAAAAAACGCCCAATATTAAAGTGCATAGATCAAGATGCTCTTGAAAATCTTATTAATCTACCTAAATATGCCGGAAAATTTGACGGTAAAAAAGGAAAGTATTATGGCAAATCAACTCACAGAGGAAGTCATAACGAATATAGTGATGCGCTGCTAGATGCCATTGATAGAGAAATATCTTCTGCCGGCGGCTGTCCAAAGAAACTATCCAAAAGACTTGGTGATATGCAAAAACTTCTGCACAAAGAATTGAAGAAGGGCACTCCAATAAGAAAATCTGAAGGATCTAATTTCAAGTTGTGGGATGATATCTTAAAGAAAGGCGGTTTCTAATGATTTCAGAAAATGATTTCCCCATTAATGTTCAAGAGATTTTTCAACTCATGAAAGATGGGCCATTACTTCAAACAACAGACAGAATTTCAGAAGAGCGAATATTAGATATTCATAAAGCGATGTATATGCAGCAAGATGAAGACATAAAAAAACCTTATCGCTTCATCATTGACATTACCGAAGATGCATCCGGAGAAATAGAGTCCCCGCCTTTTGATGAGAAAAGGAAAAAATTAATAGAATTAATTGGAAACATCAATTATTTTGACCATCTAAGGGAATATTTCTCAAAACATGCCATTAGCAAAATTTTGGACCCCCAAGAAATCACTGACATATCAGAAGCCATTTATGAAGATCTGATATTATGTGCGAAAGCGAGATTGATGATGCCTAACTCTCATCCATATTTCGAAAAAATGCTAGATGTTTATATACGGCAAGGATTCCCGTGCGCATGGATTGGCGGTAAAAATTGGAAGAAGGGAGATTTTGTAGTTTACTCACGAGAAGTATTAGTGTAATAAAATATATCAAATGATCAGGCTGATACGCGGGGCTGCTGCCTGATTAAATCAGGCAACGCAGCCTGTCACACGGCTACGACGAACTGAGCAACCGCACGGACTGCTGGCTGCCCGGAGGCCGCCACGTCCAATGGCTCTACTACGGCTCGGGCCACCTGCA
>NZ_JAQOTI010000058.1:0-1378 GCF_028401915.1 Delftia sp. DT-2
GTTGCTGCTGGCTGTGGTCTGCATGCATTTGCGCGATGCGGTTGCCGCAGGGGTCGTAGCGCCAGACGCGGTCTTCGGTGAAGCCGATGCGGTTGTCTTCCCAGCGCTGCACGGGGCCTCGCCGCTGGCCTGCGAGGTGGCCTAGGCCCATGAGGTTGAAGTCGGTGCTTTGGCAGCGAGGATGGCGTGCGTATTCAAGCGTTTTTTGTAGGAGCGAGCTGAGGCAATCCTCTGACGGCAAGGGCATATCTCCTGAATCCACTTTACAAATCACTTGCAATCAAAATATTGTATTTCAGGTTTTAAATCAACCCCAAAAGCGTCCACCTCGACTAAACCAATTACAGACAACATCATCTATTTTTATAGCAGTTTTTGGGAATTACAAAGAATCCATTACTCTTGCGCTTGTAATCGGAATTTATAGTTATGAAATTATAGAACCAGAATATATATATATCCTCGTTTTCATTTTCCTTACTCATCTCACCAAGATAAGGGCTTATATTCACATTTCTTTCTACTAAATCTCCTTTTTTCAATCTTATCTCCTTTCCAGATCCATAATCAAAAAAGTCTTGCTTGATATTTTTTGGCTTATCCTTCCGAGCATAAGCATAATACCTAACCCCATAGTCACTTGGAGACCAGGGGGCAGCAAAATCATAAATAACCTTATCCGAATCCGTATTATTTCTTATGGCATGCCTTATATTGATAGATCCATTTTCGCCGCAATCAATGAAATTAACCTCAAGATCCACTTGAGATCTCGCTTGCAATGCGACGAAAATTAACAAGAAGAAAATTAGATAATTTTTCATGGATAATTTCCAGTGTCAACTTTGTTCTTGATTTGCCAGTCAATTATTCTCATCTTTGAGTTATATCTACTTTTGCAACTTGGAATAGTTTCATTTTCCGATTCTTGGCTCAAACATTGAATTTCTTTCTGCATTGCTCGTCTTTCCGAGTCAAGCCTTTTGACGTCATCGGAATTGGTGACAATTACCGATCCGGAATTATTGGCACATATGTTCTTGTTGAAATTCAGCGCATCATTTAAATGAGATTTTTCATGCTCTTCTGTGCATTTTTTTATCCCAGGACATTCTTCAAATTCAAGTTTCTGCACGAATATCTCTGGTGATTTTCCATCGCAGAATATTGTACTAATCCCCGATCCCAAGCTCTGAGGAGATCTCCCAATCGGATCGACTTGCCACTCAAGCCCAAGGGGATCTTGATATTTATTGGGTTTATTATCTGCATATACAGTCTTTATGATCCCCCCTCTAAGACCAATCGGATCCTGATTCACATAACTCCCCACCATCGGATCGTAATACCGATGCCGGTTGTAATACAGCCCCGTTTC
>NZ_JAQOTI010000059.1:0-1242 GCF_028401915.1 Delftia sp. DT-2
GTGTGAGCCGCTCCTGCCTGCGCGGATGGGTCAACGCCTACCGGGAGCACGGCGAGAGCGCGTTGCGCAAGAAGCGCAGCGAGTACAGCGCGCAGTTCAAGATCTCGGTGCTGCAACGCATGAAGCAGCAGGGGTTATCGCAAACGCAAGTGGCCGCGTTGTTCGATTTGCGTGGCGGATCAGGTGTCGTATCGAAGTGGCTGAGCCAGTATCATGAAGGTGGTCCCGAGGCACTCAAACCCAAGCCTCGGGGCCGTCCGAAGAAGATGCCGACTCCCACCCCCCCCAAGAACCTGCCGCCGCAGGCTGACGATGCCAGCGCACTGGAGACGCTGCGCAAAGAAAACGAGTATCTGCGTGCGGAGGTGGCCTACCTAAAAAAAGTGCAGGCCTTGGTTCGGGAAGGCCGGCAGGCTGCGCCCAAAAAGCGCAAGCCGTCCTCGAGCTGAGGCCAGAGCATTCGTTACGCGCACTGCTGAGTGCGGCAAGCCTGTCGCGCAGCACGTTCTACTACCAGGCCAAGGTGCTGCGGTCTGGCGACAGATACGCCAGCTTGAAGACAAGCATCAGGGCAATCTATGAGAGCCACAAAGGCCGCTACGGCTATCGGCGCATCACTGCCCAGCTTCGTCAAGCAGGCCAGGCTGTGAACCACAAGACCGTGCAGCGGCTGATGAACAGCCTTGCCCTGAAGTCACTGGTTCGGCCAAAGAAGTACCGTTCCCACCGAGGCGAGTGCGCCTCATCGCCCAACTTGCTCGATCGCCAGTTCGGTGCAGAGCGACCGAACGAGAAGTGGGTGACCGATGTGACCGAATTCAATGTCCGAGGCAACAAGCTGTACCTGTCGCCGATCATGGACCTCTACAACGGGGAGATCGTGGCCTACGAGATGCAGGAGCGCCCTGTGTACTCGCTCGTAGGGAACATGCTCAGGAAGGCGTTGCGCAAGCTGAAGACCCGCGGCGATGCGCCACTCTTGCACTCCGACCAGGGGTGGCAGTACCAAATGTCCCACTATCGAGAGCAGCTCCACGAGCACGGCTTGACGCAAAGCATGTCCCGCAAAGGCAACTGCCTGGACAACGCGGCCATGGAAAGCTTCTTCGGTACACTGAAATCGGAATTCTTCTACCTGAACAAGTTCGCAAGCGTTCAGGAGTTGCAGCGCGGCCTGCGCCGCTACATTCATTACTACAACCACCAACGCATCAAGCTCAAACTAAAAGGCCTGAGCCCGGT
>NZ_JAQOTI010000006.1:0-421109 GCF_028401915.1 Delftia sp. DT-2
GGGCCGGCGCCGCCGCAGGGGCTGCCGCCGGGCGTGGGGGTGCAGGTGCCGCCGCCCGAGCCGCCACCGCCACCGCCGAGGTCGATGCCGCCGCCCGTGCCGGGGGCGCAGCTTTGCACGGTGGGGTCGCATTTGCTGGAGCCGCCGCCCAGGTTGGGGGCGGCAGTCGCCAGGGTGGGCGTGGCCTGGGCCAGCAGTGCAGCGAGGCACAGCAGGGCGCTGTGCAGCAACTGAATGAGGTACGTCCTAGTGAGCATCATGCTTTCCCCTCGCAACTGGGGCATTCGGCCCCTTTGCAATCCTTGTCGTTTCCATCGCCATCGCCTTCATTGCCTCCATCTCCATCTCCGTCACCGTCACCGTCTTCTTCACCCTCATCGCCCGGCCCCGGCGGCCCGACCGTGGTGCAGCCCACGGTTTCGCAATCGGGCGGTTCACCGGGTTCCGATGTATCGGGCTGGCCTGGGTCCTGCGGATTGCCCTTGTTGCCTGTGTCGGGGATGGATACCGTGGCATCGCTTTCCATAGCGTCGCTTTGCATGTGCAAGGTGGCCTGCGCGACGATGGGCAGCCGTCCGTGCCGTATGAGTTCGGTGTGGAAGGGGTCGCTGCCGTCGTCCAGCCAGCGCAGGTAGTGCTGGTAGATGCCGCGCACCAGCGGGATCTTGAGTTCGTAGCCGTGGGTGACGCGGATCTTGAGCAGGTTGGCGTCCTGCACGCTCTGGCCTGACTTGTTGCCTATGTTTTTGTCCCGGTGTGCCAGGCCGGCGTTGGGAATGGCTCGCACGCCGTATTTCTGCTTCAGGTGTGGAGCGCTCCAGTCGTCGAAGCTCTCGCGCGTGGGGTTGATGAGGTCGATGCGCAGGTGGCCTTCAAGGTCGGCCTTGGCCTTTGTCTTGGCATCCGCCAGTTCGGTGCTGTTGCTGCCACCGCCATACAGCGGAACCATGGCGCGCAGATAGGCCTCGCGGATATCGTCCATGCGCGCATGGGCCATGGTGCCCGCGCGGGCGGCCATGAAGCTGGCGTGATTGATCTGGTTCTTGTTGAAGAAAACCAGGCCGTACTGCAGCAGGGCCAGCCCCAGCAGGGTGATGATGGGGCCGACCACGGTGAACTCGACCATGGCGCTGCCGCGCTGGCGCGGCCTGCGGTATGAGGTGCTCTGGCGCATGAGGATGCCTGCAGGTTTGCGGCCAGCGGACGGGCTTGTATCCACCCGCTGGCCATGCTTCAGGGCCTGTTTGGGTGTGGCAGGGGGATGTGGATGGGCACGTCCGGTCCGGCCTTGTCCTTGCGCATCAGCATCAATTGCATGGTGCCCTGGGGGCCAGCGCCGAGGATGTGGATGATCTCGGCGTGCTTGCCGGTGATTTCGCCTTCGAGGCCATCGAGGGTGTAGTCCTGCCGGGTGAGGGGTGTGTCGGGCCGGGGGGCATCTGCGCGGACGTCGCTCGCAGGGCCTTCCAGCACGACGTTGATGCGTTGGCTGCGCGAGTCAGGGACCAACTGCGAGTTCACAAACGTCAGTTCGGGCACCTCCATCACCGTGCGCCTCCGGCTGACGGGATCCATGTGGTCGATCTTCACGCCAGTGAGCTTGCCCGTGGCGGTATTGAATTCCGCCTCGTAGTTGACGCCGGTGTCCAGTATGTCGGTGGTGTACGGGTCCAGCCGTTGTGCCGTGCCGGCCAGCGTGCTGACACTGCCGATATAGGTCACGGTCGGCTCGCTCGGCGCCTGGCTCTGGTCGGTGAGCAGTCTGATGGCGGAAATCCAGATGGTGTTTTCGCTGCGCATGTTGGGCATGCGGCCGACCATGCTGAGGTTCTGGCCTTCCGAGAAGGTGGTGCCCCAGATGCCTTCCTCATGCTGGTCCGGTGGTCCTACGAGGAAGATGACGCCTGCATCGCCGCTGATGTTCTTGTAGTGGCTCTGGCCCGCCTCCGGGTAGTGCGTGACCTGCGGGTACTGCCTGCCCTGCACGATGAAGGTGTTGCGCCCGACCTGGAAGTCGCGCCTTGCCATGCCGTAGGAGCTGTAGATGAAACTGCTTTCGATGGCCTGGCCCGGCTGCTGGCTATAGGTGAGTGTGGTGTTGTGGATCACACCCATGCCGCTGAAATCGATCAGCGGCGTTTGTTTGTCGGGGTCGATGATGAGTTTGATCAGGTCAGACTCCTCAATGGCCGATGAGGTGGGTTGCAGACAGTTGCCCGTGCTGCTGAGTTTGGTGCACAGCGGGCCTGAGGGGGCGATGAAGACGCCGGAACTGGTGGTGCCTCCGGGGCCTGGGTCTCCCGTGCCGCCTTCGTTGCCGGAGCCGCCACCGCAGGCGGTCAGGGCCAGGCCAGCGGCGCAGGCCAGCAGCCAGGATGCTGGGTATGTCAGCCGCGTGTGCGTGGCACCGTGGTCTGTGGGAGAGGTGATGGATGGATGGTGCATGTCCGTCGGTTTTTTCAATGCGTAGTGGAGGAAGGCCGGCAGGGCCGGCTGGCAATTCACTTTGGTGTGTTCTGGGCAATGCGTTGTGTGGGCACCTCCTCGGCGTTGCATTAGGAGTTGGACCCGTCAGGGGTGAAGGCGCAGACGTTCAGCGCAGCCCCGGCACCTTCGATGGGCCAGGGCTGCAACTGCATGCCCGGCACCAGGCCCTGGCAGGCGATGGCACCTGCACGCATCTCCAGCACATGCCTGCTGCCGCGTTCGCCCCGGCTGAAGCGCCAGGGGACAACGCCAGGGCGCAGGCCGGTGATGCGGCCCTGCCGGTCGAGGTAGACGATGTCGATGGCCTGCCGCATGAAGCAGGTGTGCACGCTGGTGCAGCGCGCGATGAGCAATGCGCAGCGGGCGGCGGGTTGGGCCTGGCCCATGAGGCCGGCAAGGCGCTGCCAGAAGCCGCAGGCCTGGCGCACCAGGAAGGGGGAGGGCGGCATCTGCATCACAGTCCCGAGTTCAGCAGCTTCATCGCTATGGGGAACAGCAAGACGATGAAGGTGCAGGGAAAGATGAAGGCGATCAGTGGAAAGAGCATCTTCACGGGCGCTTCCATCGCGAGTTTTTCCGCGCGCATGAAGCGTTCGGAGCGGCGCTGATCGGCCTGCGCCCGCAGCACGGGGCCGAGGTTCATGCCCATGCTCTCTGCCTGGATCACGGCGGAGGTGAAGTTGGCGACGCTCGGTTCGTTCAGGCGCTCGGCCATGCCGCGCAGGGCTTCGGCACGCGCCTTGCCGGCGCGTATGTCGCGCAGCACGCGCTGGAATTCGTCGCGCACCAGTCCCTGGGGGCCTTTGGCCACGGCCTGGGTCATGGCGCCCTGCATGTTCAGGCCGGCTTCCACGCACAGCGTGATGATGTCCAGGAAGAAGGGCAGCATGCGCAGCAGTTCGCGCCGGCGCACGGCGATGCGATCCCTGAGCCAGATGGCGGGGTAGGTCCAGCCCAGCAGTGCGCCTGCGGCCATGGCCTGCAGATAGATGGGCAGGGCGATGTGGCGTGTACCGCCATCGGCGCCCCGGGGCAGGCCGTCGAAGCTGGAGACCAGCCACCAGGCCGCCAGCGCGGCCACCCCGGCGCCGACGATGCGGCTGGCGATGAACTGCGCAGGACTGAGCGCATAGTCCAGTCCCGCCTGTCGCAACCGCAATTGCACGGCTTGCGCGGTTCTGCCCGTTCCGAGCCGGGGCGACAGGTGGTGGCTGATCCACTGGATGGGCCACCAGACCATGCGCAGGGCCAGTGGCGGCGGATCCTTGTAGCTGCGGTCCTCGGCGGGAACGCTGCTCATCGAGTGGCCCAGGAGCCAGGCCACCAGGGCAGCACTGAGTCCGGCTGCCACAGCGATCAGGGCGAGTATCACGGTGTTGGAGTCCATGGTGCGGCCTTCAGACGTCGATGGCGACGATCTTTCGGATGACATAGATGCCCATGGCCTCGAAGCAGGCGATCACGGCCAGCGCCCCCCAGCCCACGCGGGAGTGCCAGAGCATGGACATGGCTTCAGGCTCCATCCGGTCGAGGATGAGCATGAGGACCAGTGGCAGGGCGCCGACGACCCAGGCCTGCAGCTTTCCCTGGGCGGTGAGGGAGCCGATCTTGGCTTCCATTTGCAGCCGGCTGCGCACGGTGGAGGCGGTGCGCTCCATGGTTTCCGCCAGGCCGCCACCGGTTTCGCTGGCGATGCGCATGGCCGATGTGATGAGCACCGTGCTTTGGGTGGGCACGCGCAGGCTCAGGTGGTTGAGCGCCTGTTCCAGGGATACGCCCAGGCGCTGCTCGCGCAGCATCAGCGAGAACTCCTGGCTCAGTGGCGGGCGGGACTCGGCCACAAGCTGGGCGATGGCGCTGCTCAGGCCCAGGCCAGCGCGCAGGCCCCCGCTGAGCATCATCAGCGCATCGGGCAACTGCTCTTCAAACTTGCGCAGCCGGCGCTTGCGCATGTGCCGGTACAGCAGCCGGGGCAGCAGCCCCAGCGCGAAGAAGGCGGGCACCGCCAGCAGATGGCTGCCGCTGACCAGCCACACCAGGACGCCGCCCAGCGACATGACTGCCAGATTGGCCAGGAAGAGTTTGCGCGGGTCGATGAAGAGGAAGAATTCCGCGGCCTGAAAGCCGGCGCGCTCCGTGAAGCCGGCCCGGTAGCGCCTGAGCGTGGAGCCTCCCAGGTCCAAGGCCAGCCATGTCAGCAGACCGACGCAGAGGGCGACCACGGCCGTGATCAGGGCCAGGACGGTGTCTGGCGAGAGCCCGCTCATGGCCGCTCTCCGGCATGCAGGTCCGCGCTCTCGGAGCCCGGACGGAAGATATCCAGGTCCAGCGCATGGCCGCTGGCGCGCAGTTCGTCGTAGAAGTGGGGAACGACATCGCAGCCGGTGAACAGGCCCTGCACCTTGGCCAGGCCGTTGGCCTGGGCGGCATAGCCTTTGTTGGCAAAGCGGAACAGCTCCTGCAGCTGGATCTTTCCGCTTTCCATGCCGCTGACTTCGCAGATGTGGGTGACCAGGCGTGTGCCGCAGGCAAAGCGGGTCTGCTGCACGATGATGTCCACGGCGCTGGCGATCTGCTCGCGTATGGCCGCCAAGGGCAGTTCCATGCCGGCCATCAGCACCATGGTCTCCAGCCGGGCGAGCCCGTCTCGCGGGGTGTTGGCGTGCAGCGTGGTCAGAGATCCCTCATGGCCCGTGTTCATGGCCTGGAGCATGTCCAGCGCCTCGGCGCCGCGGCATTCGCCGACCACGATGCGGTCCGGGCGCATGCGCAGGGTGTTGCGCACCAGTTCTCGGATGGGCACGCCGCCCTTGCCTTCGACATTCGCGGGGCGCGACTCCAGGCTGATCAGGTGCTCGTGGGCCAGCTTGAGTTCGGCGGCGTCCTCGACGGTGATTACGCGTTCGCCGGACGGGATGAAGTTGGACAGGATGTTGAGCAGCGTGGTCTTGCCAGACCCCGTGCCGCCCGAGACGATGATGTTCTTGCGGGCCTCCACGCAGATGCGCAGGAAGTCGGCCATGGCCGGGCTGAGCGCGCCGAACTGCACAAGGTCGGCGGCATTGAGCTTGCGCCTGGCGAACTTGCGGATGGTCAGCGTGGAGCCCTTGAGCGCCAGCGGCGCGATGATGGCGTTGACGCGCGAGCCGTCCTTGAGCCGTGCATCGACCATGGGCGAGGATTCGTCGATGCGCCGGCCCAGCGGTGCCACGATGCGCTCGATCACGCCCATGACGGCGCGATCGCTGGTGAAGCTCAGGGCATGCTTTTGCAGGCGCCCCGCGCGCTCGACATAGATTTCGTCGAAGCGGTTGACCATGATTTCGCTGACCGTTTCGTCGGCCAGCAATTCCTCCAGCGGCCCCAGCCCCACGGCCTCGTCCAGAACCTGCCTGCGCAGCGCGTTGCGGTCCAGCTGGGCCGGTATCTCGTCGTCCATGTCCTGCAGCGTTCTGGCGATGAGCCGGTCCGCCTCGGCGCGCAGGTGTTCGTCGGACATGCTGGAGACGTCATGGCGGCGCAGGTCCATGGTGTCGATGAGCTTGGTGTGCAGGCGCTTGCGCCATTCGAATTGCAGCGCCTGAAAGTGGGCTTCCCCGGGCTCGGCTGCCGCAGGCTCGGGCGCGTCGGCAGGCACTGCCAGCGCCGTGTCCTGTGTGCTCTGCATGGGCGCTGTGGTGGCGGCATGCGCTGCGGCCGGTACAGGAAAAGGCGCGGCTTGCGGCTCTTCACCGCTGTTCAGGATGCGCAACTGGAACGGGCCAATGCCGATGAGGTCGCCGTTTTGCAGAGGGCCGTATTGGGCGGTGATGCGCTGACCGTTGACCAGCACGCCGCCGAAGCTGCCTGCGTCGTCGATCAGCACGCCCGAGGGGCTGGTGAAAAGGCGTGCATGCTCCTTGGCAAGGCGCCAGTTGTCCAGGCGGACTTCGCACTGGGAGCCTTTGCCGATGGAGCACATATCGGGCACGCTCAACGGCTGGCGCCGGCCGTCGGGGTGGATGATTTCAAGGTCGATCATGGGGGGCTGCCGGTTGCGGAGGTCAGGGGAGAAAGCCACTGGGTCTCGGCCCAGCCCAGCCGGTCATTGATGCGCACGGCCGAGAACTGGGCCTGCGGGGCCTGGGGCAGCACTTGCAGCAGGCTGCCTGCAGGCAGGCTTTGGAGGACTGGGGCGTTGATGTCGGGGGACACGCGCCTGAGGGGAGACAAAGGCGATTGCTCTGAGTCCAGGGTGAGCTGCTACGGCTTCAGCGGCGCAAGATCGACCTGTACAGGTCGGTTTCGACGTCCGGTCTTGCCATCGCCCAACTGACCGGAGTAGTTCAGACCCCAGGCCCATAGGCGACCTTGCTCATCGAGCGCCAAAGTGTGGTAGCTGCCTGCTGCAAACGCAACGACCTTGCTGCCATCCAACGGTGCAAGGTCCACCTGCACGGGCCGGTTTCGAGCTACGGTCGTGCCATCCCCCAACGTACCGTCGTGGTTATAACCCCAGGCCCATAGACGACCTCGCTCATCGAGCGCCAAAGTGTGGAAGGTGCCTGCTGCAAGCGCCACGACCTTGCTGCCGTCCAGCGGTGCAAGGTCCACCTGCACGGGCCGGTTTCGATCTATGGTCGTGCCATCGCCCAACTGACCGTAGGAGTTCTCACCCCAGGCCCATAGACGGCCTTGCTCATCGCGCGCTAGGGTGTGGGAGCCGCCTGCAGCAACTTCCACGACTTTGCTGCCATCCAGCGGCGCAAGGTCCACCTGCACGGGCCGGTTTCGATAGGCGTTCGTGCCATCGCCCAGTTGGCCGTAGGAGTTCAGACCCCAGACCCATAGACGGCCTTGCTCATCGTTCGCCACAATATGGTCGGCGCCTGCTGCAAGCACCACTACCTTGCTGCCGTCCAGTGGTGCAAGGCCCACCTGCACGGGCCGGTTTCGATCTATGGTCGTGCCATCGCCCAATTGACCACCGGAGTTCCAGCCCCAAGCCCATAGACGGCCTTGCTCATCGAGCGCTAGAGTGAAGTTGTCGCCTGCAGCAACTGCCACGACCTCGTTGCCATCTAGCGGTGCAAGGTCCACCTGCACCGGTCGGTTTCGATCGATGCTCGTGCCATCGCCCAACTGACCGGCGTAGTTCCTACCCCAGGCCCATAGACGGCTTCGGTTATCGAGCGCCAGAGTGTGGTTGCTGCGTGTAGCAAGCGCCACGACCTTGCTGCCGTCCAGCGGTGCGATGTCCATCTGCACGGGCCGGTTTCGCTCAGTGCTCGTGCCATCGCCCAACTGACCGAGGTTGTTCCCACCCCAGACCCATAGCACACCTTCACCATTCAGGATCAAAGAATGCGTTT
Organism: Delftia sp. DT-2; assembly: GCF_028401915.1. Classification (NCBI taxonomy): domain Bacteria; kingdom Pseudomonadati; phylum Pseudomonadota; class Betaproteobacteria; order Burkholderiales; family Comamonadaceae; genus Delftia; species Delftia sp. DT-2. The sequence goes on from NZ_JAQOTI010000006.1 coordinate 7,839, forward strand.
CCCCCGCTACCAGCCTGCTGCCCTGGCCTGCGTCACCACAGAAAAGCGACTTTTCGCCCAGCAAGCGCGATGCAAACCCCGACAGTGGGTCCACGGCCCACAGTTGTACGGCACCATGGCGCGCCCAGGCATTGCCCAATTTCGCCCAGGCAGGGTCGGGCGTTTCGCACTGCACATCCACCGAAACCTCCAGACCGTCTATTGCCGCCAAGCTTTGCTTCAAGGCACCGGCACTGCCTGCGCTAAAGAAAGCCGAAGCGTCGCGTGGCGGTCGAATCGTCAGCATGAACTGGCCCTTGCCCCTTTGGTGCGCCACCTGGTACGCCTGCCGAAAGCCTCTGCCGGGGTAATCCGGGAGGCTGGCTCTTGCGCCCATGGACGACAGCACATACATCGGTAGATCCACACCGGGGGTCACCAGCTTGTCGGCCATGGCGTTCAGATCTGCGGTATTGGCGTAGTAATGCTTGATCAGTTCGATGGAGCCGGACAGGCCCACATCGTGGATGCAGGCTTCGCGGTAGTAGCCCTTCAAGCCCGCGCAAGCAATTTCGCCCGATGTGCGTTGCTTGTCGCTCAACACCACGGCCTTCTCTGGGAAGCTTGGCTGGGCCATGCAGCCGCTGCCAAACAAGCACTCCTGCGGCTTGACCAGCCAGTCGCCGCCAAACAGCGCATACAGCGCCGTCCAGCTCAAGGTGCTGCCATGCGCCAGCACCTCGCCATTGCGGCGGATAAGGTCGTTGCCGGGGCTGCCGTCGTTGTTGCCCAGCATGCCCCGGGCCGCGCCCTGCGCCGCCGCCGGCCGGATGATCTGAACCTCTATCAGCGAAAAGCTGTCTGCCTTGGCTGTGCCTTGTTCAAAATACGGCGTCGATAGCTTGACCGCATATTCCGCAAACGGGCCATTCTGCGGCCACAGCACCGTGACGGCGCGGGGCACCCAATAGGCACCGCCGCCACGTCCGGCAAAATCATCAAAATAGACCAGTCCGCCAGACGGCAGGTTTTGCACCCGTGTGCGGCGCAATCCGTTCCAAAAGCCGTCGTCGCTCAGGCTTGCCAACAGCTGCCCATTGACATGCAGCTCCAGCGTGTTGACATATCCGGCCCACTCCATTCCCGCTGGAGCGAACGGAACTGCCCGCACTTCCACCACATCATTGCCCACCTGCATGGCTGCCGCCTGCGGCCATGAAACGTCGTAGCCAAGCAAAAAACGGGACTGTACTTCAAACCCATGCACTGGCTCTTCATCGGCATCGTGCACGCGCGCCAGGATGTAGTCGCCGCTGGCCACATAGTCGTAGGCAAGGCCGTCGGCCGTCACCAAATGGGGCGAGGCCCAGGTGCGGTCGCAGTCCTTGCTGCCCGGCTCGCAGTTGCATACCAAGGTGTTCGGCTGCTCATCCGCCACCTTGCCGCCTACCGATAGCTGTATCTTGCCTTGGGTTACGCCGCGCGCGGTGCATGCCGCGCTGGCGCTAAAGCTTTGGCGGCCGCCACCGGGCAGCGTGAGCACGGCTGGCGCCGGCCGCAGCGGCGAGCCGGCCAGGCTTGCATTGACGCTTGCCGGTCCCTGGGTGCCAGCTGTGCCCGTGGCGCTGGCCGTATCGCCCACATAGGCCGATGCCATCACCGGCGACACCCAGGTGGCCTTGCAGAAATCAGCATTCCTTTCGGCCTTGCCGCAAAACAGGCCGCCCTTGCAGGCCACCAGCGGCGTGCTGATGGTGCCGCCCCGGGTATCGCATTCGTCCAGTTCGTAGGTGATGTTGCCGGTGGGGTCGTTGTATACCGAGCTGTTCTGCAGGCTGGCATAGCCCGCAGTGCTGCCGGCAAAAATGGATTTCAGCACCGACGGCAGCGTCAGTTCTTTGAATGACACCGAGCCTGTGCCGTCGCCTGCATCCTTTACCTCCTGGATGGCATAGTTAGCCTCTACTTTGCTATCGATGAGCTTGAGGGAAACGCCTGCGCCCACCTCGGCCTTCAGCCCCAGGAAGCTCAAAAAATCCACAAAACCTGATGATGCCAGCACGCTGACCTCGGGCTTGAGGCTGAACGATGCATTCGACGCATCGCTCCACTGCTTGACCGCCGCCGCATTGCGGTTGTCCACCGCCGTGCCCATGCCCAGTTCGGCCTTGGCCTCCAGGCTCACCACCTGAAAGGTGCCGCCAAAGAGGGAGAAAGGCTCAAGTTTGAGCGCCACGCCCACGCCCACACCGCTGCCCAGACCTACGTCCAGCCCCCAGGGCGCGCCGTCCAGTCCCTTGCCGCTGGCGGCGTCACCGCCGCTCATCTGCACTTGGGGCGATGCCATGCCGCCGCGATAGCTCACTTGGCCCGTTTGGCTGAAAAACACCGCCACCCCGGTGTCGGACTTGGGCGTCAGCCCGATCTTGGCCTCGCCATAGGGGCCGGCTTCGAGCTTAATCCCCACCAGCGACGCCAGACGCGCCAGTGGCAGCCCCGTGGATAGCGAGGAGACAATATCTGTTGCGCCATCGATCTTGGCCGAGCATTCCACCTTGGTACCGTTGGCCGCGACGGTGTATTCGATGCCCACGTCAACCTGCGGCGAAATCTGCAATATGGGGGTGAACGTCAGGCTCATGCTGCCGCTGGCATTGCAGCTGGGGGCCACGCTGATCTTGGCTTGCGCCAGTACATTGCCGTCCTGCCAGGCCTCTCGGGCCTTGATGCCGCTGCGCTCCTCGGGGCCAAAGTATTCCAGTTCGGGTTCGCTCATGTCCCCTGGGGCCTGCTGCGACGGCCCCTGGCGGTAGGTGACAAACTCGGGCATGACCCCTTCCCTCACCAGCGGGTCCCCCGGCAGCAGTTCATAGGTGGCGGCCAGGTCAAAGTCCAGAATGGCCAGTTGCTGTCCGCCACTGCCCTCCACCACGCGCAGCACCCTGCCGCCGTAGGGGTAGCTGCCTCCTTCGGGGTGCGGAATGCGTGCATCCACCAGCTGGCCTTCGGCCAGGCCGGCGCCCGCCACTACCAGCGGCTTGAGCAGGACTGCGCCCGGCAGCGCGGCATAGGCTTGGCGCAGGTGCTCGGCAATCTCGGGCATGCTGAAGGCGCTGCCTGGACTGGGCTGTATGCCTTCGCTGAAACGGGCCGGGTAGAGGATGCGGCCCACCTCGATCGGCCGTACGCCCGCACGCCTGGGCCATACCTCAACCACCAACGGCACGCTCCAGCGCTCGGCAATGGCGTTTTGCCCCTTGTCGCCCAGGTCGGGACGAATGCCGATGAGCAGGCGCCCCTTTTGCATGCCGGCTGGCACGCCGATACGCAAGCGGCCGGGGTTGGCGTCGTCCCAGCGCAGGTAGTCTTTGTGGGTATGCGCGGGCACGTAGTCAACTGTGCCGCTGCTTTGTTGCACACGCAGCTCAAAGCGCAGCCGCGCCTGATCGGCCTTGCGCAACGGGCCCAGGCTTTGGCCTGCCGGGTCGATTCTGGCAAGCTCGACCGCATAGCTGCCGCCCGGCTCGGCCACGATAAAACTGGTGCTGATCTGCGTTTTGTGCCAGCGGGGTTCGGGATCGACGGCCGCCAGTACCAGGCTGTGATTTCGCCGCAGGCGCTGACTGCGCGCGGCGCTGCCGGGGGTTTTGTCGGTCTTGAAGGATTGTTCGAGTTGCTCGGGCGTGCTGGGGGGCAGGCGCGAGTCTCCGTCGGCCAGCGCTTGGGCGCGGTCGGCAAAATCGTCAGGACCTTGCGGGTTATCGATAAAGCCACCGCTGCCACCACCGCCGCCGCCTCCTCCGGTGCCACCGCCGCCACCACCACTAGTGGTGTGTGTCACCTCCACGGCGCAACTCGCCTCGTTCTGCAGCCGCAGGCCTGGCTTGCAGATGGTCGTGGTGATGCTGTATTCGTTGGCACTGTCATCGCCCAGGCCAATGCTTCTCAGCACCACGGGATGGCCTGTTTTGTTGCGTACCAGCACGCTGTTATTCTGACCTGGCTGTATCTGCAGCATTGCGGGGCTGCGGCGCAGATCGAGCGTTTGCTGCGGAAGCTGCGCGCGCACCGTATCCATGCCCAACAACCCGGCAGCCACCGCCAAGGCGGCCATGCACGGCAAGGCGCCTGAACCGCGCAGCTTGCCCATGCGGGCCAGAACCAGTGCCAGCAGCATCACGCCCAAGGCTAAAAACAGGTGCGACGGCCCCAGAGGCACGGCCACCGGGGCGGGGCCAAAGGTGACGATGACCTGGGGTGGCAAGACCTGCGCCAGGGCCGAGCCGGGCGCGCTGACCGCCAGCGCAGCCACTGTCCCGGACAAGGCGGGGCTCCAGGCCGGGCGGGGGGTGGCGTGGGCAGCATTCATGGAAGTACCTTTCTTGAAACTCGTGACCATTCGCGGTCAGCCACCACCGTCAACTGCCGGGATTGGCCCAGGCACCGGCGTGCCTGCAAGATCGCGTTTTGCAAGTACATGGGCGCATCCAGCAGGTTCTGGGCCTGCTGCATGGTCTGTTTGTTGATCTCTACGGCTGAGACGGTTGCCTGGACCAGCGGCGGCGCCATTTCGGCCATTGGCTGGATGCACTGGCCCGCATGCTGTACGGTGGCGTTGCACATGAGTGCATACACGAGGCCATAGCGGGAAGCCGCGCCAATCGCAGAAAACGTGGAAAAGGGAAAACGCAATTCAGGCCGAAGCGGGCACCAGGGCGTTGGTTGGCGGTTCTTCCGAATTGCGCATGCGCAGGGAATCAGCCGTGCCCAGGCACAGGGCCTTGGCGTCAGCGCACTGCGTCAAGGCGCTGAATGAAAGCGATGCATGGATGGTCTCTCCCTCAAGGTTGGCGGTGGACTGCCGCTTTGGCGCTGCGCGCCAGGACAGTTCTGCGTGGGGCATTGGCAGGAAAAAGGCACCTGCCTATGCCTGACTTTCAGGCGGCGATTCATTGCTGCCTGAAGTCATTTCTTGTGCCGCCAAGCCTATGAACTTTTTTCTCGCTTGTCTCTAAGACAACTCCTGACGATGTTTCTGAATGCATCGACGGAGATTTTTGCTGCCATTTCAATAGCAAGCTATTTAGTGAATTCCGTGTTTTCGACGATCCATCCGTGGCAGATAAATCGAGGCGAAATAGGCTCAAATAGGGTGATCTGAAAAGTCAATCTGAATCGATGCAGGACGATTCCTGTTTTTCAGAATTCAGGTGCGGGCCGCCGACAGGAGCCTGGGCGCGGGGCTCGATGGGCAGGAGTGCGGGCATGCCGCTGCGGCGTCGGCATGCCGGTGAAAAGCTTGAAATGACGGCCGGCCTGAGGATGGCCGGCCGCCTCTTTTACTGCCGTGCAGAGCGCACGTTGGCCGGCAGCGCGCCAGGATGGCTGGTGCGGAATGGGTTGATGTCCAGGCCGCCACGGCGCGTGTAGCGTGCGTACACCGAGAGCTTGATGGGGCGGCAGCGGGTCCAGATGTCCATGAAGATGCGTTCCACGCATTGCTCATGGAATTCGTTGTGGTTGCGGAAGCTCACCAGGTATTGCAGCAGGCCTTCCTGGTCGATCTGCGCGCCGCTGTAGCGGATCTGCACGCTGCCCCAGTCGGGCTGGCCTGTGACCAGGCAGTTGCTCTTGAGCAGGTGGCTGACGAGGGTCTCGGTGACGGGCGCTTCCTCGTGGTTGGCGTGCAGCAGCTCTGGGGCGGGCTGGTACTGCGTGCATTCCACGTCCAGGCGGTCCAGCAGCAGGCCGTCCAGTTCCTGCACCATTTCCTGGTCGAAGCGGTCCAGGCCGATGATCTTCACGCCGATGCTGCCCTTTTGCTCGCTGCCTCGCCATAGCGCTTCGGCCAGGTCGGTGCGAAGGCGTGCCTGGACTTCGGCAGCGTCGGACAGGCGGGTGTTGTTGAAGCTGTTGAGGTAGAGCTTGAACGACTTGCTTTCGATGAGATTGGGGGTCTCGCAGGGGATCGTGAAATGCACGAGAGCCACCTGCGGCTTGCCGCGCAGGTTGAGCCAGGACAGTTCGAACGCCGTCCACAGGTCGGCGCCGAAGAAGGGCATCTGGCTTCCCTGAATGCCGATTTCCTCGCGCTTGGGCGCGCGGGGCAGGGGGAACAGCAGCGAGGGGGCGTACTGGTCGATGTAGGCAGAGCTTTTGCCCAGCTGGGATTGTTCGGGAGTGTTCATGGAAAAAGGGCCGGCCGTGCCGGCGCTGGTCAGGCCTGGACGGTCCGCGCGGAGCGCGTGGACCCAGGCTTTGAAGCTAACTGAATTTCCATGCCCGCAGGCATGGGCGGCCATATAAGGTCAATAAGGGTGGGTACGCCCGGGTTCGCTGGCTCTTCAGTGGAATTCGCGCTCGCGCAGCCATTTGGTGGCGATCCATTTTTCGCCGGCCAGCACGGGCGCGCCGCCGTGCAGGGTGCGCGTGGAGGGGTCGGGGCGTTCGTAGCTGAAGAAGACGGCGTTGCCCCGGCGCGGAACCACTTGCAGTGGCACTTCGGGAAAGATGGTGGCGCCGCCGCGCTCGGGCTCGTTCAGGTAGATGACCAGGGTGCCCACGCGCTGGCCGCCGCGCTTGAGGATGGTAGGCGTGCCGGGTTCGCCGGGCGCGAAGTAGTCGTGGTGGGGCTTGTACTCGGCGCCCGGGCCGTAGTGCAGCACCTGCAGGCCTTCGCCGTGGTCCAGCGGCCAGCGCAGCAGGCGGGCGATGCGTTCTTCCAGCTGGCGGACGATGCCGGTTTCCCCGCGCTGGAAGAACATGCCGTTGCTGGTGCGGTCGTCATTGATCTCTTCACCGCCGCTTTGCGTGGCCACGGTGAGCGAGCGCGCCATGCGCGGACGCGCGGCGGCGATGATGGCGTCGCACTCCTCATGCGAGAGCAGGTTGCCGAAGACCACGATGCGCGGGTTGCGCATGCTGACCAGTACCTGGACCTTGCGGTCGCCGACATCGATGCTGGTGGGGTCCTGGGAGAGGTCCGGCTCGGGCAGCGAGGAGGCCGAGACGACGACGGCCGGTGGCGCCGCTTCGCCTTGGTGGGGCAGGTCCAACGCCCGCCGGGCCAGTTCTTCGCTCCAGCCCACGTCGCGCATGGAGCGCAGCAGGGCCGCAGGCCCTATGCCGGATGCGCGCTGGTCGCGTACCCATTGCATGAGTTCAGGCGTGAGACCCGCCGGCAGGTCCTGCGCGGTGCTCGGGGAATCTGGTGAGGATTTGAGGCTCATGGCGTGCAGTGCGGCCCTTGCCGCAGTGAATGGACTCCAAAGGCATCGAGGCCGGGGCCGGCCGGTGGCCGGCGAGGCTCAGTCAGCGGTCTTGCGGCGGAACACCAGGCGCGCAGGCGTCGAGGAAGCTGGCGCCAGTGCGTAGCCTTCCAGATCGAAGGCTTCGAGTTCAGCCGCGCTGCGAGCGCGTTGCTGTATGGCAAATCGTGCCATCAGCCCGCGCGCGCGTTTGGCATGGAAGCTGATGATCTTGTAGGCGCCGTTCTTGTAATCCTCGAACGCGCATTCCACCACCGGGGGCTTGAGGTGCTTCAAGTCTACCGATTTGAAGTATTCCTGCGAAGCCAGGTTGACGACGACGCGCTCGCCCGCCGGCTGCCGGGCCGCGCGCTGGTTCAGGTACTCGGCAATGCGGCTGCCCCAGAACTGGTAGAGGTTGCTGCCATGCGCGGTCTCCAGCCGGGTGCCCATTTCCAGGCGGTAGGGCTGCATGCGGTCCAGCGGACGCAGCACGCCGTACAGGCCGCTGAGGATGGCGATGTGCTGCTGCGCCCAGTCCAGGTCTTCGGCGTCCAGGCTGCGCGCCTGCAGGCCTTCATAGACATCACCGTTGAAGGCCAGCAGCGCCTGGCGGGCATTTGTGGCCGTGAAGCGAGGGCTGAAGGCCTCGTAGCGCGCCACGTTGAGCGCAGCCAGCTTGTCGCTGATGCCCATGAGTTCCGACAGTTGCTGCGGCGATTGGCGGCGCAGCACTTCGATCAGCTCCAGCGGCTGTTCGGAGAAGACGGGAAGCGTGTGTGGCAGCTTCGGCGGCAGCGGTGTGTCGTAGTCCAGCGATTTGGCGGGGGAGAGCAGCAACAGCATGGCGGGACGCAAGCTCCAGGATAGAGAGGGAGAAAAGACAGATGGACGGGGGTGGCGGCAGAAACAAACAGGGGCCGCGAGGGCCCCTGTGTCGTCACTGTCTGTGGTCAGACATGGGCCACGCCCTGCGGTTGCTGCTCGAATGGCAGCTGCAGGTCGCTCAGGTCCTTGCGTGTTTCCACGAGGATCAGAGGACCGTCATCCAGCACGACCATGGGCGGGCGCTCGCGCACGACGCGCTCGGGCTGCGGTTCGGCCGCGATGGCTGCCTGCGCAGCGGCCACCTTGTCGGCATCGGAGCCCACCCATTGCAGGCCCGAGGCGGCGGCCAGCGCCTGCAGCTCGGACACGGGCAACTGGTAGGCCTGGACCTTGGGCAGGCCGCGTTCTGCGGTTGCCTCAGCGGCCTTGGCTGCAGCGGGCTCGGCTGCGGCAGAAGCAGCAGAAGCGGCAGGTGCAGCAGGTGCTGGCACGTCTGCCGTCACGGCAGGGGCCGCCACAGGGGCCGGTGCGACCGGCGCGAAGGCCGCGCTCTGCTGCTCGGGCACCGCGACGGGTTGCTGCACTTCCACAACTGCCGCAGGCTGTGCGGCCACTGGGGCTTCGGGGGCCTGGACTTCGGCAGCAGAGTTGGCGGCGTTGAAGTAGCTGCGACGGGCTGGCTGCTGGTCCTGCTCGGGCACGGAGGCCTCGAAGGACTGCACGGCTTCGCCTTCGGCTTCACGCGGTGCGCGCTCTGCACGGTCACCGCGATCGCCACGCTCGCGGCGGTCACGGCCGTAGCGGTCGCGCGAACGACGCTGGCGCGGCTGCTCTTCGCCGGAGGCGGGAGCAGCGTTGTCCAGGGACTGGTCCTGCTGCTGGCCCTGGTTGTCCAGCTTTTCTTCGGACTCGGGCGCGACTTCGAACTGACGGGGCTGGCGCTCGCTGCGTTCACCGCGTTCGGCGCGATCTCCACGCTCGCCTCGTTCACCGCGCTCGCGGCGGCCTTCGCCGCGTTCCTGGCGGTCGCCACGCGGCGCGCGCTCGGGGCGCTGCTCGAGGGTGCTGCCATCTGCCGCCAGGGCTGCGGAGGCGTTCACGGCCTCCAGCGGCTGGCGGTTTTCGCCGTCGCGGCTGCGCTCGCCTCGGCCGCGGCGTTCGCCGCGGTCGGTGCGTTCACCGCGCTCGCCACGATCCGGGCGCTCACCACGTTCACCGCGTTCCGTGCGCTCGCCACGCTCGGCATTGCGGCGGTTGCGATCACCACCGCCAGCCTGGCGCTCGGCGTTGGGGGCGCCGGCGCGCTCACCGCTGCGCTCGGTGCGTTCACCACCACGCTCGCCATTGCGTTCGTTGCGGCGGCCACGGCTGTCGTTGCGGCCGTCACGGCGACCTTCGCGTGCGGGGGCTTCGGCAGCCGGCACGGGCGCTGCGACCGGCGCAGGTGCCGCGCCAAAGCCGAACAGGCTCTTGAGCCAGGCAAAGAAGCCTTGTTCGCGGACCACGACGGGGGCGGCGGCCGGTGCGGGCGCTGCCGCCGTGGCTGCAGGCTTGGCGTCGCGCTGCTGGCCGTTGGCCGGGCGGTTGCGGCTGCCTTCGGGACGAGGCTCGGCAATGGGAGCCGGCATGTCCGGCAGCACACCCTTGATCATGGGTGTCTGCTTGTTGGTGGGCTCCTGCGAGCGGCGTGTCACCGTGGTTTCGGTGTCCAGCTCTTCGGCCAGCTTGTAGCTGGCTTCCATGCTTTCCAGGCGCGCATCGTCGTGCTTGAGGCGCTCGAGCTTGTAGTGCGGCGTGTCCATGGACTTGTTGGGGACCATGATCACGTTGACGCGCTGCTTGAGTTCGATCTTGGTGATCTCGCCGCGCTTTTCGTTGAGCAGGAAGCTGGCCACTTCCACGGGCACCTGGCAGTGCACGGCGGCCGTGTTGTCCTTCATGGACTCTTCCTGGATGATGCGCAGGATCTGCAGCGCAGAGCTTTCCGTGTCGCGGATATGGCCGGAGCCGCCGCAGCGCGGGCAGTTGATGTGCGCGCCTTCGGACAGGGCGGGCTTGAGGCGCTGGCGGCTCATTTCCATGAGGCCGAACTTGCTGATGGTGCCGAACTGCACGCGCGCACGGTCCTGGCGCAGCGCGTCGCGCAGGCGATTCTCGACTTCGCGGCGGTTCTTGCTCTCCTCCATGTCGATGAAGTCGATGACGATCAGGCCGCCCAGGTCGCGCAGGCGCATCTGGCGCGCGACTTCGTCGGCGGCTTCCAGATTGGTGCGGGTGGCGGTTTCCTCGATGTCGCCGCCCTTGATGGCGCGGGCCGAGTTCACGTCGATGGAGACCAGGGCCTCGGTGTGATCGATGACGATGGCGCCGCCCGACGGCAGGGTCACGGTGCGCGCGTAGGCCGATTCGATCTGGTGCTCGATCTGGAAACGGCTGAACAGGGGGGCATCGTCGCGGTAGCGTTTGACGCGGGCGGCATGCTCGGGCATGACGTGCTGCATGAACTGCTGCGCCTGCTCGTAGATGTCGTCGGTGTCGATGAGGATGTCGCCGATGTCGCCGTTGAAGTAGTCGCGGATGGCGCGGATCACCAGGCTCGATTCCTGGTAGATCAGGAAGGCGCCCTTGGCCGACTTGGCTGCGCCGTCGATGGCGTTCCACAGCTTGAGCAGGTAGTTCAGGTCCCACTGCAGCTCGGGCGCGGTGCGGCCGATGCCGGCGGTGCGCGCAATGATGGACATGCCCTTGGGGTACTCGAGCTGGTCCATCGCCTCCTTGAGTTCGGCACGGTCCTCGCCCTCGATGCGGCGCGAGACGCCACCGCCGCGCGGGTTGTTGGGCATCAGCACCACATAGCGGCCGGCCAGCGAGATGAAGGTGGTCAGGGCCGCGCCCTTGTTGCCGCGCTCTTCCTTCTCGACCTGGACGATCAGTTCCTGGCCTTCACGGATGACTTCGTTGATGCGGGCCTGGCTGGGCGAGACGCCTTCGGCGAAATACTGCTTGGAGATTTCCTTGAAGGGCAGGAAGCCGTGGCGGTCCTCGCCGTAGTCGACGAAGCAGGCCTCAAGGCTGGGCTCCACGCGCGTGACCACGGCCTTGTAGATGTTGCCCTTGCGCTGCTCGCGTCCTTCGATCTCGATCTCGTAGTCGAGGAGCTTTTGTCCATCGACGATGGCAAGGCGCCGCTCTTCCGACTGCGTGGCGTTGATGAGCATCCGTTTCATGATGCGTTTCCTTTATTCGTTTTCTCTGGGGCGCGCCGGGGTGCAGCCTCTGCTGCCAGACCGTCACGCCTTTGACTTGTAATCAAAGACAGGCTCGCGAGGGAGCCGAGATGCCGGACTGACGCATTGAAACGAAAGGAATCGCCGAATGCCTTGCTTCTTGAGACCTGGCTCAAGTCAGCAATGGGGGCAAGGGCAGGGGGACGAGAGCGATGAGAGAGGCACGCCGTCCAGCTTCAAGCGAAGCTGCTGCACGTGCAGGGCAGGCGGGAGGCTTGGGGGCGGCAATGATCCTGGGCGCAGGCGTTTTCCTGCTCCACAGCGTGACCATCCATGCCCAAAAGATCCACATGCTCGCTTTTGATCCGCTGGCAGCGGCGGACGCCGGGTCCGACCCCTTCTGCCAGCTTGAGATTCCGTATCAGTGTTTCAATTCGTCAGCCACAACCGATGCAACGACGAACTTCGCAGGCCATCTTTTCCTGCTGTTTCGCGTGCATGACACCGGATGGCATCGACCTGCCTGTGCGGGGAAATGGTTGTTTGGACTAAACTCCATGAGAATCAACCACTTATAAATAGTTCGGCACAGGTGAAACACATTATAGAGGGCAAACCGGCAGACGACCGTTCCCTGAACGCAGCCACTGCCGCAGTGCGGCTGATCGAAGTCGATGACGATTCGGCCGGACAGCGGTTGGACAACTTTCTCATACGCCATCTCAAGGGCGTTCCCAAAACCCATGTCTATCGCATCATCCGCAGTGGAGAAGTGCGCATCAACAAGGGACGCGTCAGTGCGGAAACCCGCGTCTCGACCGGCGATGTCGTTCGCGTGCCGCCCGTGCGCATTTCCGAAAAAGTCGCCGAAAAGGCCGAGCGGCCTGCACCCGCCAGGGACTTCCCCAGTCTGCTGGAAGACGAGCATCTGATTGCCATCGACAAGCCTGCCGGTGTGGCCGTGCACGGGGGCTCGGGCGTGAGTTTTGGCGTCATCGAGCAATTGCGCCAGGCGCGGCCGCAAAGCCGCTTTCTGGAGTTGGTGCATCGGCTCGACCGCGAGACATCCGGCATCTTGCTGGTGGCCAAGAAGCGCTCGGCGCTGACGCATCTGCAGGACCAGTTCCGCGAGCGCGAAACCGGCAAGACCTATCTGGCGCTGGTCCAGGGCACCTGGCCTGCCAATCGCAAGGTGGTTGATCTGCCGCTGCACAAATACCTGCAGGCCGACGGCGAGCGCCGCGTGCGGGTGACCACGGCCGATGATCCTGACGGCATGCGCTCCGTCACGCTGGTGCGCGTTCGCAGCACGCTGGCGCCCCAGCCCCTGCTGGGTCTGCCGGCCATGAGCCTGCTGGAGGTGACCATCAAGACCGGGCGCACGCACCAGATCCGCGTGCACCTGTCCAGCCAGGGGCACCCGATTGCGGGGGATGACAAGTACGGGGACTTCGACCTGAACCGCCGGTTGCAGAAACAGGGGCTCAAACGCATGTTCCTGCACGCATGGCGGCTACAGTTCACACACCCGTCCAGTGGTGAGCGGGTGGAATTGCGCGCCGAGCTTCCCGAGGAGCTGGCCCGTTTCGCCGGCTGACGCCGGATTTGACTCCTTGCAGACATGACAACTCCTGGTTCTTCCGAGATATACCGTGCGCGCCGCTTCGACCTCATCGCCTTCGACTGGGATGGGACGCTGTCGGATTCCACCGCGGTGATCGTCAAGTGCATTCAGGCGGCCGTGGCCGATGTGGGAGGCACGCCCCCCAGCAATGAGGCGGCCTCCTATGTGATCGGCATGGCGCTGATGCCGGCATTGGCGCGTGCGGCGCCCGATGTGTCGCCCGAGAAATACCCGGAGTTGGGCAACCGCTATCGCCACCATTTCATCAAGCACCAGGACGACATCAGCCTGTTCGTCGGCGTGCTGCCCATGCTGGCGGCGCTGCGCGAGCGCGGCCACCTGCTGGCCGTGGCCACGGGCAAGAGCCGGCGCGGTCTGAACGATGCGCTGCAGGACCCGCAACTGCGCGGCATGTTCGACAGCTCGCGCACGGCGGACGAAACCGCCGGCAAGCCCAACCCGCTGATGCTGCAGGAGCTGATGGCCGAATTCGGCGTGGAGCCTGGCCGCGTGCTGATGATCGGCGACACCACGCACGATCTGGAACTGGCCCGCAATGCTGGCTGTGCCAGCGTGGGCGTGGGCTATGGCGCGCATCCCACCGACGGCTTTGGCGTGCTGCAGCCGTTGCATGTGGCGCAGAGTGTTGCGGATTTGCATCAGTGGCTGCTGGCCCATGGTTGAGTCGTCATGCCCGCGTCAGCGCGGGAATCCATGCTTGTGAGGTGCGCTGGTGACCGTTGATCGCATCGTTTTGTGTGCCAGCGAGGCCTTGCAGGAAGGTGCGAATGCCGTGCCTTTCGACGTGGTCTACGCGGGGCATGCCTGCCGCGCATTCGCCATCCGCTTCGAGGGACAGGCGCATGCCTATCTGAACCGCTGCACGCACGTGGCCATGGAGATGGACTACCAGCCAGACCGCTTTTTCGATGATTCCGGGCGTTGGTTGCTGTGCGCAACCCATGGTGCGGTCTATGCGCCGGACAGCGGCGCCTGCGCTGGCGGCCCCTGCCGTGGCGGCCTGGTGAAAATCTCCCTGAGCGAAAGCGCGGGGGTGGTGCACTGGCATACTGCCGATAACCTGAAACCCGTCGAGTTCTGACATGACTTCCCCCATACCCCCGGAAAATCCTGGCTCCGCATCGCACCCTTCCCCGGGTGCGGACCTGTGGGCCCGGGCCACGCCCGCCGCGGCGGCTGCCGATGCGCGAACGGCGGCATCGAGCGGCTGGGAGCGGGACGTGCTGGAAAAGCTGGTCTTCGCCACCATCAACGAGCAGCGCGCCTCGCGCCGCTGGCGCCTCTTCGGCCGCCTGCTGTGGACGGCACTCATCCTGGTGGTCCTGTGGGTGCTGTTTGCCAAGGACACGGCGACCACGACCAGCTCCTCTCCGCATACCGCAGTGGTCGAGGTCAAGGGCGAGATCGCTGCAGGCGCCGACGCCAGCGCGGAATTCGTGGTGGCCGCCATGCGCAGCGCCTTCGAGGACTCGGGCTCGCGTGCCGTCGTGCTGCTGATCAACTCGCCAGGCGGCAGCCCGGTGCAGGCCGGCATCATCAATGACGAAATCGTGCGGCTCAAGGGCAAGTACGACAAGCCCCTGTATGCCGTGGTGGAGGAAACCTGCGCTTCGGCTGCTTATTACATTGCTGCCGCGGCCGACGAGATCTTTGTCGACAAGGCCAGCATCGTGGGCAGCATCGGTGTGCTCATGGATGGCTTCGGCTTCACGGGCGCCATGGAAAAGCTGGGCGTGGAGCGCCGCCTGCTGACGGCTGGCGAGAACAAGGGCTTCCTGGACCCGTTCAGTCCCATGTCCGAAGCACAGCGCGCCCATGCCCATCAGATGCTGGGTCAGATCCACTCGCAGTTCATCAACGTGGTCAAGGCCGGCCGTGGCGATCGCCTGCACGAGACGCCCGAGACGTTCAGCGGCCTGTTCTGGACGGGTCAGCAGGCCGTGGAGATGGGCCTGGCCGACAAGCTGGGCAGTCTTGACTACGTGGCCCGTGAAGTGGTCAAGGCGGAAGAGGTGGTGGATTACACGCGCCGCGACAACGTGGCCGAGCGCCTGGCCAAGCGTTTTGGCGCGGCCTTCGGTGGAGGTGCCGTTCAGGCGCTGCGCTCCAGCCTTCCGTCTCTGCGCTGATTTCCCTGGCGTCTGCCAAGATGCAAAAAGCCCGCCTTCTTGTGGAAGGCGGGCTTTTTTTGCTCATCGAGTAAGACAGTCTCAGCGACCGATGGAAAACACCACCGGCGTGCGGTTGTCCGGCACTTCCTTGTGCTGGCGCCATTCGCGCACCAGACGGCTTTCGATGCGGGCGCTCTCCAGTGTCAGGCCGCAGGCCAGCGCCAAGCGCGTATGGGGTTGCAGCGTCTGCAGCAAGGCCTGCCACAGCGCGGCGTTGCGGTAGGGCGTCTCTATGAACTGCTGGGTCTGGCCTTGGCGCAATGCCAGGGTTTCAAGCTCCTTGATGCGCTGAACCCGCCCGTCAGCGTCCTGCGGCAGGTACCCCACAAAAGCATAGTTCTGTCCGTTGAGTCCGCTGGCGGCCAGGGCCAGCAGCAACGACACCGGACCGATCAGGGGCACGACCCGTATGCCCAGATCATGCGCGGCGCGCACGATGGAGCTGCCGGGGTCGGCCACGGCGGGCATGCCGGCTTCGCTGACCAGTCCCATGTCGTGGCCCAGCAGCAAGGGGGCGAGCAGTGGCTTGGCATCGAAGACCGCCGCGCCCTTGTCGCCGTGGTCGCCCTTCTTGTGGGCCTCGCGCGGCAGTTCTGTGATCTGCTGGGCTTGCAAGGGCTGGGCCAGGGCGTGCAGTGCGTCAATGCGCTTCAGGTAGGCGCGCGTGCTTTTGGCGTTTTCGCAGATCCAGTGGGTCAGGCGTGCAGCGGTGCGCAGTGTTCCATCGGGCAGGACCTGCGTCAGCGGCGTTTGCTCGTCGCAGCCGAAGTCCAGCGGCGCGGGCACCAGATAGAGCGTTCCTCTGGTGGGTTGGGTTGCAGCATCGTTCATGGCAGCACGGCTCCTGCGGCGCGCAGCAGCTGGCAGGTGCGGATCAGCGGCAGGCCGATCAGCGCCGTGGGGTCGTCGCTGACGATGGCATCCAGCAGCGCGATGCCCAGTCCTTCGCTCTTGGCGCTGCCTGCGCAGTCATAGGGCTGTTCGGCGCGCAGGTAGCGTTCGATCTCCGCGTCGTTGAGATCACGAAACCGGACCTGGACGGTGACCACATCGGTCTCGGCAAAGCCGCTTTCCCGGCAGACCACGCTCACGGCGGTGTGGAAATTCATCTGGCGCCCGCTCATCTGGCGCAGTTGTTCGGTGGCGCGCTCGTGGGTGCCGGGCTTGGACAGCGGCATGCCATCCAGCTCGGGTACCTGGTCGGAGCCGATGACGACGGCGCCCGGGTGCAGCGCCGCCACGGCCTGTGCCTTGGCCAGGGCCAGTCGCAACGAAAGTGCATGCGGTGTTTCGCCGGTCAGCGGTGTCTCATCGACTTCCGGGGACACGGTCTGGAATGGTAGTTGCAGCCGCTCCAGAAGTTCGCGGCGGTAGCGTGAGGTGGAACCAAGGATCAGGGGGCGTGCCAGGCCGGGAGCCTGGGCTAAGGCGAGGTGGGAAGCTTGCATGCCCGGATTCTCTTACACTGCCCGCATGAGCAAGGAATTTTCTGCGGCCCGTCTCGATGTTCGCGCTTTTGCGCAATCGGCGGGCCATCTCCAGGGTCAGTCGGCGCTTTCGGCCTTTCCTCGTCTGGCCGAGGATGCGCAGCCGGATGCCGCTGATGGGCACGGCGAGGTGCACTGGCAGGCTGACGGCGAACTGGTCGAGCAAACCGGCGGCTCGGGTCAGGTCTGGCTGCATCTGCAGGCCGATGCTGTCGTTCCGATGGTGTGCCAACGCTGCCTCACTGTGGCACCCATCTCCCTCCAGGTCGATAGGTCTTTCCGCTTTGTTGCGGACGAGACCACGGCCGAGTCCGAGGATGACGAGAGCGACGAGGACCTGCTGGTGCTCAGCCGCGAATTCAACCTGCTTGAACTCATAGAGGATGAGCTGCTCATGGAGTTGCCCGTGGTGCCACGCCACGACAGCTGCCCCGAGCCGGTGAGCATGCAGTCCAGCGACGCAGACTTCGAGCAGGCCAGCGAGGACAAGCCCAATCCATTTGCCGTGCTGCGCGGGCTGGATGTGGGCAAGTCAGCCGACTGATTGCGATGTCCGGAAAAAAGGCCGAGGCCGGGAAAAGCGATTGCGCTATAATCAAGGGCTTCGCGCGAAACCCCCTCGTGTCTTTAATGGGCTGATCGCGTTTTTTACCAACCCTTTTCAGATACACAGGAGCCATCATGGCTGTTCAGCAGAACAAGAAGTCCCCCTCCAAGCGCGGTATGCACCGTTCGCACAACGCACTGAATGTGCCTGGCATTGCCGTGGAACCCACCACCGGCGAAACCCATCTGCGTCACCACATCAGCCCCAACGGCGTGTACCGCGGCCGTCAAGTGCTGAAGAACAAGTCCGAAGCCTGATCTTCGACCGTTCCCGCAGGGCCCGCGGCTACAGTTTTCGTAGCGCGGGCTTTTGTTTTTTCTGATGGTTGCTCCTATCTTTCCAGGCCTTGCAACAGGCTTGCCAGTCGCACATGATCACTTTGGCCGTTGACTGCATGGGGGGTGATCACGGCCCCCGCGTCACGCTTGCGGCGTGCCGCCAGTTCCTCGATTCCCACCCCGATGCCCGGCTGCTGCTGGTCGGCCAGCCCGATGCGCTGGCTGGCTTTGCGCATGAGCGCGCCAGTGTGGTGCCGGCCTCGGAAGTGGTCGGCATGGATGATCCGATCGAGATGGCGCTGCGCAGGAAGAAGGATTCCTCCATGCGCATCGCCATCCAGCAAGTCAAGGATGGCGCGGCTGCCGCTGCTGTGTCGGCTGGAAACACGGGTGCGCTGATGGCCATCTCGCGCTACCTGCTCAAGACACTCGATGGCATTGATCGCCCTGCCATCGCACCCCAGTTGCCCAATGCCAAGGGCGAGGCCACAACGGTGCTGGACCTGGGTGCCAATGTGGACTGCTCGGCCGAGCATCTGCTGCAGTTCGCCGTCATGGGCTCGGCCCTGGTGTCTGCCCTGAACAACGAAGAGGCACCCTCGGTGGGTTTGCTCAACATTGGCGAAGAGCAGATCAAGGGCAGCGAGGTCATCAAGCGCGCTGGCGAACTGCTGCGCGCGGCCGGCAAGGCCGGTCATCTGAATTTCTACGGCAACGTCGAAGGCAACGACATCTTCAAGGGCACGACCCAGGTCGTGGTCTGTGATGGCTTTGTGGGCAACGTGGCTCTCAAGTCTTCCGAGGGCGTGGCGTCCATGATCTCCAATGCCCTCAAGCAGGAGTTCAAGCGCAACATCTTCACCAAAATGGCAGCCATCGTTGCCTATCCGGTGCTAACTGCTTTGATGAGGCGCGTGGATCATCGCCGCTACAACGGCGCGGCGCTGCTGGGCCTTCGCGGGTTGGTCTTCAAAAGCCATGGATCGGCCGATGCCTTGGCTTTCGAGCACGCGCTGAAGCGCGCGTATGATGCGGCCCGCAACAACCTGCTCGACCGTGTCCGTACCCGTATCTCCGCAGCCCTGCCTCTGTTGCTGGCTGCGCAGTCGGAATCGGGACCGTCGGCGCCCTAATACAGATGAGACGCTACGCACGCATCACCGGCACGGGCAGTTACCTGCCACCCCGCCGACTCACCAATCACGATCTGGCAGCCGAACTGGCCCAGCGCGGCATCGAGACCTCGGACGAGTGGATCGTCGAGCGCACCGGCATCCATGCCCGACACTTTGCCGCGCCAGAAGTGGCCAGCAGCGATCTGGCCTTGGAGGCATCGAAGAAGGCGCTGGAAGCCGCCGGCTGCCAGCCGCAGGATATCGATCTGATCATCGTCGCCACATCGACGCCGGACATGGTCTTCCCATCCACGGCATGCATCCTGCAAAACAAGCTCGGCGCCAATGGCTGTGCGGCCTTTGATGTGCAAGCCGTATGCAGCGGCTTTGTCTACGCCCTCACCGTGGCCGACGCCATGATCCAGTCCGGCGCTGCGAGCCGCGCGCTGGTGGTGGGCTCCGAAGTATTCAGCCGCATCCTGGACTTCAACGACCGGACGACCTGCGTGCTGTTCGGTGACGGTGCCGGAGCCGTGGTGCTGGAGGCGTCCGAGCAGCCAGGCATCCTGGCTTCCGACCTGCATGCCGACGGCAAGCATGTCGGCATCCTGTGCGTGCCAGGCAATGTCTCCGGTGGCCAGATCCTCGGTGATCCGCTGCTGAAGATGGATGGGCAGGCCGTGTTCAAGCTGGCGGTCGGCGTGCTGGAGAAGGCCGCTCGCGCCACGCTGGACAAGGCAGGGCTCACCGATGCCGACATCGACTGGCTGATCCCCCATCAGGCCAACATCCGCATCATGCAAAGCACGGCGCGCAAGCTCAAGCTGTCCATGGACAAGGTGGTGGTGACGGTGGACCAGCATGGCAACACGTCGGCTGCCTCGATCCCCCTGGCGCTGGACCACGGCGTGCGCAGTGGCCAGGTCAAGCCCGGTCAGACCGTGCTGCTGGAAGGTGTTGGCGGCGGCTTCACCTGGGGTGCGGTACTTCTCAAGATGTGATGCGGGATGCCTGCCTGAGGGCAGGCGCCCATGGCGCGGCCTTTATTTTTGAAAATCATGAAGAAGTTTGCATTCGTCTTTCCTGGTCAGGGTTCGCAATCGGTGGGCATGCTCGACGGATGGGGTGACCATCCCGTCGTGGCCCAGACCTTGGTCGAAGCCTCCGATGCCCTCGGCGAAAACATCGGCCAGCTGATCCAGCAGGGGCCGAAGGAAGCTCTGGCGCTCACCACCAATACCCAGCCTGTGATGCTGGTGGCCGGTGTGGCTGCCTGGCGCGTCTGGCAGGCCGAAGGCGGCGCGCTGCCCGACGTTGTGGCGGGCCACTCGCTGGGTGAGTACTCGGCCCTGGTCGCGTCAGGTGTGCTGACCCTGGCCCAGGCTGCGCCGCTGGTGCGGCTGCGCGCGGCTGCCATGCAGGAGGCCGTTCCCGTGGGAACCGGTGCCATGGCTGCCATCCTGGGGCTGGATGCCGACAAGGTGCGCGCAGGCTGCGCAGAAGTCACGGCGGCATTGGGTGGTGCGGAAGTCGTCGAGGCCGTGAATTTCAACGACCCCTCGCAGACCGTGATTGCCGGCAGCAAGGCGGCTGTCGAGAAGGCCTGCGAGGCCCTCAAGGCCGCAGGCGCCAAACGTGCGCTGCCGTTGCCGGTGTCGGCGCCTTTCCATTCCAGCCTGATGAAGCCTGCGGCCGAAAAGCTCAAGGCGGCGCTGGCTGCCACCGTGCTGGCTGCACCGCGCATCCCAGTGCTCAACAACATCGACGTGACAGTGCAGCAGGATGCCGACGCCATTCGCGATGCGCTGTATCGCCAGGCCTTCGGTCCGGTGCGCTGGGTGGAATGCGTTCAGGCCATGAAGGCCCGCGGCGTCGTCCACCTCATCGAGTGCGGTCCCGGCAAGGTGCTGATGGGCCTGACCAAGCGGATTGACGCGGACCTGACGGCCGCTGCCCTCTATGACCCGGCCACGCTGGCCGACGTGAAAGAATCCCTCGCATGACTGACAACCAGAACAAGCCCCAGGTTGCCCTGGTGACGGGTGCCTCGCGCGGCATCGGTGCCGCCATTGCCCAGGAGCTGGCAGCACGCGGCTACCGCGTGATCGGCACGGCCACCACCGATGGTGGTGCCGAGAAGATCAGCCAGGCCCTGTCGGCCCATGAAGGCTGCCGTGGCGTGAACCTCAATGTCACGGACGTGACCGCCGTCGATGCCCTGATCGACAGCATCGTCAAGAATGACGGTGGCCTGCATGTGCTGGTCAACAATGCCGGCATCACACGCGACACCCTGGCCATGCGCATGAAGGACGATGACTGGGATGCGGTGATCGACACCAATCTCAAGGCGGTTTTCCGAGTCAGCCGTACGGCCATTCGGCCCATGATGAAGCAGCGCTTCGGACGCATCATCAACATCACCAGCGTCGTTGGTGCCTCCGGAAACCCCGGTCAAGCCAACTATGCAGCTGCCAAGGCCGGCGTTGCCGGCATGACGCGTGCGCTGGCCCGTGAACTGGGCAGCCGCGGCATCACGGTCAATTGCGTGGCTCCGGGCTTCATCGCCACCGACATGACGGCGGAGCTGCCTGAAGAGCAGAAAAATGCCCTGAAATCGCAGATCGCCATGGGTGATCTGGGCCAGCCCAGCGACATCGCCCATGCCGTGGCCTATCTCGCATCGGCGGGCGCAGGCTACGTCACCGGCCAGGAATTGCACGTCAACGGCGGCATGTACATGTAAGCGCTGCGGCGGCTGCGGGCAGATCCCTGCCAGAAGCCGCCGTTGCTTGCAACCGAAGAGGCCGTTTCCTCGCGACGGCCGGCTGAAGAGGGCGTAAGGTCCGAAACGGCTAGAATCGCGGGTTCATTCACAACCCCCAGAGGGAAACCATGAGCGATATCGAAGCACGTGTCAAAAAAATCATTGCCGAACAACTCGGCGTTGAAGAGTCTCAAGTCACCAACGAAAAGGCCTTCGTGGCTGATCTGGGTGCTGACTCCCTGGACACGGTGGAGCTGGTGATGGCCCTGGAAGATGAATTCGGCATCGAGATCCCCGACGAAGACGCGGAAAAGATCACGACGGTGCAAAACGCCATCGACTACGCCAACACCCACCAGAAGGCCTGACAGGGCCCTGACCCGAGCGATCAGCAGAAGGTTTTACGCATGAGCCGTCGTCGCGTTGTCGTGACCGGCCTGGGTTGCATCTCCCCCGTGGGTAACACGGTGGGCGACGCCTGGGCCAATCTTTTGGCCGGCCAGTCCGGCATTGACCTCATCACCAAGTTCGATGCCTCGAACTTTGCCTGCAAGATTGCGGGCGAGGTCAAGGGATTCGATGTGGAGTCGTACATGAGCGCCAAGGATGCGCGCTCCATGGACACCTTCATCCATTACGGCATCGCTGCTGCGGCGCAAGCCGTGCAGGACTCAGGTCTGCCCACGGGCGAGGCCTTGTCGGATGATCTGGCTACGCGCATCGGCTGTGTGATCGGTTCGGGCATCGGCGGCTTGCCGCTGATCGAGAACACCCACGCAGAACTGGCTGCGCGCGGACCGCGCCGCATCACGCCGTTCTTCGTGCCTGCCTCCATCATCAACATGGTGGCTGGCCATGTGTCCATGCGGTTTGGCTTCAAGGGGCCGAATCTCGCCGTGGTGACTGCCTGCACGACCGGGCTGCACTGCATAGGCGAAGCAGGACGCATGATCGAATACGGCGATGCCGATGTGGTGGTGGCTGGTGGCACGGAAGCCACGGTCTCCCCGCTGGGCGTCGGCGGCTTTGCCGCCATGCGCGCACTGTCCACGCGCAATGATGATCCCAAGGCCGCCTCGCGTCCCTGGGACAAGGACCGCGACGGCTTTGTGCTGGGCGAAGGTGCAGGCGTGCTGGTGCTGGAAGAGTACGAGCATGCCAAGGCCCGCGGTGCCAAGATCTATGCTGAACTGTGCGGCTACGGCATGAGTGCCGATGCCGGCCACATGACGGCGCCCAACATGGACGGCCCGCGCCGCGCCATGCTGTCAGCTCTGCGCAACGCCGGCATCAACGCCGACCAGATCGATTATCTGAATGCGCACGGCACATCCACGCCGCTGGGCGACCTCAACGAGACCAATGCCATCAAGGCGGCTCTGGGCGATCACGCCAAGAAAATCGTTGTCAGCTCGACCAAGTCCATGACCGGTCACCTGCTGGGTGGCGCTGGCGGCATCGAGAGCGTCTTCACCGTGCTGGCATTGCACGAGCAGAAGATTCCCCCGACCATCAATCTGGACAACCAGGATCCCGAGTGCGATCTCGACTACTGCGCCAACACGGCACGGGATGCGAAGATCGAAGTGGCAGTGAAAAACAACTTCGGGTTCGGCGGCACCAACGGAACGCTGGTGTTCAAGCGAATCTGAGGCCTGCACGCCTCACCATGAAAAGCCCGCCCCGCAAGGGAGCGGGCTTTTTTATTTCTCCCATGGGTCAGGGCGCGTCCGGCAGGGGTGGGATGCATGTCAGACACGCTGCGGTTTTGCGACACTGCAGGCATGATGTCACGCCATGCCCCGCCCGCAGTCCGCCATCCGCTGAATCCACCGCGTGGGTCGGTCGCATGCCTGTGCGCGCTTTGGCTGCTGGCGGCCATGCTTTTGCTGGCGTGGGCGCTTGATCTACAGTCCGGATGGGGGCCTGCCGTCGTGGCTGTCACGGGTTCTCTGGTTGCAGCTGCAGGCATGTGGCATGGATGGCGCGCCCTGGGCAGAGGCTTTGTTGCATGGGATGGCGCGCAGTGGTGGCTTGGTGAGGCAGCCGCTGCCCACGATGCGCAGCCGGTGCTGCTGCAGGTGCGCGCTGACGGTGGTCAATGGCTATGGGCGCAGGCCCGACCCGTTTCGACGGGGTCTTTGCGCTGGCGAAGTTCCCGCTGGCTGCTGCTGTCTTACAGGCAGAGTCCTGAAACCTGGGGTGATTTGCGGCGTGCTGTATATTTCCCGCCCAGACCTACAGAACGCGCGCAGTGACTGCGCCAGGGCCGCCACGGCCCGTCTTCACCGATTTCATGACGCCTCCCGAATTCCCGCCTTCTTCTGCCGACAGCGACCTGGCTCTGGTCGAGCGCACCAACGCAGGAGACATGCGGGCCTTCGAGCTGCTGGTCATCAAGTACCAGCGCCGCATCGAGCGCCTCATTGGCCGCATGGTGCGCGACGTGGACCTGGTGCCTGACATTGCGCAGGAAACCTTCATCCGGGCCTATCGGGCGCTGCACCAGTTCCGGGGTGATGCCCAGTTCTACACCTGGCTGTATCGCATCGCCGTGAATACTGCCAAGAAGGCGCTGCTGGACATGAAGCGCTCGCCGCTGATCACCGAAAGCGCGTTACACAACGGGGATGACGATGATGAAACTTCCCGGCTCAGCCAGGAACTAACCACCGAAGAAACACCCGAAACGATCCTGGCGGCCCAGGAGATTGCCCAGGCAGTCAACGCCGCCATGGAGGCCTTGCCCGAAGATCTCCGTCAAGCCGTCACGTTGCGGGAAATCGAAGGCCTGAGCTACGAGGAAATCTCGAGCGCCATGGGTTGTCCCATAGGCACCGTGCGTTCACGCATCTTCCGTGCACGCGAAGCGATTTCAGCGAGAGTCAAGCCTTTGCTGGAGCGCCAGTCTGGCAAGCGGTGGTAGCAACGGGTGATGGCCATCGGGTGGCGCATTTTTTGGGTACAGGGTCTCAGAGCAGACAGGCAGGTGATTGATCATGAATGACTATCTGACGAAGCGCGAACAATTGTCGGCATTGGCTGATGGCGAACTTTCTGCCGCGGAGCTGCAGGCCGCGCTGGCCTATGCGCAAAGCGATGCAGGCCAGCAGGAATGGCGCATGTACCACCTGGTGGGCGATGTGCTGCGCTCCCCTGAGCTGGCGCACCACAGCCGGCACGATCTGCTTTCCGGAATCCGCTCCCAGTTGGCCAACGAGCCGCGCCGCCCCCTGGTTCCCGTCGCCGCAGACGAGCTGGAGCAGGTCGCGCGCCCGGCGCACGGCAGGGCCGTCGTCAATGGCGCGCCGCTGCACGATGCAGCCAATGCGTCGGTATTCCGCTGGAAGATGGCTGCGGGTTTTGCTTCCGTGGCGGCCGTGGCTGCCATTGGCTGGAGCGTGATGCTCGGCGCGCCTGCAGGCCCCGGTGCGGCGCCGGGCCGGGCATTGGCCGCCCTGGAAACGGGGGCGCCTGCAGCGGCTGCTGTCGCTGGAAATGCCCAGGACTTCCCTCTCGGAGATACGGCCCAATCCTCTTCGGTGGTGGCTGTGGCAGGCCCTTACGGCCAAAGCGTCATGCTGCGTGATCCGCGCCTGGATGCGCTGCTGGCCTCCCATCCGCAATACAGTGGTCCGGCCACGTTGCAGATGCCGGCCAGCTTCCTGCGCAATGCCAACTTCGCCTCGGCACCGCGCGCGAACCAGCGCTGAATCCCGCAGGAGAGCATGGCTCTCCTGCCTTCTTTTGCACCCGCGTCCAGCCGTTCGGCATTGAAATGGACGCGGGTGCAGTCATTTGTGGCCCATGCACGGCGGTTCGCGCCGCATGCATGCTGCCGATTCGGGAACTAACAGCGTCTTTCAGGCTTCTGAGCCATCGTCTGGCCGGTGAATGCCGGGACTGCGCCAGAATGTGGCGTTCGTCCGAGATGCAAGTCGGCACCGCGTATCTGAACAGGCCGCCCGGGCGCAATGGGCACGGGGGCAACACAATGATTGAGAAGGAAAGGATCACCATGACCACAGTTCGATGGAAGACGCTGCAGTCCTGCACACTGGCAGGCGTTCTGGCGCTGGCTGCTGGCAGCGCCTCAATGCTGGTGCCGGTGAGTGCCGCTCATGCGCAAAGCGGTGCCGTGGTGCGGGGTCTGCCGGACTTCACCGACCTGGTCGAGCAGGTAGGGCCTTCCGTGGTCAACATCCGCACGTTGGAGAAGGCGTCGGCCAACTCTGCCGAGGCGCTGGGCATGGATGAGGACATGCTCGAGTTCTTCCGCCGCTTCGGCCTGCCCGTGCCCAATGTGCCGCGCCAACGCCCCCAGCCGCGTTCACAGCCTGACGAGGAACAGCCGCGTGGCGTGGGGTCGGGCTTCATCCTGACGGCGGACGGCTTTGTGATGACCAATGCCCACGTGGTCGAAGGTGCTGACGAGGTCATCGTCACGCTGACCGACAAGCGTGAGTTCAAGGCCAAGATCGTGGGCAGCGACAAGCGCACCGACGTGGCTGTGGTCAAGATCGATGCCACCGGACTGCCCGCCGTGAAGATCGGCGACGTGAACCGTCTCAAGGTCGGTGAGTGGGTGATGGCCATCGGATCGCCCTTCGGCCTCGACAACTCGGTCACCGCAGGCATCGTCAGCGCCAAGCAGCGCGACACGGGAGACTATCTGCCCTTCATCCAGACCGATGTGGCCATCAATCCCGGCAACTCGGGCGGCCCGTTGCTGAACATGCGCGGCGAGGTCGTGGGCATCAACAGCCAGATCTATTCGCGTTCCGGCGGTTTCATGGGGATCAGCTTCGCGATTCCGATCGACGAGGCCGTGCGCGTCAGCGACCAGCTGCGCGCCACCGGCAAGGTCACGCGAGGGCGCATCGGCGTGCAAATCGGGCAGGTCACCAAGGACATTGCCGAATCCATCGGCCTGGGCAAGGCTCAGGGTGCGCTGGTCTCTGCCGTGGAACCCGATTCCCCAGCCGCCAAGGCCGGCGTCGAGGCGGGTGACGTGATCATCAAGTTCGATGGGAAGGCCATTGAGAAGGTCGCCGACCTGCCGCGTCTGGTGGGCAATACCAAGCCCGGAACGCGCAGCACCATCACGGTATTCCGCCGCGGAGCCGCCAAGGATCTGACCATGGTGATCGCCGAAGTCGAGCCCGATGGCGCTCCCCAGGCAAAGGCTGCAGGCAAGGGCAGCACCCTGGTCTCTCAGTCGCTGGGCCTGACGCTGGCCGAACTCACGGATGCCCAGAAAAGGGAATTGGGCATCAAGGGCGGTGTCCGCGTGACGGCCGCTGTCGAGGCGGCAGCACGCGCAGGCCTGCGCGAAGGTGATGTGATCCTGCAACTGGCCAATGTCGAGATCACGGGGCTCAAGAGCTTCGAGGCCACGCTGGCCAAGGTGGACAAGAGCAAGCCGGTGAACCTTCTGGTGCGCCGCGGCGAATGGGCACAGTACGTGCTCATCCGTCCTGCCCGTTGAGGGGCTGGGGCAGGCCGGTTTTTCGGGGTCCTGGGGAATACCCTCGGAATCCGGATCAAGGCCTGCCCATGCCCCTTGGGGCATTGGGTAAAATGCCCCACCAAAGCGTGACGGCTCAAGGCGTCAGAAACCTGTTTTCAAAGAGGATTGTTGCGGTGCAAAAGCACCGCACTATCCGGTGATCGACGGGCTAGAAATGGCTTGTCGGGTCTGTTGATAAACTGTTGATAAATAATTGTGACAGATCAAGCCCGGAGCTTTGCAGGCCTTGTCAGGGCTTGGTTTCCAGCCCTTTTTGCCTACAATAAAGTCCCAACTATCGCAGTTGCCAGAGATTGTTGGTTCGGGGCGCGTCGTTCATGGACGCGCCCTTTTTTCTTGCGCGCCGACCCTGTCGTTTTCCACTTTCACTAGCAGTCCTTCTCGTTGATGAACCACATCAGAAATTTTTCCATCATTGCGCACATCGACCATGGCAAGTCGACGCTGGCCGACCGCCTGATCCAGCGTTGCGGAGGCCTGGCTGACCGTGACATGGAAGCCCAGGTGCTGGACTCGATGGATATCGAGAAAGAGCGCGGCATCACCATCAAGGCGCAGACGGCTGCCCTGCAGTACAAGGCCAAGGATGGTCAGGTCTACAACCTCAACCTCATCGACACGCCCGGCCACGTGGACTTCTCGTACGAAGTCTCGCGTTCCCTGTCGGCCTGCGAGGGAGCGCTGCTGGTGGTGGACGCCTCTCAGGGCGTAGAGGCACAGACCGTGGCCAACTGCTATACCGCGCTGGATCTCGGCGTGGAAGTGACGGCCGTTCTCAACAAGATGGATCTGCCGCAGGCTGACCCCGACAACGCCAAGGCAGAGATCGAGGACGTCATCGGCATCGATGCCAGCGATGCCATTCCCTGCTCGGCCAAGACCGGCATGGGCATCGACGAGATCCTGGAGGCCGTGGTTGCCAAGGTGCCGCCGCCCAAGGGCAATCCCAATGGCCAACTGCGCGCCATGATCATCGACAGCTGGTTCGACACTTACGTGGGCGTCGTGATGCTGGTGCGCGTGGTCGATGGTGAACTCAAGCGTGGCGAGCGCTTCAAGATGATGGCTTCGGGCGCTGCCTACGAAGCCAACAACCTGGGCGTGTTCACTCCGGCCGACGTGCCGCGCGACGCGCTGCGCGCCGGCGAGGTGGGTTACATCATCGCCGGCATCAAGGAGCTCAAGGCAGCCAAGGTGGGCGACACCATCACGCTGGAAAAGAAGCTTCCCAACAATCTGGGCCCTGCCACCGAGGCCCTGCCCGGCTTCAAGGAAATCAAGCCCCAGGTGTTCGCGGGTCTGTACCCCACCGAAGCCAGCGAATATGACCAGCTGCGCGATGCGCTGGAAAAGCTGCAGCTCAACGATTCGTCCCTGCAGTTCGAGCCTGAAGTCTCTCAGGCGCTGGGCTTCGGCTTTCGCTGCGGCTTCCTGGGCCTGCTGCACATGGAAATCGTGCAGGAGCGCCTGGAGCGCGAATTCGACCAGGACCTGATCACCACCGCGCCCAGCGTGGTCTACGAAGTGGTCAAGGGCGATGGCGAGGTCATCCAGGTCGAGAACCCGTCCAAGATGCCCGATGCCGGCCGTATCGAGGAGGTGCGCGAGCCCATCGTCACCGTCCACCTGTACATGCCCCAGGACTATGTGGGCCCGGTGATGACGCTGGCCAACCAGAAGCGTGGCGTGCAGATCAACATGCAGTACCACGGTCGCCAGGTGATGCTGACCTATGAGATGCCGCTGGGCGAGATCGTGCTGGACTTCTTCGACAAGCTCAAGTCGGTCTCGCGCGGCTATGCCTCCATGGACTACGAGTTCAAGGAGTACCGCGCCTCCGACGTGGTCAAGGTGGACATCCTGCTCAACGGCGAGAAGGTCGATGCGCTGTCCATCATCGTGCACCGCTCCCAGGCCACGTACCGCGGCCGGGCCGTGGTGGCGAAGATGCGCGAGATCATCAGCCGCCAGATGTTCGACGTGGCCATCCAGGCCGCCATCGGGGCCAACATCATTGCTCGGGAAACCGTCAAGGCCATGCGCAAGAACGTGCTGGCCAAGTGCTATGGCGGCGACATCACCCGCAAGCGCAAGCTGCTGGAGAAGCAAAAGGCCGGCAAGAAGCGCATGAAGCAGATCGGTTCGGTGGAAGTGCCTCAGGAGGCCTTCCTGGCCATCTTGCAAGTGGAGGATTGATGCAAGCCATGCAATGGATTACGGCCGTCGTGCTGGCGGCTTTCGTGGGCTATATCGGCGCCTGGTACACGGGCTTCATCGAGGGCAACTTCGCGTTGCTGCTGTTCCTGGCCACCGTGGTCACTGGCCTGTACTGGGTGGCCGAACGGCTGTATTTCCTGCCCCGCCGCCGCCGCGCCGCCGTGGCCATCGAGGAGGCTGCCGTGGCGCGCCGCGCAGAACTCGACCGCATGGGCATCGCCAAGACCGACATCGAGGTGTCGGAAGAGGCCAAGGGCCGCATCCTAATGCAGCCCTGGTGGCTTGACTGGACCGCGGGCCTGTTCCCCGTGATCGCCATCGTCTTTGTCCTGCGCTCGTTCCTGTTCGAGCCGTTCAAGATTCCCTCGGGCTCCATGATTCCCACGCTGCTCGTGGGCGACCTGATCCTGGTGAACAAGTTCACCTACGGCGTGCGCCTGCCGGTGATCAACACCAAGATCACCCAGGGCCAGCCGCTGCAGCGCGGCGATGTGGTGGTGTTCCGCTATCCTCCGCAACCCAGCCTGGACTACATCAAGCGCGTGGTGGGCCTGCCGGGTGACGAGATCTCCTATCTGAACAAGCGGCTGACGGTCAATGGCAAGGAAGTCCCGGTCAGCGAACTGCCGGACTTCTTCGACAAGGACGCGATGCGCTACTTCAAGCAGTACGAGGAGTCGCTGGGCGACAAGCCGCACCGCATGATCGTGAACCAGGACGTGCCCGCCTTCATCCAGGGTGCCAGCGGCTTCGAGTTCCGCGAGAACTGCCGCTACAGCGTCGAAGGCATCACCTGCAAGGTGCCCGAGGGCCAGTACTTCATGATGGGCGACAACCGCGACAATTCGCTGGATTCCCGATACTGGGGCTTTGTGCCCGACAAGAACATCGTTGGCCGGGCCTTCTTCGTCTGGATGAACTTCGGGGATTTCAAGCGCATCGGCGGCTTCCATTGATCACATGCATGCCTGAGGGCCGGATGCCCCCAGGCATGCGCGAGGGATTCACATCGGAGGAGGAAAAAGCATGTTGACATCGAACAACCGGCGTTCGCGCCAGCGCGGTCTGTCCTTTCTGGGACTGGTGTTTGTGATTGCCCTGGGCGTGGGTGTGGTGGCCGTGGGCGCACAATCCGTGCCGGTCTTCCTGGAGTACCAGGCCATCGTCAAGGCCGCCAACAAGGCGGCCCGCGAAGGCAATTCCGTGGCTGACGTTAAAGCCGGCTTCAATCGCTCAGCCCAGATCGACGACATCAAATCGATTACGGGGGAGGACCTCGAAGTGACCAAAATCAATGACCGTGTGGTGGTGGGGTTCGAATATTCGCGCGAGATCCATCTCGTGGGCCCCGCCTACCTGACTTACCGTTTTAAGAAGCAGACCCAATAGGTGCCTCCCTTACTGAATGCGCTGCAGCTGAGGCTGCAGCATCAATTTGCCGAGCCTGCATTGCTGCAGCGTGCCGTCACGCACCGCAGTTTCTCGGCAGACAACAACGAGCGCCTGGAATTCCTCGGTGACTCGGTGCTGAATCTTGCCATTTCCAGCCTGCTCTACCAGCGGCTCAGTTCCATGCCCGAGGGCGATCTGTCCCGCGTGCGCGCCAACCTGGTCAAGGAAGGCACGCTGCACCAGATCGCGCTGAGGCTGCAGTTGCCCGATCTGCTGCGCCTGGGCGAAGGCGAATCCAAGTCGGGCGGCAAGCAACGCCCCTCCATCCTGGCCGATGCGGTCGAGGCCCTGATCGGCGCAGTGTATCTGGACGCCGGCTACGCTGCGGGCGAGAAGGTGGTACACCATCTCTTCGAGGGCGTGGACATCAACCCCCACATGCGCGCAGCCGAAAAGGATGCGAAGACGGCCCTGCAGGAATGGCTGCAGGGGCGGCGCATGAAGCTGCCGCAGTACGAAGTGGTTGCCACCACGGGCGCCGCCCATCGCCAGACCTTCGAGGTGGCCTGCGCGATTGCCGAGTTGCAACTGCAGGCCCGGGGAACGGGTGCCTCGCGCAGGGCCGCCGAGCAGACGGCTGCCACAGCCATGCTGGAACTATTGAAAGCAAGACACGCATGAACCAAGACAAACCCCCGGCGCCGGCACAGACCGCCGCCGAACTCGACGCCCTGCTGGCTGCGGCCAAGCCCGGCGCTGGCGCAGCTCGCACGGCATCCGCTGCTGATGACACCCCGGCACCCGAGGTGCCGACCGGCCCGCAGCGCTGCGGCCTGATCGCCATCGTCGGCAAGCCCAATGTGGGCAAGTCCACGCTGATGAATGCGCTGGTGGGCCAGAAGATCAGCATCACCTCGCGCAAGGCGCAGACCACGCGCCACCGCATCACGGGCATTCGCACGCGCGCTGCGACGCAGTTCATCTTTGTCGATACGCCGGGTTTCCAGACCAAGCACAGCACGGCACTGAACAAGTCGCTCAACAAGACCGTGATGGGCGCCATCGGCGACGTGGACCTGATCCTGTTCGTCGTGGAAGCCGGCCAGTTCACGCTGGCCGATGCCAAGGTGCTGTCGCTGTTCAAGCCTGGCATCCCCACGCTGCTGATTGCCAACAAGCTGGACACCGTGGGCCGCCGTGCCGAGATCGCCCCCTGGCTCAAGGGCATGCAGGAGCGCCATCCGTTCGCCGAGTTCGTGCCCATGTCGGCCAAGAACAAGGGAGACATCGAGCGCCTGTTCGGTATCTGCGAGAAGTACCTGCCCGAGCAGGACTGGATGTACGCCGCCGACGAGCTGACCGACCGCAGCGAGAAGTTCCTCGCCTCGGAGACCGTGCGCGAGAAGCTGTTCCGATTCACGGGCGACGAGCTGCCCTACACCTCCACGGTGGTCATCGACAAGTTCGAGGAAGAGGCCAGCAAGCAGCACAAGCGTTTCATCCGCGTGGCGGCCACCATCGTGGTCGAGCGCGACGGCCACAAGGCCATGATCATCGGAGAGAAGGGCGAGCGCCTCAAGCGCATCAGCACCGAGGCGCGCCAGGAGCTGGAAAAGCTCATGGATGCCAAGGTCTTCCTCGAAGTCTGGGTCAAGGTCCGCTCCGGCTGGGCCGACGACGAAGCCCGCGTGCGTTCGTTCGGCTACGAGTGAGCACCCTTACCGCAAGGCCCTGGGTCCATGGCTAGCGCCAAGCGTGTCTCGGACGAGCCGGCCTTCGTCCTGCACAGCTACGACTGGAGCGAGTCCAGCCTGATCCTTGAGGTCTTCACGCGTCACCGGGGCCGCGTGGCGCTGGCGGCCAAGGGCGTCAAGCGGCCGACCTCGAACTTTCGCCCCGTGCTGCTGCCGCTGCAGCCGCTGAGCCTGAGCTACAGCCTGGGCGGCGAGGGCAATGGCGAGATCCATACCCTCAAGGGCGCAGAGTGGGTGGGCGGGCATGTCATGCCCCAGGGTGACGCCCTGCTGTCGGGCCTGTACCTCAACGAGCTGCTGATGCGCCTGCTGGCGCGCGACGATCCCTACGCGGCGCTGTTCGACATCTATGCCGGTGTGGTGCGCGTGCTGGCAGGCCAGCATGGCGATGCCATCGAGCCCGTGCTGCGCACCTTCGAGCTGCTGCTGCTGCGCGAACTGGGCCATCTGCCTGCCTTGAATGAGGAAAGCGCCACGCTGGCGCCGCTGGCCGAGGGGCGTCGCTATGCGCTGGTGGCCGAAGGCGGCCTGCGCCCGGCGCTGCAGGGCGAGCGCGCCGTGCTGGGCGCTGCGCAATGGCAGGCCATTGAGAGCGCGCTGCAGGCACGGCAGGCCTTCAACGCCACACTGCATGTGGTGGCCCAGCCCGAGGCGGCGCTGGCCCTCAAGCCCCAACTGAGGGCCTTGCTGCAATACCATTGCGGCAGTCCCATGCTGCGCACCCGCCAGCTGATGATGGATCTGCAATCGCTATGAATCTTTCCCACGCTTCGCAGCGCACGGCGCTGTCGGTCAATGTCAACAAGGTTGCGCTGCTGCGCAACACGCGCCATCTGGGCATTCCCAGCGTGACGCGCGCCGCGCGCATCTGCCTGGAGGCCGGTGCCCAGGGCATCACCATCCATCCGCGTCCCGACCAGCGCCATATCCGCAGCGAAGATGTCTATGAACTGCATGCGCTGATGAAGCATTGGCCGCAGGCGGAGTTCAACATCGAGGGCAACCCGACGCAGAACCTGATGGACTTCATCCGGGCCACGCGCCCGCACCAGGCCACCTTCGTGCCCGACAGCGAGGACCAGTTCACCAGCGACCATGGCTGGAACTTCCCGCAGGATGCCGAGCGCCTGAAGCCGCTGATCGCCGAATGCCGCCAACTCGGCGTGCGCGTCAGCCTGTTCATGGACCCGGTTCCCGCACAGATGGCCGCTGCGCGGGCCGTGGGCGCCGACCGGGTCGAGCTGTACACCGAGCCCTATGCGGCCGCCTGGGGCACGGCAGACCAGGAAGTTCAACTGCAGGCCTACGCGGCGGCGGCCCAGGCTGCGCTGGACGCCGGGCTGGGCATCAATGCCGGCCATGACCTCAGCCGCGACAACCTGGCCGCCTTCGTGGCGCGCGTGCCGGGCCTGCTCGAAGTCTCCATCGGCCATGCGCTGATCGCCGACGCGCTGGAGCTGGGCTACGCCCAAACCGTGCGCGCCTACCAGCAGTGCATAGACCAGGGCATGGCGGCGCGCGCCTGAAGCTTTCGCGGAGCGAATCCATGATCTACGGCATCGGTACCGACATCTGCGACGTGCGCCGCATCCGCGCCAGCCTGGAGCGCCATGGCGACCGTTTCGCCGAGAAGGTGCTGGCCGAAGGCGAACTGTCCACCTGGCGAGCCCGCCGCGCGCGCTGGCCCGAGCGCGGCATCCGCTTCGTCGCCACGCGCTTTTCCGCCAAGGAGGCCTTTTCCAAGGCCATAGGCATGGGCATGGTCATGCCCATGACCTGGCGTAGCTGCGAGGTCGTCAAGCTGCCCAGTGGCCAGCCAGCCATCGTGCTGCACGGCGCGCTCAAGGAATGGTTCGAGGCGCGCAACCTGCAGGTGCACCTGTCCGTGACCGACGAGAGCGACTACGCGGCCAGCTTCTGCGTGGTCGAGCGCCGCGCCTGACACCCGGCCGGCGCAGCGCTGGCTTTTTTGACTCCACAGGATTCATAGCATGACCGAGCACGCACCCCTGATCATCGACATCGCCGGCAAGGCGCTCACCGACGCGGACCGCCGGCGTCTTGCGCATCCGCTGGTCGGCGGCATCATCCTCTTCGCCCGCAACTGGGAAAGCCGCGAGCAACTGGTGCAGCTGTGCGCCGATATCAAGGGCGTCAAAGCCGACCTGCTGATCTGCGTGGACCACGAGGGCGGGCGCGTGCAGCGTTTTCGTGCCGACGGATTCACGCATCTGCCGCCCATGCGCGCCTTCGGCCAGATGTGGATGGACGACGGCAAGGGCAGCAAGCAGCGCGAAGGCAGCGGCGCCCTGGCTGCCATGAACGCCGCCACGGCGGCCGGCTACGTGCTGGGCACCGAACTGCGCGCCTGCGGCGTGGATTTCAGCTTCACCCCGGTGCTGGACCTTGACTACGGTGCCAGCAGCGTCATCGGCGACCGCAGCTTCCACCGCGACCCGCGCGTGGTGGCGGCGCTGGCCCGCAGCCTCATGCACGGCCTGCTGCAGGCCGGCATGGGCAACTGCGGCAAACACTTTCCCGGCCACGGCTTCGTCAAGGCCGACTCGCATGTGGACATTCCGGTCGATGGCCGCAGCCTCACCGCCATCCTGGGCGAGGACGCCGCGCCCTATCCCTGGCTGTCCAGCGTGCTCACGGCCGTGATGCCGGCCCATGTGATCTACCCCAAGGTCGACAGGCGCCCGGCCGGTTTTTCCGCCAAGTGGCTCAAGGACATCCTGCGCAGCCGCCTGCGCTACGACGGCGCCATCTTCAGCGATGACCTGAGCATGGAGGGCGCGCGCCGCATCGACGGGCAACTCATCGGCTACACCGACGCAGCCCTGGCCGCGCTGGAGGCCGGCTGCGACATGGTGCTGCTGTGCAACCAGAGCCTGGGCCTGGGCGAGCATGTGGACGAGCTGCTGGCCGGCATGGAGGCCGCGCAGCGCAGTGGCCGCTGGCAGCCCGATGCCGACAGCGAATCGCGCCGCCTGGCCCTGCTGCCGGAGACCGTGCCCCAGCCCTGGGACGACCTCATGCGCCAGCCGGCCTACCTCCAGGCGCTGGACCTGCTGCCTTGATGGATTGACGAGCGCAGCGGCTGGCCGGCTGAGGCCTGGCGGGCTTTGCAAAGGCTGTGCGGGCCATGGAGGACGCGCACGCCAAGTGTTTTCACAGGAGAGTTTTCCCATGCGCGTTGGCGTGCTGACCGGAGGTGGCGACTGCCCCGGCCTGAATGCGGTGATCCGTGCGGTCACCAAGTCCCTGATCAACCACGGCCAGTGCGAGGTGCTGGGCATTGCCGACGGCTTCGAGGGCCTGATGCTCGACCCGCCCGGCGTCAAGCCCCTGGG
The DNA here is from genome assembly GCF_028401915.1 of Delftia sp. DT-2. Lineage (NCBI taxonomy): Bacteria > Pseudomonadati > Pseudomonadota > Betaproteobacteria > Burkholderiales > Comamonadaceae > Delftia > Delftia sp. DT-2. The sequence goes on from NZ_JAQOTI010000006.1 coordinate 43,439, forward strand.
CTGGGACGAGGTCTCGGGCATCCTGCATGTGGGCGGCACCATCCTGGGCACCAGCAACAGCGCCAACCCCCTGCGCGATGCGGCCACGCTGGAGCATGTGGGCCGCAATGTCCGGGCACTGGGCCTGGACGTGGTGGTGGCCATCGGCGGCGACGGCACCATGAGCCTGGCGCATGGCCTGGCCGAACAGGTGGGCCTGACCTGCGTGGGCGTGCCCAAGACCATCGACAACGACATTGCCAATTGCGAGCGCAGCTTTGGCTTCGACACCGCCGTGGCCACGGCCACCGAGGCGCTGCGCCGCATCGAGAGCACAGCCAACAGCCACCACCGCGTGATGATCGTCGAGACCATGGGGCGCCATGCCGGATGGCTGGCGCTGGAGGCCGGCATTGCCGGTGCGGCCGACGTCATCCTGCTGCCCGAGATCGACTACGACCTGCAGGCCATCGTGGATTTCTGCCGCATGCGCGAGCAGCGCCAGCGCTACACCATCATCTGCATCGGCGAGGGCGCCAAGGAAAGCGGTGCCAGCCTCACGGTGCGTGAGCGCATAGAGCAAAGCCCGGACCCCGTACGCCTGGGCGGCGTCGGCCATGTGCTGCGCGAGCGCCTGCAGCCCCATCTCAGGAGCGAGGTGCGCACCACGGTGCTGGGCCATGTGCAACGCGGCGGCGACCCCACTCCCTTTGACCGCGTGCTGGCCACCCAGTACGGCCACCATGCGGCGCAGCTGGTGCTGTCGGGGCGCTTCGGCCGCATGGTCACGCTGCAGGGTGGCGAAATCGGCAGCGTGGAAATCTCCCGCGTGGCCAACACCCAGCGCACCGTGCCGCTGGACCACGGCCTGCTCACCATGGCGCGCGACATAGGCATTTGCCTGGGCGAGCCCCGCAAGCCTGCTGCGTCGCCGGCCGCCGCTGGCCGCCACTGAGCCCGCCATGCGGCAACAGGGGCGCATCACCGGCTGGAAGGACGAGCAGGGCTTCGGCTTCATCGAGCCCGATGGCGGCGGGGCGCCGGTCTTTGTCCACATCAAGTCCTTCACCGATCGCCGCCGCAGGCCCGAGGGGGGCGAGCGCGTCAGCTACGTACCCGGCCGCAATGCCCAGGGGAAATGGCGCGCCCAGGATGTCGCCTTCATTGGCGAGTCCAGGAGCGGCCATCCGCAGCCTGCGCGGCGACGCCGTGCCGGCATGTCCTCGCGGCCTCAGTCAACTGTGCGAGGCCAGGTGGCAGTGGGGCTGGCCGCTGCCTTCTTCTGCGTGCTGATGGCCGTTGCCTGGATTGGCCGCATGCCCTGGGCACTTGTCGGCCTGTATGCGGCGGCAAGCCTGGTGACCTTCATGGTCTACGGATTCGACAAGTCCGCCGCCGTGCACGACCGCTGGCGTACCAGCGAAGGCCGCCTGCACCTGCTGGCGCTGCTGGGCGGCTGGCCTGGCGCGCTGCTCGCGCAAGGGCTGCTGCGGCACAAGTCCAGCAAGGCCTCGTTCCAGTTGGTATTCTGGATCACCGTGGGGATCAACTGCGGCCTGCTGGCCTGGCTGCTGTCACCGGCGGGTGCGCCGTTGCGGGCTCTGGCACCCGGCATCTTCTGAAGACCCAAGGAGCAGGCGATGACCCAGGCTGGACCAGGGGCCGAAATGCCCAGCGCAAACGATGCATCGCTGCAGACCTGGCAGGCGTCTTGGGATAGCGCCTGGTCCGCACTGGGTGCCAGCGCACCGCAGCCTGTGCTGGCCGAGCTGCTGCAAAGCTACAGCGAGCCCCAGCGCCACTACCACACGCTGCAGCACTTGGGCGAGGCCCTGGCCTTGTTGCAGCCGGCGCTGTCTCTGGCCGAGCACCCCGGCGAGGTGGCACTGGCGCTGTGGTTCCATGACGCTGTCTACCAAACGCAAGCCAAGGACAACGAGGCGCGCAGCGCCGACTGGGCCGCCGCCGTGCTGCGTGAACAGGGTCTGCCTGCCGATGTGGCCGGGCGCGTGCACGGCCTGATCATGGCGACCTGCCACGCGGCACAGCCGTCCGGGATCGACGCCCAACTGCTGGTGGATGCCGACCTGGGCATTCTCGCGGCCGACCCTCTGCGGTTTGCCGAGTACGAGTTGCAGGTGCGGGCCGAGTACGAATGGGTGCCCTTGCCGCTGTACCGCGCCAAGCGCCGCGAGGTGCTGCAGGGCTTCATGCAGCGCGAGGCCATCTACTGCACCGACTGGTTCGGGCAACGGCTGGAGGCGCGGGCGCGGTGCAACCTCGCGCAGGCGCTGGGTTTGTAGGCGGCGCCTGTGTCGGCATCCTATGATCGGGGGCTGCTGCGGGCCGTGCAGGCCTGCCTCCCTCTCTTTCTTATCTTGCCCAGGCTCTGCCTGGCTCACCGGACGCGCAGATGACCACCCTTGGAACCCCTTACTCCCCCCATGCCACCAAAGTCATGCTGCTGGGCAGCGGCGAACTCGGCAAGGAAGTGCTGATCGCGCTGCAGCGCCTGGGCGTGGAAACCATTGCCGTGGACCGCTACGAGAACGCGCCCGGTCAGCAGGTGGCCCACCACGCACGCACCATCACCATGAGCGATCCGGCCCAGCTCAAGGCCTTGATCGAGGCCGAGAAACCCCACCTGGTCGTGCCCGAGATCGAGGCCATTGCCACGCCCATGCTCGAAGAGCTGGAAGCGGCAGGCGTGGTCACCGTGATCCCCACGGCCCGCGCCGCGCGCCTGACCATGGACCGCGAAGGCATTCGCCGTCTGGCCGCCGAGACGCTGGGCCTGGCCACCAGCCCTTACCGCTTCTGTGATTCGCAGCAGGAACTGCAGGCTGCCATCGACGGCACGGATGGCCAGCCCGCCATCGGTTTCCCCTGCGTGGTCAAGCCCGTGATGAGCAGCTCGGGCAAGGGCCAGAGCAAGCTGGACGGCCCGGACGACGTGGCCAAGGCCTGGGACTACGCCATGGCCGGCGGCCGCGTGAGCCATGGCCGTGTGATCGTCGAAGGCTTCATCGACTTCGACTACGAAATCACCCAGCTCACGGTGCGCGCCAAGGGTGCGGACGGCCAGGTGCAGACGCATTTCTGCGATCCCATCGGCCACATCCAGCAGTCCGGCGACTATGTGGAAAGCTGGCAGCCCCATCCCATGCACCCGGCGGCGCTGCAGAAGTCGCGCGACATCGCCAAGGCGGTGACCGATGACCTGGGCGGCCTGGGCCTGTTTGGCGTGGAGCTGTTCGTCAAGGGCGAGCAGGTCTGGTTCAGCGAAGTCTCTCCGCGCCCGCACGACACGGGGCTGGTCACGCTGGCCACGCAGTGGCAAAGCGAGTTCGAGTTGCATGCGCGCGCCATTCTGGGCCTGCCCGTGGATGCCTCGCTGCGCAATCCCGGCGCCAGCGCCGTGATCTATGGCGGGCAGGATGCCGAAGGCCTGGTGTTCGACGGCGTGGACGAGGCCCTGGCCGTGCCGGGCACGGACCTGCGCCTGTTCGGCAAGCCAGAGAGCTTCGTCAAGCGCCGCATGGGCGTGGCCCTGGCGCGCGCCCAGGATGTGGAGCAGGCGCGAACCAACGCCAAGCTGGCCGCCAGCAAGGTCCGGCCGCGCAAGCCCTGAGGCGCTGCCCAATGACAAAGCCGCCGTCCCTTTGCCGGGCGGCGGCTTTTTTCATGGGGTGCCGGCCTTAGTTGGTCGTGTGCATGGGAGGCTGCGAGGGCTGGGCATCATGCGGCGTGGTCAGCCGGATGGCGCGCTCCTCCTCGCCATGGCTGGCATGCTCGCCATCCGCGCCCAGGCCCCCCTTCCAGCGCCGGACCACGCGCTGGAAGATCAGCGAGTTGGGGATCTGCAGCAGATTGGGTGAGCCATCGGGCGCATGGGCGTCCTGCAAGGTGGTGTAGAGCATGTTGATGTCGATCACGCGGCCCTTGGCACCGGGCTTTTCGGCCGTGTCCAGCACCTCGATGTAGTCGCCCAGGCGAAAGGGCCCGACGATGACGATGAGCAGGGCGCAGAACAGGTTGGACAGCACGCTCCAGGCCGCAAAGAAGGCCACGGCGCCCACGGTGGCAAAGCCGGTGAAGGCCGTCCACAGCACGGTGGCCGAGACGCCCAGGCGCTCCAGTACCAGCGGCACGGTGGCGGCAATCAGAATCCAGCGGAACACGCCGCGCAGCGGCACCAGCAGCTCCGGCGGTAGGCCGTAGTGCCTGCCCGCGCGTGCGATCAGCCGGCGAACCAGGCGATTGAGCAGCCAGGCCGCACCGATGATCAGCAGGATCTGGGCACCGGGGATGATGAACTCCAGCCAATCCTGCATCCAGGCGGGCAGGTGCGCTTGAAAACGACGCATAACTTCAAACATTCAGGAAACAGGAATCCGCTTTCGGGACCCGGATGCGCAGCTCGCGCGCGCCCGGCATTGAGCTGCGATCGTAAGCGCAGGCGCAAGGCCCGGCAGTCAGGTGCGGCGCTGCTCCACCGTGTCCATCTGCATCTCGAAGCTGAAGAAGCGGTCGCGCCCCTGCGCCTTGGCCGCGTACAGTGCCTGGTCGGCGCGCATGAGCATGGCTTCGGCGCTGGTGTATTCGTCGGGGACGCAGGTGGTGATGCCGCCCGACAGCGTGAGACCCGATTCATGGGGTGAGTCGGGGTGGCGTATGCGCAGCACGCGCAGCATCTGGCCCACGGCGCGCGCAAACGTCATGGCGCCCGAGCGTGGCGTGCGCGGCAGGATGAGCGCGAATTCCTCGCCGCCATAGCGCGCCGCCACGTCACGGGGGCGTACGCAGACCTCGCGCAGCAGGCGTCCGATCTGTTTCAGGCATTCATCGCCATGCACGTGGCCATAGGTGTCGTTGTAGCGCTTGAAATGGTCCAGGTCGCAGAGCATCAGCGTCAGCGGCTGGCCTTCGCGGCGGGCCGAGGCGATCTCGGCATGCAGGATGCGGTCGAAGCCTCGGCGGTTGACCAGGCCCGTGAGCTGGTCGAGCTCGACCATTTCGTTGAGCTTCTGGTTGGCCTCATGCAGCTCGGCCGACAGCGATACCAGGCGCCTGCGCATGTCCAGCAGGCGGCGCATGGCGCGCAGCTTGGCCACGAGCACGATGGGCTTGACGGGCTTGACCAGGTAGTCGTCGCCTCCGGCCTCGATGCCGCGCCACACATCCAGGTCATTGTCCAGGCCGGACAGGAAGATGACGGGCGTCCACTCGCCGGGCTCTGCCTCGCGCAGCTGGCGGGCGACCCAGTAGCCATCCTCGCCGGGCAGGCGGATGTCCAGCAGCACCAGGTCGGGGCGCTGCTCGCGGAACAGGACCAGGGCGCTGGGGCCATCGGCAGCCTCCAGCACGCGGGTCACGCCCGCGTGCAGCAGCTCGCTGACCAGGCTGGTGCGCACCGAGGCCTGGTCTTCCACGACCAGCACGCAAAACGGCGATGCCTCGTCCGTCGGCTTGGCGAAGCGCGCTCCGGTGGGCTCGATGGCGGGAGAGTCGGTGCTGTCGGTGGGCGAAGGTGGTGGGGCAGCGGGCATGGCCTTCAGGGTTGTGAGACCAGAAATGGGTCAGGGGGCTGCGCAGTACGCGGCATGGGGGTGGCGCCAGTGTAAGTCGGTCGTTGTATTCGTGTGCGATTGTGGATGCCCGGCTTTCTTCAGGCCAGGGGCAGGTCCGTGCGGGCCCGGCTGGCTTCGTCGTGCCATTGCACGAAGGCGTCGGCGGCCGCACACAGGCGTGGGTTGCCAAGTTGCTGCAGCAGCCTGCAAGCTGCAAAGCCCTGGGCTTTTTCGTCATAGGCAAGCGCCCACTGGCGGCGCTCTTGCCGCGTCTGCTCGGGCTGGGGCCAGCGGCGCAGCGAGGTGGACAGTCCGGTCAGGCCCATGCGCCAGGGCTTGCCCGATACGCGGGCGCGAAAGCACTGCTGGCGCTCGCACAGCAGGGCATAGAGAGGGTCCACCTGCAAGGCGTCGAACAGCTGCGTGACGGCAGGGTCGTCGGGTGCGAAATCGATATGCGTGACGATGACACGCAGGCCCTTGGGCGTTTCATAGACGCGCAGCCCCCAGTCGGCATGGCTTTGGTGGAAGGCCTGCACGCGCTCCATGGCGCGTGCGGACGGCGAGTCCGTGGCCGCGCGCCGGCGCGCCTGCCGCGCCTCCCACCAGCGCTGCACGCGCCGCATGGCCAGGAACAGCAGCAGCACGACCAGCGCTGTGGCCACCATCCTCGAATTGTTCTTGTGCGGTGCCAGCCGGGCCAGCCAGGTGGCGGCCGAAGCCAGCAAAAGCAGGGTCACGACGGGAAAGCGCACAGCGCTCGGCGGCTCGGGCAGGTCGATATCGGCGATGGCCACGCGCTCGGTGTTCAGGCAGTGGGCGCCGTAGCTGTTGCGCGTCATCACCGTGCCGTCGCGGCGCTGCAGGACTTCTTCGCGTATGGGGGTGGTGACGCCGTCGAGCGCGTACTCGTTCTTCCATTCCATGCGCGGCTCGCCTGGGGGCAGCGCCGCATTGCGGGCGTCTTGCAGGGCCTTGGCGGCACGCTCCTGGGCGTGGGCCTGGGCAGCCTCCTGGCTGGTATCGGACCATCCCCAGCGCTGGACGGTGATGCCGTGGGTGGGGCGGCTTTCATGCCGCAGGCGCGCCTGCGCCCAGTAGGTGGGGATTTGCATGGCGAGCCAGTATAGGGAAAAGCCGCCTGGCTCCCAAGGGAACGCAGGCGGCTTCAGTTGGCCATGCGCGCAGGCGCTGGATGCCGGGGGTTTACTGTTCGCGGCGCAGGGCGGGGAACAGGATCACGTCGCGGATGCTGGCGCTGTCGGTCAGCAGCATCATCAGGCGGTCGATGCCGATGCCGCAGCCGCCCGTGGGGGGCATGCCGTACTCGAGGGCACGCACGAAGTCGTGGTCGAAGTACATGGCTTCGTCGTCGCCGCCGTCCTTGGCCTGGACCTGGGCGTTGAAGCGCGCGGCCTGGTCCTCGGCGTCGTTGAGCTCGGAGAAGCCGTTGCCGAATTCACGGCCCGTGATGTACAGCTCGAAGCGCTCGGTGACTTCGGGGCGCTCGTCATTGGCGCGTGCCAGCGGCGAGATCTCGGTGGGGTGCTCCATGATGAAGGTGGGCTGCCAGAGCTTTTCCTCGACCACTTCCTCGAAGTACAGCACCTGCAGGCTGGCCAGGGTACGGGTGGACAGGCGGTCCTTTTCTTCCGTCATGCCCAGCTTGCGCAGGGCATTGGTCAGCCATTCGCGGTCGGCCACCTTGTCACCGGCTTCGGTGAACTTGACGATGGCCTCGGGAATGGTCAGGCGCTGGAAGGGCTGGGACAGGTCCACGGGCTTGCCGCCGTAGGTCAGCTGCAGCGTGCCCACGGCCTTTTGCGCGGCGTCGCGCACCAGTGCCTCGGTGTAGTCCATCAGGTCGCGGTAGTTCCAGTAGGCCGCGTAGAACTCCATCATGGTGAACTCGGGGTTGTGGCGCACCGAGATGCCTTCGTTGCGGAAGTTGCGGTTGATTTCGAACACGCGCTCGAAGCCGCCGACCACCAGGCGCTTGAGGTACAGCTCGGGCGCGATGCGCAGGTACATCTCCTGGTCCAGCGCGTTGTGGTGGGTGACGAAGGGCTTGGCGTTGGCGCCGCCGGGAATGGGATGCAGCATGGGCGTCTCCACTTCCAGGAAGCCGTGCTCCACCATGAATTCGCGGATGCCCGAGACGGCCTTGCTGCGCGCGATGAAGCGGCGGCGGGCCTGCTCGTCCATCATCAGGTCCACATAGCGCTGGCGTACCTTCTGCTCCAGGTCGGCCATGCCGTGGAACTTGTCGGGCATGGGGCGCAGGCTCTTGGTGAGCAGGCGCAGCGTCTGCACCTTGACCGACAGCTCGCCGGTCTTGGTCTTCATCAGCGTGCCCTCGGCGCCCAGGATGTCGCCCAGGTCCCAGCGCTTGAAGGCCGCATAGACCTCCTCGCCCACGGTGTCGCGCGTGATGTACAGCTGGATGCGGCCGTGCGTGGGGCCCAGCGATCCGTCCTGGATGGTGGCAAAGCTGGCCTTGCCCATGACGCGCTTGAGCATCATGCGGCCGCCCAGGCTGACCTGCACGGATTCGGCGTCCAACTGCTCGGCGCTCTTGTCGGCATGGGCCTGCTGCAGCGCCTCGGCGCGGTCGGCCGGCTTGAAGTCGTTGGGGAAGGCCACGCCGCCCTGTTCACGCACCTGTTCGCGCAGGGCCTTGAGTTTTTCGCGGCGCTCGGCGATGAGTTGGTTTTCGTCCTGGGGAGCGGTCTGGTCCGCTGCAGATGGTGTGTTGTGTTCGGTCATGACAATGAGCGCCAGCGCAAAACGCCGAGGGGCCGGAAAAAAGCCGGAGGGGAAATCGGGGAAAGCCGAAAAAAAGCCAGGCGGGAAGGGCTGGAAAATGCAGCGGCAGCAGCAAATGCCACCGGCAGGCCCCGCAGCTGGCGGGCTGAATCCGCGATTTTAAGTTTTTTGCCGCGCTTTCGGTGCGTGGTGCCGTCAATGTGCCGGACCTTGCTGCGGTATGACGCCGCAGGACCGCCAATTCGTCAGTGCGCAGCGGGCGGGGGGCCGGGCGCCGTCCCCTGCGAATTGCCTATGCCGCTGCGTTCCAGCACATCCGCCACCAGCTCCAGCCGCACCAGCGGGCTGTCTAAGGCCATCAGTTGCTGCTTGATGGACACGGGCAGGGGCAGCAGCTCGGTCCAGCGGTTGGCCACCCAGCCGCAGTCGCCCATCTGTTCGGCGCTGGGCAGCCGGGCATGGTCGGCGTCGGTGGATCGTGCGTGCAGCTGCATCAGCACCTGGGCCAGGGCCTGGGCCGTGGCGAGCAGGTGATCGGGGACGGGGACGGCGGTGTCGGCAGGCAGCAACTGCACATCGGCCACCCACAGGCCGTGGGGCAGCTGCCGGTGATCCTGCATGCGAAAGCGCTGCGTGCCCTCGCACTGCAGGTGCAGCAGGCCGGGCTGGGGCTGCTGCAGCTGGACGATGCGTGCCAGCGTGCCCACGGCATGCAACTGCTCGGCGGCCGCACCGGCCTTGCGCACTTCGCTGCCGGCCTGCAATGCCACCACGCCGAAGGGGGCTCCCGTGCGCTCGCACTTGCGGATCATGTCGAGGTAGCGGACCTCGAAGACGCGAAGGCTCAGCAGGCCTTGGGGAAAAAGGACGCTGCCCAGAGGGAAAAGCGGCAGGGAGTGCAGTGCGGTAGGGGCGGTCATGTGATGGGCGGGATGCGGCAGCTATCATCCCATGCTGTGCCAAGGCCGGCTGGCCGTGGTCCGATCTTCCTCTCGCAGTCCTACAACGCCATGCTTTTTCAGATCGTTTCCTTTTTGCTCGACGTGGTCGTTGGCCTGCTGACCGGCGTCTGCCTGTTGCGCATGTACATGCAGGCCCAGCGCATTCCCTTCGGCAACCCGGTCGGCCAACTGGTGTTTGCGCTGTCCGACTGGATCGTGATGCCGCTGCGCCGCGTCATCAAGCCGGCCGGGCGCTGGGACATGTCCAGCCTGATCGCGGCCTTCCTGCTGCAGATGCTGCAGTTCGTGCTGCTGTGGCTGCTGATGGGCGGGCAGTCCAATGTGCTCGCCCTGCCGTGGCTGGCCCTGTGCGGCCTGGCGCGCGTGGCGCTGTCGGGCATGGTGGGCGTGCTGCTGATCTATGTCATCTTGTCGTGGGTGCAGCCGCAGTCGCCGATGTACGGCGTGCTGCAGCGCCTGTCCGAGCCCATGCTGCGGCCTATTCGCCGCATCGTGCCCCTGATCGGCGGTATCGATCTGTCGGCACTGGTGGCTCTGGTGCTGCTGCAGATTGCGCTGATGGTGCTGGGCTATATCCAGGGCTCGGGCCTGATGCTGCTGGCCTGATTTCCCCAGTTTCCCGGACGTGAAAAAGCCGCCGCAGGCACCCACCTGCGGCGGCTTTTCTGTGTCTGCGCGAGGCTTTACTGAACAGCGTCGGCCGGCAGGCGCTGCAGCATGGCAAGCGATGCGGCGATGCGGTCGCGCAGCTCGCGGCGGTCCACGATCATGTCCACGGCGCCCTTGTCCTGCAGGAACTCGGCGCGCTGGAAGCCTTCGGGCAGCTTCACGCGCACGGTGGTCTCGATCACGCGCGGGCCGGCGAAGCCGACCAGTGTCTTGGGCTCGGCAATGACGATATCGCCGACGAAGGCAAAGCTGGCGGAGACGCCGCCGAAGGTGGGATCGGTCAGCACCGAGACGTAGGGCAGGCCCTTCTTGGCCAGGCGCGTGAGCGCTGCATTGGCCTTGGCCATCTGCATCAGGCTCAGCAGGCCTTCCTGCATGCGCGCGCCGCCGGTGGCGGTGAAGCAGATGAAGGGGACCTTCTGCTCGATGGCGGTCTCGACGCCACGCACGAAGCGCTCGCCGACCACGGAGCCCATGGAGCCGCCCATGAATTCGAACTCGAAGCAGGCTGCGACCACGTTGACGCTCTTGATGGCGCCGCCCATGACGACCAGGGCATCGGTCTCGCCGGTGTTCTCCAGCGCTTCCTTGAGGCGCTCGGGGTACTTGCGGCTGTCCTTGAACTTCAGGGCGTCGACAGGAATGACTTCCTGGCCGATCTCATAGCGGCCTTCGGCATCCAGGAAATGGTTCAGGCGGGCGCGCGCGCCGATGCGGTGATGGTGGCTGCAGCTGGGGCAGACGTTCTGGTTTTTCTCCAGATCGGCCTTGTAGAGCACGGTCTCGCAGCTCGGGCACTTGATCCACAGACCTTCGGGGATCTGCTGGAGGCGATCCGTAGGGTTGGTTTGCTGGATTTTGGCAGGCAGGAGTTTTTCAAGCCAGGACATGGTGTTTCCTTTTCAGGCGCAGGGCATGCGGCACCGGGCCGCATGCAAGGGCTGCATTATGCGACCTACGCGTCGAGTGCCTTGCGCACGCCGCGCAGGAAGTCGATGGTCAGGGGGACGATCTTTTCGTGGGGTTGGCCGTCCAGCATCTCGATGATGCGGCTGCCGATCACCACCGCATCGGCCACGCGGCCGATGGCCTGTGCCGTGGCCGCGTCGCGGATGCCGAAGCCCACGCCCACGGGAATGCTCACGTGCTCGCGGATGCGCGGCAGCATGGCTTCCACGGCTGCCGTGTCTAGCGCGCCCGAGCCGGTCACGCCCTTGAGCGAGACGTAGTAGACATAGCCGCTGGCCACGCGCGCCACCTGCTGCATGCGCTCGGTGGTGGACGTGGGTGCCAGCAGGAAGATGAGGTCCATGTCGCGCGCGCGCAGTTGCGCGGCGAATGCCTCGCACTCCTCGGGCGGGTAGTCCACGATGAGCAGGCCGTCGACGCCGGCTTCGGCCGCATCGTCCACGAAGCGGTCCTTGCCGTGGATCTGGTCGTAGCGCTCCACCGGGTTGGCATAGCCCATCAGCACCACGGGCGTGGTCTGGTTCTTCTGGCGGAACTCGCGCACATAGGCCAGCACCTGCACCAGGCCCACGCCGTTGGCGATGGCACGGTCGCCAGCCTTCTGGATGGTGGGGCCGTCGGCCATGGGGTCGGAGAAGGGCACGCCCAGCTCGATCACATCGGCGCCAGCCTCCACCATGCCGTGCATCAGCGACGGCGTGATGGCCGCGAACGGGAAGCCCGCGGTGATGTAGGGGATCAGGGCCTTGCGGCCATCTTCCTGAAGTTTGGTGAAAGTCGTGGTGATGCGGCTCATTGAGCTGCTCCTCCCTTGACCGTGAGCCCGCGCATGGAGGGACGGTCGTAATAGTCGGCGCCCGAGAGATCGGCCACGGTGCCGATGTCCTTGTCGCCGCGACCGGACAGGTTCACGAGGATGGACTGGTCGGCGCGCATGGTCTTGGCCAGTTGCATGGCATAGGCCACGGCATGGCTGGACTCCAGGGCGGGAATGATGCCTTCGGTGCGGCACAGGTAGTGGAAGGCGTCCAAGGCCTCCTGGTCCGTGATGCCCACGTATTGGGCGCGGCCCAGTTCCTGCAGCCAGGCGTGCTCGGGGCCGACGCCGGGATAGTCAAGGCCGGCGCTGATGCTGTGCGTCTCGGTGATCTGGCCGTTCTCGTCCTGCAGGATGAAGGTGCGGTTGCCGTGCAGCACGCCGCTGCTGCCGCGCTGCAGCGAGGCCGAGTGCTTGCCGCTGTCCAGGCCCTCGCCCGCAGCCTCCACGCCGATCAGGCGCGTGTTCTCGAACGGGATGTAGGGGTGGAAGATGCCCATAGCATTGCTGCCGCCACCCACGCAGGCGACCACGGCGTCGGGCTGGCGGTCGGCGCCCAGGAACTCGGGCATCTGCGTGAGGCATTCCTCGCCGATGACCTTCTGGAAGTCGCGCACCATCGCGGGATAGGGGTGGGGGCCGGCCACGGTGCCGATGATGTAGAAGGTGTTGTCCACGTTGGCCACCCAGTCGCGCATGGCCTCGTTGAGCGCATCCTTGAGCGTGCGGCTGCCCGATTCCACCGGCACCACGGTGGCGCCCAGCAGGCGCATGCGGTAGACGTTGGGGCTTTGGCGCTTCACGTCCTCGGAGCCCATGTAGACGATGCACTCGAGGCCGTAGCGCGCGCAGATGGTGGCCGTGGCCACGCCGTGCTGGCCGGCGCCCGTCTCGGCAATGATGCGGGGCTTGCCCATGCGCCGGGCGAGCATGGCCTGGCCGATCACGTTGTTGATCTTGTGCGCGCCCGTGTGGTTGAGGTCTTCGCGCTTGAGGTAGATCTGCGCGCCGCCCATCTCGCGCGACATGCGTGCCGCGTGGTAGACGGGCGAAGGGCGGCCGACGAAATGGGCCAGCTCGGACTGGAATTCGGCAACGAATTCCGGGTCGTTCTGGTACTTGGCGTATGCGTCGCGCAGCTCGGTCAGAGCGTGTGTCAGGGTTTCGCTGGCAAAGCTGCCGCCGAAGCGGCCAAAGTGGCCAGATGCGTCAGGGTACTGGTATTCGAACATGGCTTGTCTGCAAAAGTTGGTCATCGGCCGCGCGCACGGCGGCGATGAATCGGTGTATCTTGCCGGCGTCCTTGATGCCCCTGAGGGGCTTGCCGTCGGGACCATCGGCCTCGACGCCGGAACTGACATCAACGGCCAGCGAGAGTCCTCGCGGGCGCACTTGCAAGATGCCATCGGTCACGTTTGCAGGCGTGAGTCCACCAGACAAAACGAGGTGAGAGGCGACGTTTGGTGGAAGGAGTGACCAATTGAATGCTTTTCCGCCACCACCATAGCCGTCGACATGGGCGTCGAGCAGTATGGCCTGGGCTTTCGAGTAACGCTGGGCATATTCTACGAGGTCGAAGCGCGCGGCATCGGGACCAAGGGGAATGCGCGCGGCGCGCAGGAAGGCGCGGGTGCCGCCCGATGTGGCGGCAAGGCAGTCCTCGGGCGACTCGTCGCCGTGGAACTGCACGCAGGCGCCCGGGATGGCGGCACAGGCGGCCATCACGTTGGCGGCGCTTTCATTGACGAACAGCAGCACCGGTGTCACGAAGGGCGGCAGGCGCCGCGCCAGCTCGGCGGCACGCTGCACCGTCACGGCGCGCGGGCTGGGGGCGTAGAGAACAAAGCCCACGGCGTCGGCGCCGGCGGCCACGGCTGCGTCCACATCCTGTTCGCGGGTGAGTCCGCAGATCTTGATTCGGGTGCGCTGCATGGGGGCTGAAGAATGGGGGAAGGCCTGCTCGTTCACGGGAGCCAATCATAGGCCGGGCTGCGCGAAGGAAGGCCCCATGAAGGATCGTATACGGGACCCAGGAAGTACAGGCCGTCCGGCGAGAAGGTGGGCGCGGCGGCATCGCGGGAGCGCGCCTCCAGCACCTGTTGCATCCACTGCGGCGCGTGTGTGCCCTGGCCTACGGCGAGCAGGCAGCCCATGATGTTGCGCACCATGTGGTGGAGGAAGGCGCTGCCCTCGAACTCGAATCGCCAGTAGCAGCATTCCATGGCTGCATCCCCGGGACGCATGGAGCTGGCCGCGGCCATCTGGGCGCCGTCGCCTGCCATGCGGCGGGTGATGGACAGGCGGTGCAGTGTCTTGACGGGGGATTTGGCCTGGCAACCCGATGCGCGGAAAGAGCTGAAATCGTGCTCTCCCAGCAGGTGCTGGGCGGCGGCCTGCATGGCGTCACCATTGAGTGCATGGAACACCCAGCCCACACGCCCGGCCTCCACGCTGGGCCGCACGGGCGACTGCAGCAGCACATAGGCATAGCGCCTGGCTGTGGCGCAGGCCCGTGAATGGAAGGAGTCGGGCACGGGCTGGGCCCATTGCACGGCGATGTCCGGCGGCAGGAAGGTGTTGGTGCCACGGACCCAGGAGAACGGGGCCCTGTCCAGCGGCGTGTCGAAGTGGACGACCTGCATGAGGCCGTGCACTCCGGCATCGGTGCGGCCCGCACAGAGGGTGTGGACCTCCTGAGCGGCAAAGCGGCCCAGGGCCGCTTCGAGATGGTCTTGAATGGTGTTGCCAGACAGCTGGCTTTGCCAGCCGCTGTAGCGCTGGCCGTTGTAGGCGACGCCGAGGGCTACGCGCATTACGAGGCCTCCGGCATGGGTTGGGTGTGCATCAAGTTGTCAGTTTTCCATGGTGGCATGTACCACCCTGTCACGCGAAACCGGCACGCGGCGCCTGGGCAGGCGCCGTCGGGCTTCAGTCTATCTCGGCAAGGAGGCGCTGGGCTTTGGCCTTGAGATCGCCGTGGGCCTCGGAGATCACTTCCTCGATGAGTGTACGGGCTCCGTCGCTGTCGCCGATGGCATTGAATTCCTGGGCCAGGGCGAGCTTGGTGGCCAGCGGGTCCTCGGGCGCCGAAGGCGGCGTTGCGGCCGTGGGAGTGTCATTGCCCAGGTCCAGGGACAGGCTGCCCAGGTCGAATTCCAGCGATTCGGCCGGTTCCGGCTTGGCCTTGGCCGCCGTTTCCAGCACGCCGCCCGAATGCGCTGCTGCCGGCGCTTGGGCTGGCGCCTCGGTGCCCAGGTCTTCCAGGTTGAACTCCATGGCGTCCAGCGACAGCAGATCGGTACTGGCGTGGCTGTCGTCCGTGGTGGAACCGGTCAGGGGCGAGGGTTCGGTGGCCGGGAAGCTGTCCGTGACCTGCCGTGTGACGGGCATGTCCAGCGGCAGCATCTCGGTCGGCTGCATGTCGCTCATGGCGCTGCTGTGGTTCAGGGCATCCGTCAGCGAGGCATGGGCCGTGGGCTGGAAGCCGGCCATGTCCAGCGATGCAGCAGGCGGCTCCACGCGGGGATCCATGCGAGGCGCCTCGCTTGCTGCGGGCTGCATGGGCTCCAGTGGTGCGCGCAGCGTGGGCTCCAGCGCAGCGAAGTCCTGTTCGCTGGGCATGGGGGCCGGTGCGGGC
Organism: Delftia sp. DT-2; assembly: GCF_028401915.1. NCBI lineage: Bacteria > Pseudomonadati > Pseudomonadota > Betaproteobacteria > Burkholderiales > Comamonadaceae > Delftia > Delftia sp. DT-2. Next base: position 58,808 of record NZ_JAQOTI010000006.1, read on the forward strand.
AGCGGGCTGGCGTGCTGCGCGGGCAGGCTGGCGTCGGCCAGGCCGCCGGGCAGGTCCATGTTGAGGTCCATGTCCAGGTCCATGGGCAGGGTGGCAGGGCCTTCGCGGTGCGCCTCCATGTCCAGGGGGCGGCTGGCCAGCGAGGCGGCCGCCAGTCCGGCAGCTGCCGCTGCGGCGCCGCCGGCAACGGCGGCAGCAGACAGGGGCGCGGCGCCGGCAGGCTGGTAGAGGGCGTTTTCCGGGTCCAGGATGCGGCCCTGGTCGGCCAGGCGCTGCCAGTCCACGCCCTTGCCCTGGGTCAGGCCGTGCAGGGTCTGCGCGACGGCCTCGAAGGCCTTGCGGTCATGGCGCTTGGCGTAGATGTCGGCCAGCTTCTGGTGCAGTGCGGTGCGGCTGGGATCGGTGCGCAGGGCTTCCTTGAGGATTTCCTCTGCCTGCAGGTCGCGGCCATAGGCCAGGTAGACATCGGCCTCGGCCACGGGGTCCACATCGCCGGCATCGAGCTGACTGGGCGAGTAGTGCATGGAGGTGCCCGACAGCTGGCTCGATGTGCCGGTATCCACGCGTTGGCCGCCGCTGGCGCCAAAGAAGGAATCGGCCGCGAGCTGGCTGTCGCCAAAGGCGCTTTCGCTGGAGGCTGCGGCAGCGCGGCGGCGCTGCATGACGCGGTAGCCACCATAGCCCAGCAGCAGGGCCAGCAAGGCGGCGCCGGCCAGCGGGATGGTGGGATCTTCCATCAGCGTATCGATGAAGCTGGGCTCGGCGATCGGTGCGACGGGGGCGGGTGCCGGCTTGGGCTTCGGCGGCTCGGCAGGAGCGGGCGTGGCGGGCACGGCTTCTGCCGCGGGCGCTGCCGGGCCGGCAGCATTGGCTGCGGCGTCTGGAGCAGCGGTGGCGGCAGCGGCCGCAGCGGCCGCAGCAGCTGCATCGGCAGGCGCTGCCGGGGCCGCGGGAGTTGTCTGGGGTGCTGCAGCTTCAGGCGCTGCAGGCACGGTCGGCGCGCCCGGCACAGCCACGCCGTTTGCCGTGCCGCTGGCTGCCGAGGCAGGTGCTGCAGCAGCACCTTCGGCGGGCTTGGCGGCGGCGGCGATCTGGCTCAGCTCGGACATGTTGCGCTGCAGTTCGGCCGTGCGCGATGCCTGGTCGTCGGACTGCTTTTGCTTGGCCAGGCGCTCGTCTGCCTCCACGCCCTTGACAGCACCTTTGGACAGGGTGAGCTTGTCGGGTGCGGCAGTGGACGGCTTGCGGTCTTCGACCTGGGCCTGGACGCTGCCCGATGCTTCACGATTGGCCGATGCCACGGGCGCGGCTGGTGCGGCGCTGGCCAGCTGGCGGCGGAACTGGTTGAAATCCCGGGACTGGGCTGCAACGATCTGGCGCGCCTCGCGCGGCGAGGTGGCCTGTGCCGTGGCCTCGTCAGGCACGGTGAGCACGGCGCCGGAGCGCATGCGGTTCACATTGCCGTTGATGAAGGCCTTGGGATTGGAGCGCAGCATGGCCACCAGCATCTGGTCCAGCGAAACGCCTGCGGGCAGGTGGGCGGCGGCAATGCGGCCAGCCGTGTCTCCGGTCTTGATGCGGACCTCGGATGCTTCGGACGGCGCCGGCGCTGCAGCAGCGCGCTCGCGGGCTGATGCGGTGCTCCGGCGCGGGGCTGCCGGAGCAGGGGCTGGACGGCTTTCCTCGGTGTTGCCTGCGGCAGCTGGCGAGGGGGCCGGCGCGGCGCGGCGCGGTGCGGCGCCCGGTTCGGGGGCGGAGGCCTGGGCCGCAGCCGTCACGGCAGGCGGCAGCTTTTGCAGGGTGGGCGGATCCAGCAGCAAGGTGTAGTTGCGCTGCAGGTTGCCCGAGGCCCAGCTGGCGTCGATCACCAGATCGACAAAGGGCTCGTTGACGGGCTGGGTGCTTGTGAGTCGCAGCACGGCCGATCCGTCCGCGCGACGCTGCACGCTGACGCGCACCTGGCTGGCCGTGGCGTTGTACTCCATGCCCTGGGTGCGGAAGACGCCGGGAGAGGCCACGCCCACGCGCAGGCCTTCGGCTTCAGCCGCCGTGATCTGGGGGATTTCGACTTCGGCACGCAGGGGCTCGCCCAGGGCCGATTGCACGTTCACCCGGCCCAGAGCCAGTGCCCAGGCCTCGGAGGCGGGCAGTGCGACCGAGACGACGGCCGCAGCGGCCAGCACAGAGAGTTTCCAACGATGCATAAAGCGTCAAACCTGTGTGGATGCAATTGGGCGGGCACTATTGTTATTGTGAGGATGCCCGCGTTTGCACATGTAATTGAAATTTACCCGGGGATAGATGGCACGCCATATACCAAGGTGCTTGGGTCGCATTGTCGGCCACGCTATAGGATCGCAAGCGTCTGGTTGCCGGTGAACGCTGCCAGTTGTTGTCGAACGGCAACGAGAAGAAACACAATGTATCTTCGGTGATTGTAGGCAACCGCCTACAGTCAGGGGACAAGAGACTTGGGCATTGTGCCCAATCGCACAGGGTTTAAAGCCGAAAAAAGCGCCATGTCCCGGGCCAGGACATGGCGCTTTTTGTGTTGGCTCAAGCCGGCGGTGCTCAGGCGGCCAGCAGGATGCGCAGCATGCGGCGCAGCGGCTCGGCGGCGCCCCACAGCAGTTGGTCGCCGATCACGAAGGCCGACAGGTATTCGGGGCCCATGTTCAGCTTGCGCACGCGGCCCACGCCGACTTCCAGGCCGCCGGTGATGGCGGCGGGCGTCAGTTCCTTGACGGTGATGGCGCGTTCATTGGGCACCCACTTCACCCAGGGGTTGCCGGACTTGATGATGGCTTCCAGCTCCTGCAGGGGCAGGTCCTTCTTGAGCTTGAGGGTCAGCGCCAGGCTGTGGCAGCGCATGGCGCCGATGCGCACGCACAGGCCGTCGACGGGAATGGTCTGCTCCGTGCCCAGGATCTTGTTGACCTCGGCCTGGCCCTTCCACTCTTCCTTGGACTGGCCGTTGTCCAGCTGTGCGTCGATCCAGGGGATCAGGCCGCCAGCCAGAGGCGCGCCGAAGAATTCGGTGGGCACATCGGTGCGGATGGTCTGGGCCACCTTGCGGTCGATATCCAGGATGGCGGAGGCGGGCGTGGCCAGCTCGTCGGACACGGCCGCATGCACCACGCCCATGCCCTTGAGCAGTTCGCGCATGTGGTTGGCGCCGCCACCGGAGGCTGCCTGGTAGGTCATGGAGCTGACCCATTCCACGAGACCGGCCTTGAACAGGCCGCCCAGCCCCATCAGCAGGATGGAGTTGGTGCAGTTGCCGCCAATCCAGTTCTTGCCGCCCGCGGCGAGCTTGGACTGGATCAGGCCTTCATTGACGGGGTCGAGCACGATGACGGCATCGCCTTCCATGCGCAGCGACGATGCGGCATCGATCCAGTGGCCGTTCCAGCCCGAGGCGCGCAGCTGGGGGAAGACTTCCTTGGTGTAGTCACCGCCCTGGCAGGTGATGATGATGTCGCACTTGGACAGCTCGGCAATGTCGTTGGCATTGCGCAGCTCGGTGTGGGTCTTCGCCATGGCCGGGGCCTTGCCGCCGGCGTTGGAGGTGGAGAAGAAAACGGGCTCGATCAGGTCGAAATCGCCCTCTGCCTGCATGCGGTCCATCAGCACGGAGCCGACCATGCCGCGCCAGCCCACCAGGCCTACCAATTGCTTGCTCATTTTTGAAACGCCCTTTCAGTGTGAAAACAGTGCTGGATCAAGACTGTTGTCGCCCGGCTCGTCTGGGCCAGGTGAGGGCGCACGACGAACCGGGCTGGGTCAGCCTTTGATTGTCGTAATGGTTGTGGATGTGATTGCGCGCACTGCCACACCAGCCTGGGCGGCGGGTGCAATGTTCAGCAGGAGGAACGGGCAGGCGGCAAACATAAGAGCAGTCATTCTAGCGAATACGCCAGGAAAGAGAATGTCTGTTTGATGAATATCTTCGTCGAAATGGCGAAAAGCAGACGTCTGTTTTGACGCTTTGCCAAGTTCTGGAAAATCCTGGCCAGGCCGGGCAGCCGCAAGCCCGGAGGCTCGCGGCTGTCGTGGACGTCAGGCCAGCGCGGCCACCACGGCGTCGCCCATCTCTCGGGTGGAGACCTTGGTCGTGCCTTCGCTGTGGATGTCGGCCGTGCGCAGGCCCTGGGCCAGGACCTTTTGCACGGCGGCTTCGATGCGCTGGGCGGCGGCTTCCTGGTTCAGCGAGAAGCGCAGCATCATCGCGGCCGACAGGATGGTGGCCAGCGGATTGGCAATGCCCTTGCCCGCAATGTCGGGGGCCGAGCCATGGCTGGGCTCGTACAGACCCTGGCCCTTGGCGTTGAGCGAGGCGGAGGGCAGCATGCCGATGGAGCCGGTGAGCATGGAGGCTTCATCGGACAGGATGTCGCCGAACATGTTGCCCGTGACCACCACGTCGAAGCGCTTGGGTTCCTTGACCAGCTGCATGGCGGCGTTGTCCACGTACATGTGGTCCAGTTGCACGTCGGGGTACTGCTGGCCCACCTCGGTGACCACGTCCTTCCAGAACTGGAAGGTTTCCAGCACGTTGGCCTTGTCCACGCTGGTCACGCGCTTGCTGCGCTTTTGCGCGGCCTGGAAGGCCACGTGGGCGATGCGCTCGATTTCGGGCTTGGAGTAGCGCATGGTGTCGAAGGCTTCCTCGGCGCCGGGGAAGTGGCCGTCGGTGGCCACGCGGCGGCCGCGCGGCTGGCCGAAGTAGATGTCGCCGGTCAGCTCGCGGATGATGAGGATGTCCAGGCCTGCGACCAGTTCGGGCTTGAGGCTGGAGGCATGGGTCAGCTCCGCATAGCAGATGGCCGGGCGGAAGTTGGCAAACAGACCCATGTGCTTGCGCAGGCCCAGGATGGCCTGCTCGGGGCGCAGCGGGCGGTCCAGCGTGTCGTACTTCCAGTCGCCCACGGCGCCGAACAGCACGGCGTCGGACTCCATGGCCAGCTTCAGCGTGGATTCGGGCAGCGGGTGGCCGGCAGCTTCGTAGGCAGCGCCGCCCACGGGGGCGGTCTGCATGTCGAAGTCCAGGCCCAGGGCGCCCAGCACCTTCACGGCTTCCGCAACGATTTCGGGGCCGATGCCATCACCGGGCAAGACTGCGATTTTCATGGTGTTCCTTTTGAGAGACTGTTCGGATGGTGGAAGGCCGCCGGCGGCTGGTTCAGCAACGCCCGCGGCCCATTGATGCACGCAAGTGGAGATCGATCAGCGCTGCACCAGCGTGTGGGCCAGCCAGGGCTTGGTGGCCAGGCGCTCGGCCTCGTAGGCGCGGATCTTGTCGGCATGGCGCAGGGTCAGGCCGATGTCGTCAAAACCGTTGAGCAGGCAGTACTTGCGGAAGGCAATGACGTCGAAGGGGATCTCCTCGCCCTGCGGGCGCACGATCACCTGGCGATCCAGATCGATGGTCAGCTCGTAGCCGGGGAAGGCGGCGATCTCGTTGAACAGCATGTCGATCGTGGCTTCGGGCAGCACGATGGGCAGCAGGCCGTTCTTGAAGCAATTGTTGAAGAAGATGTCGGCGAAGCTGGGTGCCAGGATGGCGCGAAAGCCGTACTGGTCCAGGGCCCAGGGCGCGTGCTCACGGCTGGAGCCGCAGCCGAAGTTCTTGCGTGCGACCAGGATGGAGGCGCCCGCATAGCGCGGCTGATTGAGCACGAAGTCGGGGTTGGGCTTGCGCGAGGCCGGGTCCTGGCCGGGTTCGCCATGGTCCAGGTAGCGCCACTCGTCGAACAGGTTCACACCGAAGCCGGTCTTCTTGATCGACTTGAGGAACTGCTTGGGAATGATGGCGTCGGTGTCGACGTTCTCGCGGTCCATGGGGGCGACAAGGCCCTTGTGCACGGTGAATTGTTGCATGGCAGTATCGAATTCAGGGTTCAGCGGGCGGCGCGTTCGATGGCGCTGCCCGCGCTTTGCACGTCCTGGCCAATGCCCTTGACGGTATTGCAGGCGGCCAGGGTGAAGGCCAGGCCGATCAGGAGGATCGAGAAGGAAGGCTTCATGGTGTGCTGGCGGGGCAGTTGCGGGTTCAGGAGAATCTGCGGATGTCCACGAAGTGGCCGTGGATGGCCGCGGCAGCGGCCATGGCGGGGCTCACCAGGTGGGTGCGTCCGCCCGCGCCCTGGCGGCCTTCGAAGTTGCGGTTGCTGGTGGAGGCGCAGCGCTCGCCGGGCTCCAGGCGGTCGGCGTTCATGGCCAGGCACATGGAGCAGCCGGGTTCGCGCCATTCAAAGCCTGCCGCCTTGAAGATCTGGTCCAGGCCTTCGCGCTCGGCCTGCTCCTTGACCAGGCCCGATCCGGGCACCACCATGGCCAGCTTGATGTTGCGTGCCACCTTCTGGCCCAGCTTCTTGACCACGGCGGCGGCTTCGCGCATGTCTTCGATGCGGCTGTTGGTGCACGAGCCGATGAAGACCTTGTCCACGAAGATGTCGTCGATGGCCTTGCCGGGTTCCAGCGCCATGTAGGTCAGCGCGCGCTCGATGGCGCCGCGCTTGCTGGCATCCTTTTCCTTGTCGGGATCGGGCACGCGGGCATCCACGCCCAGCACCATTTCGGGCGAGGTGCCCCAGGTGACCTGCGGCACGATGTCGCTGGCCTGCAGCTCGACCACGCGGTCGAACTTCGCATCGGCATCGGAGTGCAGCGTCTTCCAGTAGGCGACGGCGGCGTCCCATTCGGCGCCGGTGGGGGCCAGCGGGCGGCCCTTGACGTACTGGATGGTCTTATCGTCCACGGCCACCAGGCCGGCGCGTGCGCCGCCTTCGATGGCCATGTTGCAGACCGTCATGCGGCCTTCCATGCTCAGGTCGCGGATGGCCTCGCCTGCGAACTCGATGGTGTAGCCCGTGCCGCCGGCCGTGCCGATCTTGCCGATGATGGCCAGCACGATGTCCTTGGCCGTGATGCCGGGCGCCGCCTTGCCGCTGACGTTGATCAGCATGTTCTTGGCCTTCTTGGCCAGCAGGGTCTGGGTGGCCATCACGTGCTCGACCTCGGAGGTGCCGATGCCGTGGGCCAGTGCGCCGAAGGCGCCATGCGTGGACGTGTGGCTGTCGCCGCAGACCACGGTCATGCCGGGCAGGGTGGCGCCTTGCTCGGGACCCATGACGTGGACGATGCCCTGGCCCTTGTCCATGAAGGGAAAGAAGGCCGCAGAGCCGAACTCGCCGATGTTGGTGTTCAGCGTAGTGATCTGTTCCTTGCTGATGGGGTCGGCAATGCCGTCATAGCCGCGCTCCCAGCCGTCGGTGGGTGTGTTGTGGTCGGCCGTGGCCACCACGGAGCTGATGCGCCACAGCTTGCGACCGGCCATGCGCAGGCCTTCGAAGGCCTGGGGGCTGGTGACTTCGTGCACCAGGTGGCGGTCGATGTAGAGGACGGCGGTGCCGTCATCCTCGGTGTGGATGACATGCTCGTCGAAGATCTTGTCGTAGAGGGTGCGTCCCATGGCGTTCTCGAATGGTTGGTGTCGTGGGGAAATTCTTGGATGTGCATCCGGCTGGCAAGGGGCCTTCAGGATGCGCTGGCCGGCGGGCTCAGGTGCTCCACCAGCAGGCGGGCCGTAACGGGTAGCGCGTCGAAGTCGCGCGCCACGATGCTCAGCTCGCGCCGTGCCCAGTCGTCGCTGAGCTCCAGGGCGCGCAGATGGCCCACGCCGTGCATGAGCTCGAAGGCACGGTCGGGGATCAGTCCCACGCCCAGGCCGTTGTCGATCATGCGGCACATGGCATCCAGGCTGGTGACCTGGATGCGCTGGTGCAGCGCATGCCCGGCCTGGGCCGCAGCCGCACGCATGGCCAGGCTGATGGAGGAGCCGGCCTGCAGGCTGACGATGTCCCATTCGAGCACATCGGCAAAGGCCACGCTGTCGCTGTGCGCCAGCGCGTGCTGCTCGGGCACCACGACGACCAGCCGGTCCTCGCGGTAGGGGCGGTGCTGCAGCGCGGGAGTGGCCTGGCCATTGCCCAGCGGCATGTATGCCATGGAGCAGATGCCGATGTCGGCCGTGCCTTCCTGCACCGCCGCCAGCACGGCGGGGCTGAGCTGCTCCTGCAGGTCGATCTTGACCTGGCCATGCTTGCGCGCGAAGACGCCCAGATCTTCCGGCAGGAACTGCACGATGGCCGACATATTGGCGTGGATGCGTACATGGCCACGCACGCCATCGGCGTACTCGGACAGCTCGCCCTGCATGCGCTCCAGGCCATACAGCACGTTGCGCGCGTGGTGCAGCAGGCTTTCGCCGGCAGGAGTGAGTGTCACGCCACGGCTGTGGCGATACAGCAGGGCCGTGTCCACGGTGGCCTCGAGGTCGGACAGGCGCTTGCTCACCGCCGAAGCGGCGATGAACTCGCGCTCTGCCGCTCGTCCGATGCTGCCAAGTTCGCAGACAGCCACGAACAGCTGCAAGGAGGTAAGGTCTATGCGCCGTGCAAAACTGCGCTCTGAATTCTTCATGTGGTGGGGTTAAGGCTTCTCATTAGGAGAAGTTGAATGGATTTTCTCGCACAAGTCATCGATCTGTCATCTTCAAGCGCGATGTCTTTGGTGATGTCGTGCGATTTCATGGAGATGGGGGTCATGCCTCGTGGCGATGGCTGCGGGCAGCCATGCCCGCCGGAACGCCGGTTGCATACTGAAAGAATTTGTCAATCTTTGCGCCAGTCGCCTGCATGGATTGCTGCAAAAATAAGAGCATATGAACGATCGATACCCGACGGGCCTGCGAGCCCTGCCTGCAGGCCTGTCATTGCTGCTGGCCGCAGCCCTGTCCTGCATGGCCGTCCCGGCGTCTGCCAAGCCGCAGCCACCGGCGAAGAACACGGCCAAGAGCGGCGCGAAGGCCCCCGCCAAGCCTGCGGCCAAGGCAGCTGCGAGGCCGACAGGCAAGACCGCCGTCAAATCCAAGGGCAAGCCGGCACCTGCCACCACCCGCAGCGCACCTGCCAAGGCGGCCGCCGCTGCAGGCGTGGTGGGCGGCGCTGCCGCAGCGGGGGCTGCAGCTGCAGCCGCAGGTGGCGGCGCGTCCAAGGGTGAGTCCGGCCTGAGCGCTGCCGAGCTTGCAGCGCTGCAGCAGCATGCCGAGCAGGGCGAGGCCAGCGCCCAGTACGCGCTGGGCTCGCTGTACAAGCGCGGCCAGGGCGTTGCCCTGGATGCGGAGACTGCTGCCCGGTGGTATGAGAAATCGGCCCAGCAAGGCTATGCGCCGGCTCAGTCCGACCTGGGTTTGATGTACGCCAATGGCCGTGGCGTGGTGCGCGACGATGCGCAGGCCGTGCAGTGGTATCGCAAGGCGGCCGAGCAGGGTGACGCCGTGGCACAGAACAACCTGGGCCTGATGCTGGCCGAGGGGCGCGGAGCCGTCAAGGATCCCGTCCAGGCCGTGCAATGGTTCCAGCGCTCGGCCGAACAGGGGGAGGCGGCCGGCCAGTACAGCCTGGGCGTGATGTATGCCACGGGCCGGGGCGTGGCCGAGGATGTGGCGCAGGCGCTGCGCTGGTTTGTGGCGGCGGCAGGCCAGGGCCATGTCGATGCGCAATTCAACGCCGGCATGCTCTATGCCGAGGGTGGCGTGGTCGATCGCGACATGGCGCAGGCCGCACACTGGCTGGAGAAGGCGGCCGAGCAGGGCAGTGCCGCAGCCCAGTCCAACCTGGGCGTTCTGTATGCCAATGGCCAGGGCGTGCCTGCCAGCGACAAGCAGGCCGCGCGCTGGCTGGAGCGTGCCGCCCAGCAGGGCGACGCGCTGGCGCAGTCCAATCTGGCCAGCCTCTATTCCTCGGGCAAGGGCGTGGAGCGCAGCCCGTCACAGGCCTATTTCTGGATGCTGCTGGCAGCGGGCAAGGACAGCTCTCTGGCGGCCAAGCGCGACAGCATGGCCCAGCCGCTGAGCGCGGCAGAGCGCGCACGTGCGGAGCGGCAGGCGGCGGCCTGGAAGGCCAAACCCGCTCCCTGAGCCCTGTTGAGGATGCACCAATGAAAAACGCCTCGGAAGAGGCGTTTTTTTTGGGGGGCTCAGTGCTGCATCAGCTGAAGAAGCTCTTGAGCCTGTCGGTCCAGCTCTCGCCGCTGGGCGAATGCTTGGCGCCGCCCTTCTTGAGCGATTCCTCCAGCTCGCGCAGCAGCTTGCGCTGGTACTCGGTCAGCTTGACGGGCGTCTCGACCACGATGTGGCAGTACAGGTCACCGGGGTAGCTGGAGCGCACGCCCTTGATGCCCTTGCCGCGCAGGCGGAACTGCTTGCCGGCCTGGGTGCCTTCGGGGATGTCGATGGCCGCCTTGCCCGAGAGGGTGGGTACCTCGATCTCGCCACCCAGCGCCGCCGTGATGAAGCTCACGGGCACGTTGCAGTGCAGATCGTCGCCATCGCGCTCGAAGATGTCGTGGTCCTTGATGCGGATCTCGATGTAGAGATCGCCTGCAGGCCCGCCATTGGTGCCGGGTTCGCCATTGCCCGAGGAGCGGATGCGCATGCCGTCGTCGATGCCTGCGGGAATCTTCACTTCCAGCGTCTTCTGGCGCTTGACCTTGCCCTGGCCGCCGCAGCTGGTGCAGGGTTCGGGAATGATCTTGCCGGTGCCTCGGCAGTGCGGGCAGGTCTGCTGCACGCTGAAGAAGCCCTGGCGCATCTGCACGCTGCCCATGCCGTTGCAGGTGGTGCAGGTCTTGGCGCTGGTGCCGGGCTTGGCGCCGCTGCCGTGGCAGGTGTCGCAGCTGTCCCAGCTGGGGATGCGTATCTGCGCATCCTTGCCGTGGGCAGCCTCTTCCAGCGTGATCTCCATGGCATAGCTGAGGTCGTTGCCACGGTAGACCTGGCGGCCGCCACCTGCGCCGCCGCGCCGCCCGCCCTGGTTGAACATGTCGCCGAAGATGTCGCCAAAGGCCTCGGCAAAGCCGCCAAAGCCTTCTGCGCCGCCGCCCATGCCGCGGTTGGGGTCCACGCCTGCGTGGCCGTACTGATCGTAGGCCGCGCGTTTGTTGCTGTCGGAGAGCATCTCGTAGGCCTCCTTGGCCTCCTTGAATTTCTCTTCCGCCTCGCGTGCGGCATCCCCCTGGTTGCGGTCAGGGTGGTACTTCATCGCCAGCTTGCGATAAGCCTTCTTGATGTCGTCGTCCGAGGCGTTCTTGGCAACGCCGAGGACCTCGTAAAAATCGCGTTTGGACATGGTGTTTGCTAGCCAGTCAGTGAGAACAGGAACGCCGCGTCAGCCCCTTGGCAGGGCCGAGCGCGGCGGCAAGCGGTCGTCAAGGGACCACGCGCTGGGTTCAGTCCTTCTTGACTTCCTTGACTTCGGCGTCGACGACGTTGTCGTCAGCGGCTGCAGCACCGGCCGAGGCACCTGCAGCACCGGCGGCTGCTGCGGCGGCGGCTGCCTCGGGGGCGCCCGCTGCCTGTGCATCGGCGTACATCTTCTCGCCGAGCTTCTGGCTGACCGTCATCAGCGCCGTGGTCTTGGCGTCGATGGCGTCCTTGTCCTCGCCCTTGAGCGCTTCTTCCAGGTCCTTGACGGCGCTCTCGATGGCGGTCTTCTCGCCAGCGTCGAGCTTGTCGCCATGCTCGCCCAGGCTCTTCTTGACGCTGTGCACGGCAGCCTCGCCCTGGTTGCGGGCCTGGACCAGTTCCAGCTTCTTCTTGTCGTCGGCGGCGTTCAGCTCGGCGTCCTTGACCATCTTCTGGATCTCTTCCTCGGACAGGCCGGAGTTCGCCTTGATGGTGATCTTGTTTTCCTTGCCCGATGCCTTGTCCTTGGCGGACACGTTCAGGATGCCGTTGGCGTCGATGTCAAAGGCCACTTCGATCTGGGGCACGCCACGCGCGGCCGGCGGGATGCCTTCGAGGTTGAACTCGCCCAGCATCTTGTTGCCCGAAGCCATTTCGCGCTCGCCCTGGAACACCTTGATCGTCACGGCAGGCTGGTTGTCGTCGGCCGTCGAGAAGGTCTGTGCGAACTTCGTCGGGATGGTGGTGTTCTTGGTGATCATCTTGGTCATCACGCCACCCAGCGTCTCGATGCCCAGCGACAGCGGTGTCACGTCCAGCAGCAGCACGTCCTTGCGGTCACCCGACAGAACCTGGCCCTGCACGGCGGCGCCCACGGCCACGGCTTCGTCGGGGTTCACGTCCTTGCGGGGATCCTTGCCGAAGAATTCCTTGACCTTTTCCTGCACCTTGGGCATGCGGGTCATGCCGCCGACCAGGATGACGTCATCGATGTCGGACACGGACACGCCTGCGTCCTTGATGGCCGTGCGGCAGGGCGCAATGGTGCGCTCGATCAGGTCCTCGACCAGGCTTTCCAGCTTGGCGCGGGTCAGCTTGATGTTCAGGTGCTTGGGACCCGAGGCATCGGCCGTGATGTAGGGCAGGTTGATGTCGGTCTGGGCCGAGTTCGACAGCTCGATCTTGGCCTTCTCGGCGGCTTCCTTCAGGCGCTGCAGCGCCAGCACGTCCTTGGACAGATCGACGCCCTGTTCCTTCTTGAACTCGGTGATGATGTAGTCGATGATGCGCTGGTCGAAGTCTTCGCCGCCCAGGAAGGTGTCGCCGTTGGTCGACAGCACTTCGAACTGCTTTTCGCCGTCCACATCGGCGATTTCGATGATGGACACGTCGAAGGTGCCGCCGCCCAGGTCATACACGGCGATCTTGCGGTCGCCCTTGTCGGTCTTGTCCAGGCCGAAGGCCAGGGCCGCCGCCGTGGGTTCGTTGATGATGCGCTTGACTTCCAGGCCGGCGATGCGGCCGGCGTCCTTGGTGGCCTGGCGCTGGGCGTCGTTGAAGTAAGCGGGCACGGTGATCACGGCCTCGGTCACGGGCTCGCCCAGGTAGTCCTCGGCGGTCTTCTTCATCTTGCGCAGCACTTCGGCGGAAATCTGCGGCGGGGCCAGCTTCTGGCCGCGCACTTCCACCCAGGCGTCGCCGTTGTCGGCGCGCGAGATGGTGTAGGGCATCAGGTCGATGTCCTTTTGCACTTCCTTCTCGTCGAACTTGCGGCCGATCAGGCGCTTGGCGGCATAGATGGTGTTGCGGGGGTTGGTGACCGCCTGGCGCTTGGCCGAGGCGCCGACGAGGATCTCGCCGTCTTCCTGGTACGCAATGATCGACGGCGTGGTGCGCGCACCTTCGCTGTTCTCGATCACGCGCGTGGTGTTGCCGTCCATGATGGCCACGCAGCTATTGGTGGTGCCCAGGTCAATACCGATGATTTTTCCCATTTTGAGTTCTCTCCGCGTTCTGTGAAATGTTTGAATGACTGCTAACTTGTGGCCGGCTCGCGCAGCTTCAAGGGGCTTGTCCCCTTTTTTGTCAGTGCTGCCGTGAGTGCCCGCTTACTGGGGCTGGGCCACGGTCACGAGGGCCGGGCGCAGGATGCGGTCGGCGATCAGGTAGCCCTTTTGCAGCACCGATACCACGGTGTTGGCTTCCTGCTGTGCAGGCACCATGCTGATCGCCTGGTGCAGGTTGGGGTCGAATTTCTCGCCGGCAGCCGGATTGATGGTCACGACCTTGTTGCGCTCAAGGGCCGAGGTCAGCTGGCGCAGCGTGGCGTCGGCGCCTTCGCGCAGCTGTTCCGGCGTGGCCTGTTGAATGGCCAGGGCGGCATCCAGGCTGTCGCAGACAGGCAGAAGGCTTTCGGCAAAGCTCTCGATGCCGAATTTGCGCGCCTTGGAGACTTCGTCTTCCGCGCGGCGGCGCACATTCTCGGCCTCGGCCTTGGCGCGCAGGAACTGGTCTGCCAGCTCGGCGCTCTTGGCCTTGAGTTCGGCCAGCTCGGCCTGCAGGCGCTGCAGCTCGTCGGCTGCATTGGCCGCCATGGCGGCTTCGATTTCTTCCGGGGCTGCGTCTTGCAAGGGGTTGGAGTTTTGTTCAGACATGGATAGAGACTTCAGCTACAAAACAAAGCGGTCGCCAGACTGGAGGCCAGGCGATTGCACGATCTTGAATCGAGATGCGAGCGGATCGGTGTATTTTCAAGGGCTTTGTGCATGTGCATCCGCGCGGCAGAGGTACACGGTGAGGGCAAAAGCCGGGCGACGGGGCAAAAGCCCCACACAGATCCGGGGTCTCGGGCAGTGCGAAGTGTACAGATGGAAGAGGGCTGCGCTAGAATCCAATGCTTTGCCTTGCCGCACCGCTACAAGACGCAGTGGGCGGCGTTTTCCCAAAAGGAGTCGATATGCGTCATTACGAAATCGTTTTGTTGATCCACCCGGATCAGAGCGAGCAGGTTCCCGCCATGCTGGAACGCTACAAGGGCATGATCACCGCTGGCGGTGGCAAGGTCCATCGCGAAGAAGACTGGGGCCGTCGCCAACTGGCTTACATGATCAACAAGCTCGCCAAGGCCCACTACCTGTGCCTGAACATCGAAGCCGACCAGGCTGTGATGGCTGAGCTGGAGCATGCCTTCAAGTTCAACGATGCCGTGCTGCGTCACCTGACGGTTCAGAAGAAGAAGGCCGATACGGCTCCTTCCTCGATGATGAAGACCGTCGAGCGTGAAGAGGCCCGCAAGGCCAGCCAGACCGAACAGGCCTGAGCCCAGCCCTGTCAGAACCTGAAGGAGTGGAGAACCACGTTGTACTGACGGCCGCCATCGCAGAGCTTCAAGCACTGCGCTACACGCCGGCAGGGCTGCCAGCCCTTGAACTGCGACTCGAGCATGCGTCGCGGCAGAAAGAGGCGGGAAGCGAGCGCAGCGTGACGGCATCTGTCAAGGCGGTGGCCTTTGGTGCGCTGGCTGAAAAGCTGGCCCGCCAGGCGCTCGGCAGCCAGTGGAAGTTCCTAGGCTTCCTGGCAACGCCCCGCAACGGCAAATTGCTGGTTCTTCACATCCAGGACATTCAACAAAACTAATTTTCAAGAGGTCCAGAAATGGCCACGTTCAAGAAATTCAACAAGGACAAGCGCCCCAAGCGCAACACGCAGTCGCTGCTGTTCAAGCGCAAGCGCTTCTGCCGCTTCACCGTCGCCGGCGTCGAAGAAATCGACTACAAGGATGTGGACACCCTGCGTGACTTCATCGGTGAAAACGGCAAGATCGTCCCCGCTCGCCTGACCGGCACGCGCGCCATCTACCAGCGTCAGTTGAACACTGCCATCAAGCGCGCCCGCTTCCTGGCTCTGGTTCCTTACTCTGACCAGCACAAGATCTAAGGAATACAACCCATGCAAGTCATTCTGCTCGACAAGGTTGTGAACCTCGGTGGCCTCGGCGATATCGTCAAGGTCAAGGACGGCTACGCCCGCAACTTCCTGATCCCCACGGGCGCTGCCCGTCGCGCCACGGCTTCCGCCAAGGCCGAGTTCGAAGCCAAGCGCGCCGAACTGGAAAAGCAAGCGGCTGAAAAGCTGGCTGCTGCCCAGCAACTGGGCGAAAAGCTCAACGGCGTGAACGTCAAGCTGACCCAGAAGGCTGGCGTTGACGGCCGCCTGTTCGGTTCGGTGACCAATGCCGACATCGCCGAAGAACTGACCAAGGCCGGCTTCGCCGTTGCCAAGTCGCAAGTTCGCCTGGTCAACGGTCCCATCAAGACCGTGGGCGACGCCACCGTGGTCGTGGCACTGCACACCGACGTCAGCGTCGAAGTGTCGGTGTCGGTCTACGGCGACCACTCCTGATCCGGGGCTTGTCCCGTATCACCAAAAAGCCGCCTTCGGGCGGCTTTTTGCTTTGCCGCGCCCGGGTGATGACGCCGGGTGGCGCGGCCTTTTGCCAGCCGCTACGATGGCGGGCTCATCTCCAGGAATTCCATGTCGTCCGTAATGCCCCCGCTCGATCTCGATGATGCGTTCGCACCGCTGCTGCCCGCTGGCGACCAGCAGGTCGCGCAGTTGCGCGTGCCGCCGCATTCGATGGAGTCCGAGTCCAGCGTGCTGGGTGGCCTGCTTCTGGACAACAGTGCCTGGGACCGCGTGGGCGATCTGCTGGTGGATGGTGATTTCTACCGCCATGAGCACAAGCTGATTTACGAGGCCATCGGCAAGCTGATCAATGCCAGCAAGCCGGCCGACGTGATCACGGTGTACGAGCATTTGCAGGGCATGGGCAAGGCCGAGGAAATTGGCGGCCTGCTGTACCTGAACCAGCTGGCGCAGTACGTGCCCAGTGCCACCAACATCCGGCGCTACGCGGAGATCGTGCGCGAGCGCTCCATCCTGCGCAAGCTGGTGACGGCCAGTGATGACATCGCCACCAATGCCTTCAATCCGCAGGGCAAGACGGTGGACCGCATCCTTGACGAGGCCGAGCAGAAGATCCTGGCCATCGGCGAGGAGGGGGCGCGCAACAAGCAGGGTTTCCAGTCGCTCGACACGCTGGTGGTGGACCTGCTGGACCGTGTCCAGGAGATGGCCGACAACCCCATGGACGTGACCGGCGTGCCCACGGGCTTCGTCGATCTGGACCGCATGACCAGTGGCCTGCAGGCTGGCGACCTGGTGGTGCTGGCCGCACGCCCCTCGATGGGCAAGACCTCGTTTGCGGTGAATATCGCCGAGCACGTGGCGCTCAACGAAGGCCTGCCGGTCGCTATTTTCTCCATGGAAATGGGCGCGGCCCAGCTGGCGGTGCGTATCGTCGGCTCCATCGGCCGCGTCAACCAGGGCAATCTGCGCACGGGCAAGCTCAACGATGACGAGTGGCCGCGCCTGACGGAAGCCATCGAGCGGCTGCGCACGGTATCCCTGCACATCGACGAGACGCCAGGCCTGTCGCCTACGGAGCTGCGCGCCAATGCGCGGCGCCTGGCGCGTACCTGCGGCAAGCTGGGCCTGATCGTGGTCGACTATCTGCAGCTGATGAGCGGCTCGGGTTCGGCCGCCAGTTCCGACAACCGTGCGACCGAGCTGGGCGAGATTTCGCGGGGCTTGAAGATGCTGGCCAAGGAGTTGCAGTGCCCGGTGATTGCCCTGTCCCAGCTCAACCGTTCGGTGGAGCAGCGCACCGACAAGCGCCCCATGATGTCCGACCTGCGCGAATCGGGCGCCATCGAGCAGGATGCCGACATCATCATGTTCATCTACCGCGATGACTACTACAACAAGGACAGCAAGGAGCCCAACATTGCCGAAGTCATCATCGGCAAGCAGCGTAACGGCCCGACCGGCACGGTCAAGCTGTTCTTCCAGAAAAACCAGACGCGCTTCGAGAACCTGGCCGTGGGCTACGGTGGTGGCGACGAGTACTGATTGCAGCACTTGGCTTTCAGGCTTTCCATGAAAAACGGCCCCGAGGGGCCGTTTGGTTTTTTTGCAGTGGGCGGTCTATGTACGCCAGGCATGGATCAGCAGACCTGCCACGCAGGCGCCGAGGATGGCGCAGGCCCAGGCCAGCCGCTGGGCGCCCATGCGCAGCGCACCCACGGTGGCCACGATCTGGGCATTCTGCTCGGCCAGCTTCTCGATCAGTTCCAGCGACTGGCGCTGTGACTGCTCCAGCTGCGTGATGCGGGCTTCCTGGGCCTGGATCAGCAGCAGAGCCTGTTCGCCAGCCGAGCGCGGGGCTGCCAGCGGCTCGCCGGCTGCAGCCGGCTGCGCGCCGACCGCCTGCTCCGCATCCTTTTTGCGCAGCAGGCTCTTGGCTGCCTTGACGACCTGGGGGGTGGCCTCGATGACATCGCCCCAGGGCACCAGCTTCAGCGCCGTGATCCAGCTGATCGCCATGGCTTACAGCACCTCGCTGGCGAAGTCGGCCAGGCGCGAGCGCTCGCCGCGCGCCAGCGTGATGTGGCCGCTGTGGGGCCAGCCCTTGAAGCGGTCCACGGCGTAGGTCAGTCCCGACGAGCCCTCGGTCAGGTAGGGCGTGTCGATCTGCGCCAGATTGCCCATGCAGATGATCTTGGTGCCGGGGCCGGCGCGCGTGATCAGGGTCTTCATCTGCTTGGGCGTCAGGTTCTGGGCCTCGTCAATGATGACGTACTTGTTCAGGAAGGTGCGGCCGCGCATGAAGTTCATGCTCTTGATCTTGATGCGGCTGCGGATCAGCTCGTTGGTGGCGGCGCGGCCCCATTCGCCGGCATTGCCGCCATCGCCCTTGGCCAGGAATTCGAGGTTGTCGTCGAGGGCGCCCATCCAGGGGCCCATCTTCTCTTCCTCGGTGCCGGGCAGGAAGCCGATGTCCTCACCCACGCTGACCGTGGCGCGCGTCATGATGATCTCGGTGTAGCGGCGGTCGTCCAGCACCTGGGACAGGCCGGCGGCCAGGGCCAGCAGGGTCTTGCCCGTGCCGGCCGTGCCGGTCAGCGTGACCAGGTCGATGTCCGGGTTCATCAACAGGTTCATCGCGAAGTTCTGTTCGCGGTTGCGCGCCGTGACGCCCCAGACGGCGTACTTGGGATTGCCGAAGTCCTTGAGCGTCTTGAGCACGGCCGTCTTGTCGCGGATCTCGGTCACGCGCATGAACAGGCTGGGCTCGCCCGGTGCCTCGTGGTAGACGAACTGGTTGATCATCAGCTGGTCGACGATGGCGCCGCTGATGCGGTAGTAGGTGATGGCGCCTTCCTGCCAGCTTTCGACGTTCTTGCCGGCCTTGGCCCAGAAGTCCTGGGGCAGGGCCAGGGCGCCTGCGTACAGCAGGTCGCCGTCGTCCAGTACCTTGTCGTTCTGGTAGTCCTCGGCCGCAAGGCCCAGGGCGCGTGCCTTGACGCGCATGTTGATGTCCTTGGACACCAGCACGACTTCACGCTCGCTGAACTTCTTGCGCAGCGCGGCGACCACGCCCAGGATCTGGTTGTCCGCCTTGCCCTGGGGCAGGCTGTCGGGCAGCGAGGTCTCCAGCGGTTCCGTCTGGAAATACAGCATGCCGGTGGCGCTGCGCTGGCCCGTGGCATTCAGCGGCAGGCCCTTGTCCAGCGTCTCGGAGGGCTGGGAGGCGACCAGTGAATCCAGCGTGCGGCTGACCTGGCGGCCGTTGCGCGCCACTTCGGTCATTCCCTTCTTGTGGCCGTCGAGCTCTTCCAGCACCACCATGGGCAGGAAGATGTCGTGCTCCTCGAAGCGGAACAGGCTGGTCGGGTCGTGCAGCAGCACGTTGGTGTCGAGCACGAACAGCGTCTTCGGGCCTGTGCGCGTGCGGCGTGGGCGAACCGGTGCTGCCAGCAGTGCTGCCGGCTTGGCTTCCGTGGCCGACCTGTTGGCCGACCGGGCGCTGGACGGCGCTGCCGTTGCGTTGGAATTGTCGGTTGCGCGGCGCTGCCGATTGGCAGGGGCTGCAGTTGCGGGCGCAGGAGCCGGTGATGCGGCCTTGGTGTTGCGGCCGCGCGCCGGTGCGGGCTTTGCAGCTGTGGTGGTGGTGTTGGAGGCGGAGGCCGGGGCCGGCTTGCGCTTGCGTGGCGCGGCGGCAGCTACGGCCTCGACTGCATCGGGAAGATCGTCAGCGGGCAGGGGGTCTGCGTGCTGGGCACCGCGCACGGGAAGAAAGGCTTCGGGGGAGAGCTTGGCGGCACGGCGGCCGGGTGCGGGGGGCAGGGGCATGGTGGACGAACCGTTCCTCAACAAGGATCAAAAAGCACAAAGCCGCCTGGAAACCGAGGCGGCTTTGGAGGGGTGACAGGGAAAAGCGTCTTTGCTAAGAGGCATTGCCCCATTATGCATAGGCGGACGGCCTGAATATGTCGGCCGGCACTCTGTCACCTGTCGGATTGTTGCTATCAGGCAGCCTGCTTCAATGCCTTCAGGGTCTTGACAGCCTTGAGCACCTCGTCAACGTGGCCGGGAACCTTCAGGCCGCGCCATTCCTGCACCAGCAGGCCATCGGCTCCGACCAGGAAGGTGGAGCGCTCGATGCCCTTCACCTTCTTGCCGTACATGATCTTGTTCTTGACCACGCCGAACATGTGGCACATCTTCTCTTCCGTATCGGCGATCAGCTCGAACGGCAGTTCCAGCTTTTCCTTGAAGTCGTCGTGCGACTTCATGTTGTCGCGCGAGACGCCAAACACGGTGGCGCCAGCTTTCACGAAGTCCTTGTACTTGTCGCGGAACTGCATGGCTTCGGTGGTGCAGCCAGGCGTATTGTCCTTGGGGTAGAAATACAGGATCAGAATCTGGCCCGTGTGGGAGGTGTTGGTCACCTTGATCCCGCCGGTAGCGTTGGCTTCAAATTCGGGAAGGGGTTTGTTGACAACGATCGCCATGCGCTTATATCTCTCGGGTGTAGTCGTTGAAATGCCGAGGGCCGTGTTTGTGTTTTTGCTTTTATCGGAAATGCCCCCAACCGCAACCTGCAATTTTACCCTGAAAACGGAATTTCTCCCAATCAGGGGGGCAGGAGTCTACTCCAAGAGTAGGGCCGCGACGACGTTACGGCCTTCGCTGGCAAGGATGTTGTAGGTGCGACACGCGGCCTGCGTATCCATGCTTTCCAGGCCGATGCGTCGGGCCATGAGCGGGCGCAGCCAGGCCGCTGGCGGGAAGCGGTTGCGCTGGCCGCTGCCCAGGATGATGACCTCTGCATCCAGCTGGGACAGGGCCTCGAAATGCTCAGGCGTCAGGTCTTCGAAGCGGGCACAGTCCCAGGCCTGGCGCAGGCCTTTGGCGCCGACAAGCAGGCTGTGTTCGAACTTTTCCCGGTCCACGGCGACCCAGCCGGGGCCATAGCCCGTGATGCTCTGTGCTTCGGATTTGTCGGCGTGGAATTTCATGGATGAGGGTGGCGCGGTCTGCGCGATGGGGGTGGCCGCCACATGGGTCGGGGCCAGGGCGATGCTGCATTGCGGAACTGTGGTCAAATTATAGGTTTCACCAGGGTGCATGGGGCACTTTGGCGTGCATGAAGGCCGCAAGCCCGCGCCGGCCACTTTCATATTCTCAGCATGAAAACCGTTCTCAAATCCGCAAAACTAGCCAACGTCTGTTATGACATCCGCGGGCCCATCATGGACGCGGCCAAGAAGATGGAAGAGGACGGCCAGAAGATCATCAAGCTCAATATCGGCAATCTGGCCGTGTTCGGCTTCGACGCTCCTGAGGAAGTGCAGCAGGACATGATCCGCAACCTGCCCAATTCGGCAGGCTACTCGGACAGCAAGGGCATCTTCGCGGCGCGCAAGGCCGTGATGCACGAAACCCAGCGCCAGGGCATCCTGGGCGTGACGCTGGACGATATCTACCTGGGCAATGGCGCATCCGAGCTGATCAGCCTGGCCACGAACGCGCTGCTGGACGACGGCGACGAGATGCTGCTGCCGGCGCCCGACTATCCGCTGTGGACCGCCGTGACCAGCCTGTCCGGCGGCACGCCCGTGCACTATATGTGCGACGAGTCCAACGGCTGGATGCCCGACCTGGACGACATCCGCGCCAAGATCACGCCGCGCACCAAGGGCATCGTCGTCATCAACCCCAACAATCCGACAGGTGCCCTGTACAGCAAGCAGCTGCTGCAAAGCATCGTGGCGCTGGCCCGCGAGCATGGCCTGGTGATCTTCGCCGACGAGGTCTATGACAAGGTGCTCTACGACGACGTCGTGCATACGCCGCTGGCCAGCCTGTCCACCGATGTGCTGACGCTGACCTTCAACTCGCTGTCCAAGGCCTATCGCAGCTGCGGCTACCGCGCCGGCTGGATGGTGGTCTCGGGCGACAAGAAGGCGGCCAAGGACTATATCGAGGGCCTGAACATGCTCTCCAACATGCGCCTGTGCGCCAATGTGCCTGGCCAATGGGCCGTGCAGACGGCGCTGGGCGGGCATCAGAGCATCGACGAGCTGGTGCAGGAAGGCGGCCGGCTGCGCGTGCAGCGCGACCTGGCCTACCAACTGATCACCGAAATCCCCGGCGTGAGCTGCGTCAAGCCGCAGGCCGCGCTGTACATGTTCCCGCGCCTGGACCCCGAGATCTACCCGATCAAGGATGACCAGGCGTTCTTCCTGGAAGTGCTGCAGGAAACCAAGGTCATGCTGGTGCAGGGAACAGGCTTCAACTGGCCGCACCCCGACCATTTCCGCATCGTCTTCCTGCCGCACGACACCGACCTGCGCGAGGCCATCCGCCGCCTGGCCGTGTTCCTCGAGAAATACCGCAAGCGCCACGGCACGGACCGCGGCTGAGCTGTGCGGGGGCCGGCGGGGGAGAGGGCCTTGCGCCGACCATCGCTTTTTACCGGCTGCCGGCGCGCACCCTCTGGGCGCCGCAGCATTTTTTGACTGGCAAGTAGTTTATGAAACCGATCCAAGTAGGCCTTCTGGGCATTGGCACCGTGGGCAGCGGCACCTTCAACGTGCTGCAGCGCAACCAGGAAGAGATCCGCCGCCGCGCGGGCCGCGGTATTGAGATTGCCATGGTGGCCGACCTGGATACGGAACGCGCACGCTCCGTCGTGGGCGACACGGCCAAGGTGGTCGGCGATGCGCGCGAGATCATCGCCAACCCCGAGATCGACGTGGTGATCGAGCTGATCGGCGGCTACGGCATTGCCAAGGCCCTGGTGCTGGAGGCCATTGCCGCCGGCAAGCATGTGGTCACGGCCAACAAGGCCCTGCTGGCCGTGCATGGCAGCGAAATCTTCAAGGCCGCCGCCGAGAAGGGCGTGATGGTGGCCTACGAAGCAGCCGTGGCCGGTGGCATTCCCATCATCAAGGCGCTGCGCGAAGGCCTGACGGCCAACCAGATCCAGTGGGTGGCCGGCATCATCAACGGCACGACCAACTTCATCCTGTCCGAGATGCGCGACAAGGGCCTGGACTTCGACGTGGTGCTCAAGGAGGCCCAGCGCCTGGGCTATGCCGAAGCCGATCCGACCTTCGACATCGAAGGCGTGGACGCCGCCCACAAGGTCACGCTGATGAGCGCCATCGCCTTCGGCATTCCCGTGCAGTTCGACAAGGCGCATGTGGAAGGCATCACCAAGCTGTCTGCGGCCGACATCAAGTACGCCGAGCAACTGGGCTACCGCATCAAGCTGCTGGGTATCACCAAGCGCACGGACAAGGGCATCGAGCTGCGCGTGCACCCCAGCCTGGTGCCGACCAAGCGCCTGATCGCCAACGTGGAAGGCGCGATGAACGCCGTCGTCGTCCATGGCGACGCCGTGGGCACGACGCTGTACTACGGCAAGGGCGCGGGCTCCGAGCCCACGGCCAGCGCCGTGATTGCCGACCTGGTGGACATTGCCCGCCTGCACACGGCCGACCCCGAGCACCGTGTGCCCCCGCTGGCCTTCCAGTCGAACACGCTGGTCGCCGCAGGTGGCGAGCTGCCCGTGCTGCCCATGAGCGAGGTGGTCACCAGCTACTACCTGCGCATCCGCGTGGCCGACGAAGCCGGCGTGCTGGCCAAGATCACCAGCATCCTCGCCGGTGCCGGCATCAGCATCGATGCCCTGCTGCAGCGCGAGGCTGGCGAGGTGAGCGGCGACAGCGAAGGCAGCCAGGGCGTGCCGCAGACCGACCTGATCATCCTGACCCACGCCACGCGCGAAGGCGACATGGATGCTGCCCTGGCGCAGATCCAGCAGTTGCCCACGGTGCTGGCCCCTATCAACCGCATCCGCAAGGAAGAGTTGAACTAAGACACCCCCTGAGCGGCTGCGCCGCTTCCCCCTCTCTCGCACGCGGGAGGGGGACGACGCCCTCGCTGCGGGGCGGCCCTTGCTCGGCATCCCTGGCATCGGCCGCGCCCCGTCTCACAGAATACTGACGAGGAAGCGACATGCTTTATCTTTCCACGCGCGGCCACGCGGACCGCAAGCGCTTTTGCGACATCCTGCTCGAGGGCCTGGCGCCCGATGGCGGGCTGTACCTGCCCGAGCGCTATCCGCAGATCGATGCCGCCCGCCTGGGCGAGCTGCGCAGCATCTACAAGGAGCAGGGCTACGCGGCCCTGGCCTTCGAGATCCTGAGCCTGTACATCGACGACATTCCGGCCGAGGATCTGCGCGCCCTGTGCGCCAAGACCTATACGCAGCAGGTGTTCGGCACGGCCGAGATCACGCCGCTGCGCCCGCTGGAAGACGGCCTGTGGCTCGAAGCCCTGTCCAACGGCCCCACGCTGGCCTTCAAGGACATGGCCATGCAGCTGCTGGGCAACCTGTTCGAGTACGAACTGGGCCGCCGTGGCGAGGAGCTGAACATCCTGGGCGCCACCAGCGGCGACACCGGCAGCGCGGCCGAGTACGCCATGCGCGGCAAAAAGGGCGTGCGCGTGTTCATGACCAGCCCGCGCGGCCGCATGAGCCCCTTCCAGCAGGCCCAGATGTTCAGCCTGCAGGATGCCAACATCCACAACATCGCCATCGAGGGCGTGTTCGACGACTGCCAGGACATCGTCAAGGCCGTCTCCAACGACCACGCCTTCAAGGCGAAGTACAAGATCGGCACGGTCAACTCGATCAACTGGGCCCGCCTGCTGGCCCAGGTCGTCTACTACTTTGCCGGCTACCTGCAGGCCACGCAGAGCAATGACCAGAAGGTCAGCTTCACGGTGCCCAGCGGCAACTTCGGCAACATCTGCGCCGGCCATGTGGCGCGCCAGATGGGCCTGCCGATCGAACGCCTGGTGGTGGCGACCAACGAGAACGACGTGCTCGACGAGTTCTTCCGCACGGGCGCCTACGTGGTGCGCGGCAGCGAGCACACCTACGAGACATCGAGCCCCTCGATGGACATCTCCAAGGCCAGCAACTTCGAGCGCTTCGTGTTCGACCTGCTGGGTCGCGATGGACAGGCCACGCGCGAGTTGTTCGCCGAGGGCGTGGCACGCCAGGGCCGCTTCGACCTGGGCGGCAATCCGCTGTTCCAGGAAGCTGCTGCCCGCTACGGCTTCGTCAGCGGCAAGAGCACGCATGCCGACCGCCTGGCCACCATCCGCGATACCTTCGAGCGCTTCGGCACCATGATCGACACGCACACGGCCGACGGCGTCAAGGTGGCGCGCGAGCAGCTGCAGGCCGGCGTGCCCATGATCGTGCTGGAGACGGCACTGCCCATCAAGTTCGCCGCCACCATCGAGGAGGCCCTGGGCCGCCTGCCCGATCGCCCGGCCAAGTTCGAAGGCATCGAGGACCTGCCCAAGCGCGTGACCGACTTGCCGGCCGACGCCGAGCAGGTCAAGGCCTACATCGCCCGGCATTGCGACTGATGCCACGGCCGGGCTGTCCGCAGGTCCGCAGCTGGAGTGCATGGCGATGAAGGTCATCGGCTTCGCCGGCTACTCCGGCTCGGGCAAGACCAGCCTGGTGGAGCCCCTGATCACGCTGATGCGTGCGCAGGGGCTCAGCGTTTCGGTGGTCAAGCATGCCCACCACCATTTCGATGTCGATCACGAGGGCAAGGACAGCTGGCGCCACCGCAAGGCGGGTGCCTATGAGGTGGTGCTGGCTTCCGATCGCCGTCTGGCGCTGATGCGCGAATTCCCCCGGCCCACGGAGCTGTCGGTGCACGACATGCTGGCCGAGCTGGACCCCCTCGTGGACTGGGTGCTGGTAGAGGGTTTCAAGCACGCCGACCTGCCCAAGATAGAAATCTGGCGCGAGCAGCCCGAGCGCACCAGCGCCGGCAAGACCCAGGCGCCTTTGTTCCCGCACGATCCCCATGTGCTGGCCGTGGCAACCGATGCGCCGGCCCGCCTGCCCGAGCCGCCGCGCCAGCCCGTGCTGGACCTCAACGCGCCAGCGCAGATACTGCAATGGCTGCTGGATCAGGGGGAGCGCCTGCGCTACCGTGCACCTGACAGCGGCCAAGACTAGGAGAAAAACCATGCGAGCCCCGCTCAAGCCCCTCGATGAAGCGCTGGCCGAACTGCTGGCCCAGGCACTGCCGCTGGCTGGCGATGACACCGTGGACTGCTTTGACGCCGATGGCCGCGTGCTGCGGGCCGACGCCGTCTCGCCGCTGCAGGTGCCGCCCCAGGACAACAGCGCCATGGACGGCTACGCCGTGCGCAGCGCCGAATGCACGCAGGGCAATGCCGAGCTGCCCGTCTCGCAGCGCATCCCCGCAGGCGCCGTGGGCCAGCCGCTGGCCGTGGGTACGGTGGCGCGCATCTTCACGGGGGCTCCGGTGCCCGAAGGTGCCGATGCCATCGTCATGCAGGAAGACTGCGAAGTCCTGGAAGACGGTCGCGTGCGCATCAAGGCGCGGCCCGAGGCCGGGCAATGGATACGCCGCTCGGGCGAAGACATCCGGCGCGGCGCCACCGTCATCGCGGCCGGTACGCGCCTGTCGCCGGCCGAGCTGGGCCTGGCCGCCAGCATCGGCCTGGCCTCTTTGCGCGTGGCACGCAAGCCGCGCGTGGCCCTGTTCTCCACAGGTGACGAACTGGTCATGCCGGGCACCGTGGCGCCCGAGCAGATGCCGCCCGGCAGCATCTACAACAGCAACCGATTCTTCCTTCGCGCCCTGCTGCAGCGCATGGGCTGCGAGGTCACCGACTTCGGCATCGTCCCCGACCGGCGCGAGGCCACTGTGGATGCTTTGCGCGAGGCGGCCCGCGCGCATGACCTGATCCTGACCAGCGGCGGGGTGTCTGTCGGCGAAGAGGACCATGTCAAGCCCGCCGTGCAGGCGCTGGGCCAGCTCGACCTCTGGCAGATCGCCGTCAAGCCCGGCAAGCCCTTCGCCTATGGCCGCGTAAACCGCGAGGGCGAAGGCTTTGCCCACTTCATCGGCCTGCCCGGCAACCCGGTCTCCAGCTTCGTCACCTTCCTTTTGCTGGTGCGCCCCTTCGTGCTGCGCCTGCAGGGCGTGCAGCAGGCGCTGCCGCGCTCGGTCGAGGTGCGCGCCGACTTCCATTGGCCGCGCGGGGACAAGCGCCGCGAATTCCTGCGCGTGCGCTACAACGACAGCGGTGGCCTGGAGCTGTTCCGCAACCAGAGTTCGGGCGTGCTGACCTCGGCAGCCTGGGGAGATGGCGTGGTAGACAACCCGCCAGGCCAGGCCATTGCGCCGGGCGACCGGGTGCGCTTCATCGCCTTTTCGGAGCTGCTGTCATGAGCCAGGCCGTCCCCATCGCCATCACCATCACCGTGCGCTATTTCGCCTCCATCCGCGAAGCCCTGGGCACGGGCAGCGAAACCCTGTCCACCGAGGCCGCCACCGTGGGCGCGCTGCGTGAGGAACTGATTGCGCGTGGCGGTGCAGCCGCCGAAGCGCTGGCCCCTGGCAAGGCCGTGCGCATGGCGCTGAACCAGGTCCTGTGCGATGCCGGTGCCGCCATTCGCCAGGGGGACGAGGTGGCTTTCTTCCCTCCCGTGACCGGAGGTTGACCCAAATGACCACCGACAAGCCCGTGGACCAGGCCATCAGCGCGCGCACGCGCAAGGCCCTGTCCGAAGCCAAGGCGCGCGGCGTGCAACTGGGCCGCGCAGGCGCAGACAACCTGCGCGCCACCGTGGAAAAGCGCAAATCCACGGCCGATGCCTTCGCCCAGCAGCATGAGGCGCTGTTCGCCGAACTGCAGGCGCGCGGCCTGACGCACCGCGCCATGGCCGCCGAACTCAATGCGCGCGGCATTGCCGCGGCCCGGGGTGGCGAGTGGACGCACGGTCAGGTGCAACGCATCCTGAACCGCTATGCCGACCTGCGCTCTGCAACACCGTCTGCAGACGGCAGCAGCGGCAGCTGAATCCCGGCCAGCCGCTGCGCCAGCGCGGCCGATGCAGCCTGCATGGGCGCCCGCAGCGTTGCCCGCATTCGGCCCTGCTGCGCCAGCAAGGCCTTGATGGGTGCGGGATTGGGCTCGGCAAAGCAGGCGGCGATGTGCGGCTGCAGCGGCTGCCACAGCGCACGGGCAGCGGGCAGGTCGCCACGCTCCAGGCATTGCATCAACTCGACGAAGTGCCGTGTATGCGCGTGCGCGCTGGCAGCAATCGCTCCCGCACCGCCCAGGGCCAGCGTGGAAAAGATCTGCGCGTCTTCGCCAGCCAGCACCTGCAGCTGCCCATCGGCGATCAGTGCCTGGGTCTTGGCGGCATCGCCCCCGCAATCCTTGATGGCCACGATGCGCTCATGGGCGGCCAGCGCACGCAGCGTGGCCAGCTCCAGCACCACGCCGGTGCGGTAGGGAATGTCGTAGATGATGACCGGATGGGCGCTGCGCTCGGCAATCGTCGTGAACCACTGCAGCAGCCCCGCCTGCGACGGGCGTATGTAATGTGGCGCGGGCACCAGAATGCCGGCCAGCGGCAGGGCGTTCAGTGTCTGGACACGGGCCAGCGCATGCCCCAGGTGGCAGTCAGAAACTCCCATGACCACGGGCATGCCCTGGGCCGCTGAGAGGATGGTGGACAGGGCGGCATCGTGCTCCGCTTCGCTCAGCGCGGCGGCCTCGGCGGTCGAGCCGCAGGCCACGTAGCCGGCGATGCCGGTGGCGTTGTAGTGCTGCACCAGGGCGCGCAGAGCCTCGTGGTCCACTGCCGTCTCATCTCCAGGAAGAAAGGGCGTGACCAGCGGAAGCCACAGCCCCTTGAATCGGGCTTGCGGCGAGGTGGTGGAAGGCAAAGACATGGAAGATCCCTTCGGGTGATTCAAACAATGAACGACCGTACGCAGCCACCGGCCAGACCGAGGGCGGAAAGGCAGGCGCCTGAAGGGATGCGGGAAGGGGAGATGGAGGCTGCCGGGCCGGTTCCGTCGCTCATCTGGACGGAACCTCAGCTCCGGTCAGACGAGCTGGGGTTTGCAGGCTTTGCCCAGGCACAGGCGCACGGCATCACCGTGGCATGTGGGGAAGGCAAAGATTGAAGGCATGGCGCGCAGTGTAGCGCGCCTGAGCGCCTGGGTGAGGGGTGGTGGGTGACCTTCAGGCCGCGCCTTCGGCGCCGGGAGGGGGTGATGCATCGGGCAGCAGCGGTGCCTGCCACTCCAGCAGCTCGGCCAGGCGCTGCACGATCCAGCGCGCCTCGCCAGGGCTGACGATGGAGCCCTCGGCCGCCAGGCCCGCGTGCATGCCCAGCAGCACGCCTTGCTCCGAGGAGTTGCCGGAGTGATAGAGCGTCTGCGCCTGCTCGACCAGGTGGCTGGCCAGGTCCTCGCACAGTTCATAACGTCCGACCACGTCTGCAATCGATGCCTTGAGCCGGCCGTGCCGGTCGGCATACAGGGCGGCAAAGCTCGGCGGCGGCTGTATCTGGCTGGTCTCGTCCATGGCGCGCCTCAATCGGGTTCGAACAAGCGCTCGAAGCGTGCAAGGTCCTCGGCCAGCTCGCAGCTCACGAGCTGGCCCATCTTGCCGTCGGCCAGGCGGTGGGCTGCGAACAGCGTGGCCTTGCCGCGAAAGTTGTAGTCGGGCAGATGGATGATGGTGTAGGGATGGGACACGAACAGCTGATGCTCGTAGACCACGCGCTGCTCGTTGCGCGGCGACGGGTAGAGCGTGTATTCGGGGGTGGTGATCGTGAGTGTGGCCATGCATGGCCCGCTGCAGCAAAAGGCCGGCGGCGGGGGAGGGCAATGCTACCGCGTTCGCCAGTCCCTGGTGCGCCCTGGTGCGCCGCCGCCCTGCGACAATGCGGGCATGCAAGCAGCCCGTGTATCCATCCAGACCGAGGATTTCGACGTATCGGCCGAACTCGCCGCCCTGCGCGGCGGCGACGCGCGCGTGGGCGCGGTCTGCAGCTTCATCGGCACGGTGCGTGACCGCAACGAGGGCGCCGCCGTGGCCAGCATGGAGCTGGAGCACTACCCGGGCATGACCGAGAAATCCATCGAGGCCATCATCGACGAGGCCGTGCAGCGCTTCGGCATCCATGGCGCGCGCGTCATCCACCGCATCGGCCCGCTGCAGCCCATGGACCAGATCGTGCTCGTGGCCGTCACCGCATCGCACCGGGGCATGGCTTTCCAGGCCTGCGAATACATCATGGACTACCTCAAGTCGCTGGCGCCTTTCTGGAAGAAGGAGCAAACGCCCGAGGGCGCGCGCTGGGTGGATGCGCGCGTCAGCGACGAAGAGGCGCTGGCGCGCTGGCGCCAGTGAGGCGGCGGGCCTTCAGGCCTTGAGCGCGGCGCCCCGCAACCATTGCGGCGGGCGGAACACCAGCAGGTTGCCGAGCATCACCAGCAGCAGGCCACCCACGGCCAGCGGCGTCCACACATAGCCTTCGAAAAGGGCCGAGATACTGAGCGCAACGATGGGGAACAGCACCGTCGCATACGCCGCCTTCTCGGGGCCCAGGCGCCCGACCAGGGTCAGGTAGGCCGTGAACGCGATCACCGAGCCCGGAATGGCCAGGTACAGCCAGGCGCCCACATAGGTCCAGCTGGCATCGAAGCGCCAGGGCAGGCCTGCCACCAGCGCATAGCCTGTCAGCAGCAGCGTGCCGGCCAGCATGCCCCAGGCATTGGTCTGTGCGGGCCGCCAGCCCATGGACTGCAGCGAGGCCGACAGCATGTTCCCGCAGGAAAAGCACAGCGTGCCCAGCACGGCCCAGCCCAGGCCGGGCAGGCTGGCATGCCGGCCTTCTCGCAGCTCGGGCCAGAACAGCGCCACCAGGCCTGCAAGGCCGAAGAGGCTGCCGGCCAGCACATGGGGCGCCAGCCTGCGGCCGTGGATGATGCGCGCCAGCAGCGCGTTCCAGAGATTGGCGCTGGAGAACACCACGGCGGCCAGGCCGCTGGCCAGCGTCTCGCTGGCATGCATGAAGCACACGAAGTTGAAGCTGAACAGGCACAGGCCCTGGGCCAGCACGCGCGGCAGCGCCGGGCCGCGGGGCACGCGCAGCTGGCGCGACCAGGCCAGCCAGGCGAACATCAGCACGGCGGCCAGCGCAAAGCGGTAGGCAATGGACAGCTCCACGGGCACGGCGCCCAGCTGCAGCTTCAGGGCGATCCAGGTCGAACCCCAGATCAGCACGACCAGGGCATAGAGGGTGGCAGTCATGGCCGGTGATGATGGCGCCGCAGGCTGGGCGGGCATGGCAGATTCCTGCGGTTTGATGGCCTGGCGCCATGCGTCGGTATGGCTGCGGGACCACAATCGCTGCCATGACGCCCACGCCGCTGCCCGAGCTGCCCTCCAGCCACCTGTGCCAGGTGCTGTCACGCTCCAAGGCCCGGCTGCAGCGGCGCGTGCGCCTGAGCGAGGGGGTGGAGCTGGCCGTCTGGGCCAATGTGGACGACGAGGTGCGCTACTGCCAGCCCGGTCACCACACGCTGTCGGTCTACCTGGCCGGCGGCGAGGGCTCGCAACTCAAGGCGCGGCCCGAGGCCATGGGGGCGCCGGGGCGCATCTGCATCTTCACGCCAGAGGACGAATCGCACTGGCTGGTGCGATCGCCCGTGCAGTTCCTGCACCTGTATGTGTCCGACCTGGCCTGGGCGGGGCGCGTGGTCCGCATGCTGGATGCCGAGCCCCGCTCGCGCACCTTGCGTGCGCAGATCTACGGGGACGATCAGGCCTTCCACGCCGGTGCCCGTGCGCTGATGCAACTGGACTGGCAGGACCCGCAGCAGCAACTGGCGGCCGATGCCATTGGCCAGCAGCTGGTGGACCGGCTGGTGCTGCAGTCCGCCACGCCGCGCCAGGTGCAGGCGCTGCAGCGGCCGCTGGGCGGGCTCTCTGCGGCCGTGCGGCGCAGGGTGCTTGCCCATATCGAGGCGCATCTGCATGACTCCAAGGCCGTGTCGCTGCCGGCACTGGCGAGACAGGCCTGCCTTTCGGAATTCCATTTCGCACGCATGTTCCGCCAGAGCATGGGCTGCACGGTGCACGAATGGGTGCTGCAGCAGCGCCTGGCACGGGCACGGCGCGCCCTGTCTGCGCGCAACGTGCCGCCGCTGGCCGAGCTGGCGCTGGATTGCGGCTTTTCCAGCGCCAGCCACCTGGTGCGCAGCTTCCGGGCGCATTTGGGCGTTACGCCTACGCAGTTCTCGATCTTTCAGCGCAATGCTTGAGAAGGATGGCCGGCCTCGCCGGCCTTGATCTGGCGCAAGCGTCTGTCCTTGCGGGCCGGGCATGGCTTGAAATTTGCCCTGCCGGTATCAGATAAATCGCAATGACCCTGTTTCAGGAGCGAAAAGAAACACCATGCGAATCGACAAACTGACAACCAAGTTCCAGGAAGCCCTGGCCGACGCGCAAACGCTGGCCCTGGGCGGTGACCAATCCAACATCGAACCCCTGCACCTGCTCGTGGCGCTGCTGCGCCAGGACGACGGTCCGCGCTCGCTCTTGCAGCGCGCCGGCGCCAACGTGGGCCAGCTGCAGGCCGCGGCCGAGAAGGCTCTGGCAGACCTGCCGCGCGTGCAGCATCAGGATCAGGTGCAGGTCGGCTCCGAGCTGGGCCGCCTGCTGCAGGTGACCGAGAAGGAAGCCCTCAAGCGCGGCGACCAGTTCATTGCCAGCGAGCTGTTCCTGCTGGCGCTGACCGACAGCAGCGGCGCCTCCACGCGTGCGGGCCAACTGCTCAAGGAAAGCGGCGTGACGCGCTCCAGCCTGGAGTCGGCCATCAACGCCGTGCGCGGCGGCCAGACCATGGACAGCGCCGAAGGCGAAGGCCAGCGCGAGGCCCTCAAGAAATACACCATGGACCTGACCGAGCGCGCGCGCATCGGCAAGCTCGATCCGGTGATCGGCCGCGACGACGAAATCCGCCGCTCCATCCAGGTGCTGCAGCGCCGCAGCAAGAACAACCCCGTGCTCATCGGCGAGCCCGGCGTGGGCAAGACCGCCATTGTCGAGGGCCTGGCCCAGCGCATCGTGGCCGGCGAGGTGCCCGAAAGCCTCAAGAACAAGCGCGTGCTGTCGCTGGACATGGCGGGCCTGCTGGCCGGCGCCAAGTACCGCGGCGACTTCGAGGAGCGACTGAAGTCCGTGCTCAAGGAAGTGGCCCAGGAAGAGGGGCGCATCATCCTGTTCATCGACGAGATCCACACCATGGTCGGCGCCGGCAAGGCCGATGGCGCCATGGATGCGGGCAACATGCTCAAGCCCGCGCTGGCGCGCGGCGAGCTGCACTGCATCGGTGCGACCACTCTCGATGAATACCGCAAGTACATCGAAAAGGATGCGGCGCTGGAGCGGCGCTTCCAGAAGGTGCTGGTCGAAGAGCCTTCCGTGGAGGACACCATCGCCATCCTGCGCGGACTGCAGGTGCGCTACGAGGCCCACCACGGCGTGGACATCACCGACCCGGCCATCGTGGCTGCGGCCGAGCTGAGCCACCGCTACATCACCGACCGCTTCCTGCCCGACAAGGCCATCGACCTGATCGACGAGGCGGCGGCCAAGATCAAGATCGAGATCGACTCCAAGCCCGAGGTCATGGACAAGCTCGAGCGCCGCATGATCCAGCTCAAGATCGAGCGCGAGGCCATGAAGAAGGAAAAGGACGAGGCCTCGCAAAAGCGCCTGCAACTGATCGAGGAAGAACTCGGCAGCCTGGAGCGCGAGTACGCCGACCTCGAAGACGTGTGGAAGAGCGAGAAGGCCAGCGCCCAGGGCTCCGAGCAGATCCGCAAGGAGATCGACCAGATCCGTATCCAGATCGACGAGCTCAAGCGCAAGGGCGACTTCAACAAGGTGGCCGAGCTGCAGTACGGCAAGCTGCCCTCGCTGGAAAAGCAGCTCAACGAAGCCCAGGCCAGCGAGCAGGGGCAGGGCGGTGCGCCCGCCCACAGATTGCTGCGCACCCATGTGGGCGCCGAGGAGATTGCCGAGGTGGTCAGCCGTGCCACGGGCATTCCCGTGGCCAAGATGATGCAGGGCGAGAAGGACAAGCTGCTGCGCATGGAAGACCGGCTGCATGACCGCGTCGTCGGCCAGGACGAGGCCATCTCGGCCGTGGCCAACGCCATACGCCGTTCGCGCTCGGGCCTGTCCGATCCCAACCGGCCCACCGGTTCCTTCCTGTTCCTGGGCCCCACGGGCGTGGGCAAGACGGAACTGTGCAAGGCGCTGGCCGGCTTCCTGTTCGACAGCGAAGACCATCTGGTGCGCATCGACATGAGCGAGTTCATGGAAAAGCATTCCGTGGCACGCCTGATCGGCGCGCCGCCCGGCTACGTGGGCTACGAGGAAGGCGGCTACCTGACCGAGGCCGTTCGCCGCAAGCCCTACAGCGTGCTGCTGCTCGACGAGGTGGAGAAGGCCCATCCCGACGTCTTCAACGTGCTGCTGCAGGTACTGGACGACGGCCGGCTGACCGACGGCCAGGGCCGCACCGTGGACTTCAAGAATACGGTCATCGTGATGACGAGCAACATAGGCTCTTTGCTGATCCAGGCCATGGTCGGCGAGGATTACGATGATGTGAAAGACGCGGTCTGGGGGGAACTCAAGAACCATTTCCGACCCGAATTCCTCAACCGCATCGACGAGACCGTGGTGTTCCACGCGCTCGACGCGAAGAATATCGAGTCGATCGCAAGGATTCAGCTCAAGCTGCTGGAGCGGCGTTTGGAGAAAATGGACCTTGCGCTGCAGGTGTCCGACCAGGCACTGGCCGAACTGGCCAAGGTGGGCTTCGATCCCGTTTTCGGGGCCCGGCCGCTCAAGCGCGCGATACAGCAGCGGATCGAAAATCCGTTGTCGAAACTGCTGCTTGAAGGGCGCTTCCCGCCCAAGAGCACGATTGCGGTGCATGTGGACCCGGTACAGGAACCGGGCGTATTCCGGTTCGATGCGGCAGACTCCGCCTGACGCACCGGGCCAGCCAAGAAAGGCTTTGCTTTGAACGATTTCGTCGCCACCCTGACCCGCTGGGCCGTTCGCATCCTGCTGATGCTTGTGGGCCTGGTCTTCTTTGTCAGCCTGCTCACCGCAGCGGCGCTGCTGGCCCTGGTCTGGGCCGTGCGGGCGCTGTGGGCCAGGCTCACCGGCCAGCCGGTCATGCCCTGGGCCATGCGCATGAGCCCGCGGGCTGGCTGGCAGACCGTCTACCGCTCCGGCTCCGAGTGGATGGCCCAGCGCCCGCAGCGCGCCTACGGCGCGGCTGAAGGCGGTGGCCGTCGCGCAGGTGCAGGCGCAGGCGTGCTGCCGGGAGCGGGCGAGGTGACCGACGTTCAGCCCCGTGAAGTGCGCGAGCCCTGAAGCGTCTTGCTGCAGCCTTTACGCGGCCTGCGCATCTTCGCGCCCAGGCCGCGCATATCGGCCCGTATAGTCTGTAACCCTCGGGAGCCCGTGCAAGGCTCCCTTTTTTTTCTCCGAGCCGTTCTGGCTGCTTGCCGCCGTATCCAGCCAACCCGCAGGCGGCCTGTGCAGCATGAGAGCGTCTGCCGCGTCTTCTTACCATTGAGCCCTATGACCCAGATGGATCTTCATCGCGTCTTCGAACTTCAGTACCAGGCCAGCCGGGCGCAGGTGGACGTGCCGCTGCTGGTGCGCCGCGAGAGGCTGCTGCGCATGCAAAAGCTGCTGGACGAGCACGGCCCCGTGCTGGCTGCCGCAGTGCAGGCCGACTTCGGCATGCGCTCGCCACGGTTGACCGAGATGGTGGAGCTGTTCGTGCTGCGCAACCTGCTCAAGCACACGCTGCGCCATCTGGCGCGCTGGTCGGGGCGCCAGCGGGTGCGCACGCCGCTGATGCTCATGCCGGGCCGTGGGTGGATAGAGCGCCAGCCGCTGGGCGTGGTGGGGGTGATCTCCCCGTGGAACTATCCGGTGCAACTGGCGCTGGGGCCTGCCATCACGGCCCTGGCCGCGGGCAACCGCGTCATGCTCAAGCCCAGCGAACTCACGCCGCACACGTCGGCGCAACTGGCCGCGCTGGTGGGGCAGTTCTTTGCGCCCGAGGAGTTCGCCGTGATCGAGGGCGATGTGAGCGTGGCCACGCAGTTCTCGGGCCTGCACTTCGACCATCTGCTGTTCACCGGATCGACGGCCGTGGGCCGGCGCGTGGCCCAGGCGGCCGCAGCGCACCTGACGCCGACCACGCTGGAGCTGGGCGGCAAGTCGCCCTGCATCGTCTCCACCGACTGCGACCTGAAGGAGGCAGCGCTCAAGATCGCACATGGCAAGCTCGTCAACGCAGGCCAGACCTGCATTGCCCCCGACTACGTGCTGCTGCCGCGTGGACAGGAGGCCGAATTCGCCGAGGCCTTTCGCGCCGCCGCGCAGCGGCTGTTCCCGCGCTTTGCCGGCAACCCGGACTATGCCGCCATCCTCACCAAGCGCCACCTGGCCCGCCTGCGGCAGATGCTGCGCCAGGCCCAGGGCATGGGCGCCCATGTCGAATGGATGGAGGACGGCGGCGCCAGCCAGGAGGGGGCGGACATGGCCTGGGGTGATGCCGTGGAGCGCCAGATGGCACCGGCCCTGGTCTTCAATGCCACCAGCCAGATGCAGCTCATGCAGGAGGAGATCTTCGGCCCCATCCTGCCCGTGATCAGCTACGACAGGCTGGACGACGTGGTCTCGGCCATCAATGCCGGGCCCAGGCCGCTGGCGCTGTACTGGTTCGGCCGCGACGAGAAGGTGCGTGATGCGGTGCTGTCACGCACCATCAGCGGCGGGGTGACGGTCAATGACACCCTGCTGCACTTCGCGCACGAGAACCTGCCCTTCGGTGGCGTGGGCGACAGCGGTTGGGGTGCCTATCATTCGGAGCAGGGCTTTGCGCGGCTGAGCCATCAGAAGGCGGTGTTCGTGCAGTCGCGCTGGTCAGGGGCCGCCATGCTGTATCCGCCCTATGGTGCGAAGTTCGATCGCATCATGGAACTGATGCGCCGCTGGCTGTGAGCAAGGGCTCGATCGGGCGTGCTGCCGGGCATGCCTGCATCGTGAGGAATTGTCAACTGATTCCTTGGCGAGCCTTGTGTTGCATGCACTAGCTGCTCTTTTTTGAAGAGCACATAGCACATCCGATAGCCGAGGGCAAGAAAACGAGCACAGCCGTACTTGCGTGCATGGCTAAGGGGCTCGATGCACGCAAAAAGCGCGATTCCGGTGAAAATCACGCCCTTCTATTTTCACCTGTTTTCGTTTCGGTTTTTCCATGTCTAGTATCCAGGTTCGTCCAGCCACTCTCCGCGATGCAAAAGCGATTGCCCAGATCCATACTGCTTCCGCCATGGAGGCTTACCGAGGTCTGGTTCCCGATGACCAGCTCAAGAGCATGTCGTCGGTAGAAAAACGCCAGGCCTATTGGCGCGAAGCCATTGAATTTTGCGAGCCCCAGGTTCAGGTCGCCATCGATGGCGACAAGATCGTCGGCTTCGTCGGCTTCGACCGCTCGCGCGATGAGAAGTCGCGCCAGACCACCGGTGAAATCTGGGCCATCTATGCTGCACCTACCCACTGGAATCAGGGTGTGGGCGTGGCCCTGTGGGACGCCGCACGCGACGGCCTGCTTGAAGAAGGCTGCACCAATGTCACGTCGTGGGTGCCGCTGCGCAATGAACGCGCGCTGCGCTTTCACGAGCTCGCCGGCTTCAAGCGCGAAATGTCCACCGCCAAGACGGCCCAGGTGGGTGGTCTCAAGATCGAGGAAGTGCGGCTCAAGCGCGCACTGAACTGATCGGGTCTCCGACCCGCCTTCCCCCTAAATCACTCACGGAGCAGCAGGCCTTGTCCTCTTCCCAGAACTGGTCCCTGCTGCAATGGCAGGAGAACGAGGCCACGCAGGCAGCGCTGTGGCGCGCGGACAGCACCATGACCGCACCGCGCCGCATCGTCATCGCCGACGACAGCCTGTCTGCCGACAGCGCCTACCGCCTGGCCTGCGAAGGCCAGGCGATGCTGTGGCGCGGCGATTTCCAGAATGCCAGGCAATTGCTGTCGGCGCTGGGCCGCCGCCTGGACAAGCCTGCACGTGAGACGTCCGCCAAGGCTCGCCATCGGCGGGCCGGCAAGGAAGACGCCAAGCCTGTCTTTCCCCATGCCTTCCACCTGCACCGCCAGGCGCTGGCGCAGCGGGCACGCATTCTGTCCAGCGTGATGATCGAGCTCGATGCCAGCTGGCATTGCGCCCTGCGCCGCGCACCGGACTGGAGCGAGGCCTGCCGCGAGGCCTGGGGCGACATTCCCGCCGATCAGGGTGCGCGCAGCGTCATCGTTCCCTTGCGTGAACTGCTGGGCGCGCTGGGCGCGCATGAGTGGCGCAAGAAGGGCGTGGCCCTGGCTGTGCCGGGCATGCCGGAGTTCAGCATTCATCCGCACTACGGCGTGTTCTCCCCGGTGCGCGGCGAGTACCTGGATCTGGTGGCGCAGGCGCCCCTGCCGGCCGCAGCCCAGCAGGCCGATGCCGCAGTCTGGGATATCGGCACGGGCACGGGTGTGCTTTCCGCTCTCTTGCTGCACCGTGGCGTGCGGCAGGTGGTGGCCACCGACCTGAGCGACCGGGCCCTGGCCTGTGCGCAGGACAACCTGCAGCGACTGGGATTGGCGCAGCGCGTGAGCCTGCGCAAGGCAGACCTGTTCCCCGAAGGCCGGGCCGCCCTGGTGGTCTGCAATCCACCGTGGTTGCCGGGCAAGGCCAGCTCCCTGCTGGAGCAGGCCGTCTACGACGAAGGCAGCCGCATGCTGCGCGGCTTTGTGCAAGGCCTTGCAGCGCATCTGCTGCCGGGCGGCGAAGGCTGGCTGATCCTGTCGGATCTGGCCGAGCATCTGCAACTGCGCTCGCGCGAGCAATTGCTGGAGTGGATCGAGGCCGCTGGCCTGCAGGTCCTGGGCCGAGAGGACATCCGCCCACGCCATGGGAAGGCTGTGGACGCTGCCGATCCGCTGCACGCCGCACGCGCTGCCGAAGTCACCTCGCTGTGGCGCCTGGCGCCTCGCTGATCGCCGGCACCCACGCTTTCATCCCGGTCAGGCGCCTTGCGCTGCCATTGACTCGTTTGCCTGCTGGGGCAGCAGATGCTGCAGCCGCTCGCGCAGCGCATCCGCGCGCTCGTTGCCGGCATGCTCCTGCACGGTCTGCAGCAGCTGCAAGGCGGCGGCCTGCAGAGCCGCCAGGTCGCGCGCTTCGCGCAGCAGATGGCGCAGCACCTGGGCCTTGTCCTCATGGCGGTTGGCGAACATGCGCTCGCACAGGTCGAACAGATACATGCGTGTGCCGGCCAGATTCAGCGTGGCGGCAGGGCCTGGTGAAGCGGGTTGCCTGGCAGCGGCAGGCGCCATCGCGGGGCCCTGCGGCTGGGGCGATGTTTCGATGGCATTGCCGGCCAGGCGCTGAAGATGGCCGCTGTCTATCAGCTGCTGTACCAGCTCCCTGGCCTGGGCACCCAGCACCTGCTGCAGCTGCTCCTCGGTGCGGCCATCGGCCATCAGCAGCACCGAGCGCTCGCGCAGCGGCAGGCTGCGCCGGCCGGGCTGCAGCTCTTCAAGGGCCTTGGCGGTTTTTTGCAGCAGCATGGTTGGGGCAGGGGAGTCCGACAAGCCCCGATTGCACGTTACATGAATGACCGTGGCGTGAAAAAGCCATGACAACTGGTCCGGTGCAACTTGCTGCGGCAAGGGCACAATCGCCTGCCGCCGCCTTGATGAGGGGCGATTCGAAGGGGCAGGCGGCCAATACGGGCTGCAGGAATATTGTTTGATCTGTAACAGGAAGACGGGGCTGCAGGTCCCGGAACACAGCTGATGAGACTGTTGCTGGCGCCCATGGAGGGCTTGCTTGATTTCGTGCTGCGCGATGTGCTCACGCGCGTGGGCGGTGCGGACCGCTGCGTCTCTGAGTTCATCCGCGTCACGGGGACGCTGCTGCCCGACAAGGTATTCCTGCGCACCATGCCGGAATTGAACAATGGCAGCCGGACGCTGGCGGGGGTGCCCGTGCGGGCCCAGTTGCTGGGATCGGACCCGGACAGCATGGCGGCCAACGCGGCCAATCTGGCGCGCCTGGGGCCGGAGGGCATCGACCTGAACTTCGGCTGCCCGGCTAAGGTGGTCAACCGCCACGGCGGCGGCGCTGCGCTGCTGCAGGACCCGGAACAGATTGCGCGCGTGGTGGGCGCCGTGCGTGCCGCCGTGCCAGCGGCCATGCCCGTGTCGGCCAAGATGCGGCTGGGTTTCAATGACACCGCCCTGATGACCGAATGCGCCCAGGCCATGCAGGCCGGCGGTGCCTGCGAAATCGTCGTTCATGCCCGCACCAAGCTCGATGGCTACCGCCCGCCCGCCTACTGGGAGATGATCCCGCGCATC
This sequence comes from Delftia sp. DT-2, assembly GCF_028401915.1. Lineage (NCBI taxonomy): Bacteria > Pseudomonadati > Pseudomonadota > Betaproteobacteria > Burkholderiales > Comamonadaceae > Delftia > Delftia sp. DT-2. The sequence continues at coordinate 98,853 of NZ_JAQOTI010000006.1, forward strand.
CGCGAATCCGTGACCGTGCCCGTGGTGGCCAACGGCGAGATATGGACGGTGCAGGAGGCGCTGCGCTGCCGCGAGCAATCGGGTTGCAGCGACCTGATGCTGGGGCGGGGAATCGTTGCCGACCCGGGCCTGGCGCTGGCCATTCGCGCCGCCGTTGAAGGTGAGCAGACCCCGGCCGCCGAGGTGTGCTGGAGCGACCTCGTGCCCCAGGTTCAGCGCTTCTGGGACATGGTCTGCGAGGACTTGGAGCCGCGCCAGCGCGCAGGCCGTCTCAAGCAATGGCTGAACCTGCTGCGCCGCCGCTTTCCCGAGGCCGAGCAGGCCTATCAGGAGGTGCGCACCCAGACCGATCAGCGCGAGATCACCCTCTGGGTCCAGGCGCTGGCTCGGCGCCAGGAGTGGGCGGGGTTGTAGCGCTGTCGTCCGCCTACAGCAGGTGGTCCGGAGCCAGCGGGCCCAGGAGCTTGAGCATCAGGCGCAGGCCCCAGCTGGCATCGGGCTCGCTGTGCTCGTCGGCGCGGTCGCTGTCTTCCGAGGCCCGCCAGACCAGTCCTCCATCCTTGTCGATCTCCACGCGCCAGCTGCCGTCCTGCAGGCCCTCGTCAATACTTTGCGTGGCCAGCCTGCCGAACTCGCGGCTGGCGATGAGCAGGGCGATCTCGGTGTTCTGCAGTTGCGAGCGCAGGTCCAGATTCATCGAGCCGACTGCCACCAAGTGACCATCCACCACCAGCAGCTTGGAATGCAGCATGGCGCGCGAGGCACCCGTGGCGCCTGAAGGACCGCCACCGCCACTGCTGCCCGAGCCAAACGCAGAGCGGACACTGGCCGCTGTGCTGCGCATCTCATAGAGTTCAACGCCCATCTCCAGCAACGCCTTGCGGTGGCGTGCATAGCCGGCATGGGCCAGGGGCGCGTCATTGGAGGCCAGCGAATTGGTCAGGATGCGCACGCGCACCCCGCGTTGCCGCGCGCCGCGAAACGCCTCCATCATGTCCGGACCGGGCACGAAATAGGGCGAGACCACCAGTAGATCGCGTCGCGTCTTGCGGACCAGGGCCAGCAGGCCGTCCACTACCGAATCGGCCTCCAGTACCGGGCGCGCCGCCTGGCGCAAGGCCGGAGTTGGCTGGCCCATGGGCAGCGTGCCAGCAGGCTTGGCCTGCGGGCTGTTCGGGGCGGGTGTGGCTGGCGCAGACGCGTCCGCACTGGTGCTCGGGCTGTCATCCCTGTCCAGCGGGATCTTGGCCGGCTGGTCCACCAGCACGGCGGCCGAGGCCCAGGTCCATGGCGCCTTGCGCAAATCCATGGGCTGCTGGTCCCAGATGATGCGGCTGTGTTCGGCGGCCTGCTCAGCCGTCTTTGCCTCTTTGGCGGCAACGGCTGGCGTAGGGTCCTCGTCCTGCGCCTGATCGCCATCATCGGCAAAGCGCTCGCGCAGCTGCTTGAGCTCCTTGAGACTGATGAGCGACTGAACCGGATAGGCGCGCGGGTTGTTCCAATAGCTGTCGAAGCTGCGTGACAGATCGCCGACCACCGGCCCCGAAGCCAGCACGTCGAGGTCCACGAAATTGCTGGCGCTGTCCGCGTCGAAATACGCATCGCCCAGATTGCGCCCCCCGATCACGCCCATGGCGTTGTCGGCAATGAAGAGCTTGTTGTGCATGCGCTGCTGCGCCCGCTGGAAATCCGTCAACAGCGTATAGGCCCGCCCCAGCACGGAACTGCGTGCGCCCGCCAGCGGGTTGAACATGCGCATCTCTATGCCCGGCACAAAGGCCAGCCGCATGACCTGCGCATTCGCACCCGTGCTGTGGAAGTCGTCCAGCAACACTCGCACCCGCACGCCACGCCGCGCCGCCTCCACCACGCCGCGCAGCAGGCGCTGCGTGCTCTCGTCGGCATGGATGGCGTAGTACTGCAGGTCCAGCGTCTGCTGCGCGCCCTCGACCAGGGCCAGCCGTGCGCCGTAGGCGGCCTGGGCGCCGGACAGGAGGGTGAAGGCAGAGGTTTGAGGCCTGACGCTGGCTGGCCGCAATTGCTGCACCAAAGAGCCCAATGGCGTGCTTTGCGGAGCTTCCAAGGCGGCAGTGACGGGGCGATCGACCTGAGAGGGCAAGCTGCTGGCGCAGCCGCAGACCACGGCGGACACCAGCAGGACAAGCGTGGTCCGCAGGCCTCGGAAGAGGCTGACGGATGGAAGAGGCTGTAGGTTGCGAGCGCCGGACATGATTCGAAGATTTGGCCCAAGGATCGGTCAATCGGGTGTCGGACGGCTGCGCCAGCCGCTGGTCCAGGAAGCTGCTGTCCGCGTCAGAAGCTGGCGCGCCCTTCAACACGAGCAACAACGCGCAGATCCGGCCCTATACGCTGCACATCGTGCAACTCTAGCGCAAGGGCCTCGGACAGCGCGTCCAGCGGCCCGAAACTGGCAATGCCCATGCCACCCGTGCCCAGCAGCTTGGGGGCCAGGTACAGCAGCAGTTCATCGACCAGCCCTTCGCGTATCAGCGAGCCATTGAGCTTGAAGCCTGCTTCCACATGCAGCTCGTTCGTACCGCGCGCGGCCAGGTCACGCAGCATGGCGGCCAAGTCCACCTTGCCGTGCGCGTTGGGCATGTGGATGATCGTCGCGCCAGCCGCCTGCAAATCTTCGGACCGCAAAGTATCCTGACTGCTGGTGTAGATAAGGCAGCCGCCGGGCGTCTTCAGCACCTGGGCGGTGAGCGGCGTGTCCAGCCGGCTATCCACCACCGCGATGCGCGGTTGGCGCTGGGTAGGCACTTCACGCACGTTCAGACGCGGATCGTCTTCCAGCACCGTGCCTATGCCCGTCAGCAGGGTGCAGGCCCTCGCGCGCCAGGCATGGCCGTCGGCACGTGCCTCGGGCGAGGTGATCCATTGGCTGACACCGTTGTGCAATGCGGTTGCGCCGTCAAGGGAACTGGCGGCCTTCATGCGCACCCACGGTATGCCGCGCAGCATGCGGCTGAAGAAGCCGATGTTCAGTTCGCGCGATTCGGCTGCACCTGGTCCCACCTCCACCTGTACACCTGCAGCACGCAGCCGCGCAAAACCTTGGCCAGCTACCTGGGGATTGGGGTCGGTGAGTGCGCCTACCACCTTGGCAACGCCTGCAGCGATCAGGGCATCGCAGCAGGGACCTGTACGGCCCTGGTGCGAGCAAGGCTCCAGCGTCACATAGGCGGTTGCTCCGCGCACATCCTCGCCCTGTGCTGCGGCATCGCGCAGCGCCATCACTTCGGCATGTGGGCCACCAGCCTGCTGGGTGAACCCCTGGCCAACGACCCGGCCATCAGGTGCCACCAGTACGCAGCCTACGCGCGGATTGGGGGAGGAAAGAAAAAGCGCCTGGGCGGCGAGCCCAAGCGCTTGGTGCATGTGTCGAGGGGAATCTGCCATGGCCGGCATGGTAAGGCAGCTTGGCTGTGTGTCTTACTTGCCCCAGCAATCGGCGTTGAATGCCGAGTCCGACGAGACCTTTCCATCGGCGCCGCGCAGCCCGGTGTTGCTCAGCGTATAGGTTCCGCATTTGTCGCCTGTCTGCGGGCCACGGGGCACTGCCGTCAAGGTGTAGCTTGCGTTGCTATTGTTTGCTGCGAATCCGATGGTGTAGCGCTTGCTGTTGTCGCCTGCCCAGGTGAGGGCGGCCGGCAGTGCAGTGGGATAGACGCCCGTGGCGGTAGAAGCCCTTTCCAGCCACTGCTGGGCCTGCAGCAGCCCCGCACGGGCATCGGCCCTGTGTCCGCGGCGTATGTACTCGGAGTAGCTGGGTATGGCAATGGCCGTGAGGATGCCGACGACCGCCACCACGATCATCATCTCGATTAAGGTGAAGCCTTGGTTCTTGCGTTTCATATATGGCTGCTCAACTGGGATGAAAGATAACATCCGCAAGCCTACTTGATGTGGCGCCAACTGGGGCGCAGGGATTCTTCAGGCATGGGTGCGAGCTTCTCCTTCTCGTTTTTCGAATCAATATCGATATTTATCTTGCTGCTGGAGAGCACGGTATGCGATCCCTTGCTGACCTGTGCGCGCGAGACACCGCCATCATTGACATTGAAGAAGCCATCCTTGTTCTTGTCCACGATCTGCACGGTCGGCCGCTTGCCGTCCATGATGTTGATCAGCGTGCGGTACTGGCGCTCCTCATCCACGGAAGTGGACTCGCAGCTTTCTACGCTGAGATCCACGTTCGAACCTTTGGCCGGCACCTGCGAGTACACCGTCAGGATGTTGCTTCCGTCATAGAACTCCATTGGCTTGAGCAGGCGTTCCCCAATGGCGGGCATGTCCATGAACCAGCCGTTGTAGTTGGCCCAGGTTTCCTTCTTAAGTTCGTTTTCCGCATTCCTTGCATCCACCGTGCCGTATTCGCCGTTGCCGAGTTCGCTGATTTTCTGTTCGGCCAGCTTGGCATTGGCTACGCCTTCGCCCAAGGCCAACGGTGAAGGCACGCAGGTGGTTGCTGATGGCGCGCAGACCCCGTCGCCAGGGTGCACCTCCAGGCGCTTGCCTTTGGCGGTGTCGATGATGCGGTAGCGTGTGTTGTCAAGAACTGAGTAAAGGCTTTGCACCTGTACGCTGTTGGGATCGTCCTGGGTGACGTTGCGGCCCGTGCCGAACGCGATCATCATGCCGGTCACGGGGACCGTCTTGGCATTTGTTCCCGTGCCTATCGTCATGGTGCGGTCATTGGTGCGCACCGTAGGTGCGACCGTGATGGGCTGTACATTGGTGCGTGCGGACGAGTTCAGTGCGGTCGGCCCCTTTGCCGTGAATAAGGGCTGACCTCTGAAGGCCACGTTCCAGTTGGAATCGTTGATGCTGGTCACATCGAACTTCCAGAGATTGCCCAGGTTGTCTCCGGCATAGATGACGTCGGGTCGGCCATCGCCGTCGATGTCCACCAGGCGCGGGGCCGACAGGCCGTTGTCTGCCGCCTTGCCTGTGCCAGCCGTTTCCGTGGTGACGGGGATACGCACCAATTCCTGTGCGCCATCCAGATACTGGACCAGCAGCACGGGGCGTTGATTGGCACTGTTGTAGCCATTGCCCATCACCACTGCCCAGCGGTTGTTGTTCATGCGTGTGATCTGCGTGGTGCGCATGGGGTCGTTTTCGTCGAGCACGGGGCGGGCGGTAATATGGCCGATATCCCTGTCCTCTTCCACGGCTTTCAGGCATGCGGCCTTCTCGGACACGCCTATACCCGTTCTTGCGCAGTCAAGCACCGTCTCCCCAGCGCCGCGGGTACGGTCGAGTCTCACCAGTTGCGAGGCATTGGCTTCGGTGAAGCCCAGAGCGCCATCCGTGGTGGTGGCTGAGTTTGGATTGGTGACATCCAGCACGAAGTAGCCCTTGCCTCCGGCGCCAAGGGCTCCCACCAGCAACGTACGCCATTTGGCCGCGTAGTTGATCGCATAGTTAGGATCGTCGGTCGCCTGGATGCCAGTGCCCAGGTCCACATCGCCAGTCATTGGCGAGCCATCCACGAAGTATTTGTGCGTGCTGTTGTAATCGGGAGATGTCAGCAGCTTGAGGTTGGGAATCACGCCGCGGGGGACATAGGCAATTTTCTCGCTGCCGTCGGCGGCCGAAAAACCGTGCAGCATGCCATCGTTGCCGCCCACATAGATCATGGGGGGGCGATCGGCATTGTTGCGTGTGAATTCGGCATAGCCGGTCAGGGCATAGCTGCTCGAAGGTTTGCCGAGATACCACACCACGGAATTGATAATATCGCCCTGGCGGCTCTTGCGTTCGCGGAATGGTTGGGATGTGGTGTAGCCATTGTTGTCGGAGCCTTCCAGGCTGCGGTCACCCCGGATGAAGTTGAGCCGGTTCTGTCCGTTCGTTGCCACGGTGACACTGGTGTCGCTGGGGTTGAACCCCAGCATTGCCTTTTGCGCCGTGCTCAGATTGGCCTCATCGTTGGCCCATTTGAAGGACGTGCCTCCTTTGTATTTGGTGGTGTCCCATTTGTCGCTCCAGCTCAGGATCAGACGGCTAGCCACGCTGGTCAGCGCATCGAGCTTGTCTGCCGTATTTTTTCCGCCCCATCCGGGGGCGGAAATCGTCGTGCCATCCTTTTGCACGGTCTCTGCCGTCACGAAGCCCTTCCAGGCGTTCTGCGGCTCATAGGCACCGGTGAATTTGCCGACATCGTTGCGTGAGGCGTTGGAGCCACTGGTGGCAGTGGATGTCAGGTCGGGTTCGGTCTGCGTGTTGATCTGACCAAAGATCTCACGGAAGGCCTTTTCCAGATCCTCGCCTTTTTCCACGGCATAAAAGCGTCCGCGACCATTGAGTGCCGCATGCCACAGATCCAGGGCATTGCGCGACTCCGTGTTGGCGGTCAGGTCAGGCCAGCCGATGGTGCCGTTGGCCAAGCCTGGGAAACTTCCGTCGTAGCCAAACGGTACCATTTGTGTCGGACGCGTGATGGATGAATAGCTCCATTCGAACGCCATCTTGCTGAAGCCGATGGTGTAGGTCACCATGTGGGGCCAGGTGGCCGGGTTGTAGCGTGGATTCCAATAGCGATCCAGCGTGGCAGAGGTGCCGCTGGCATTGGTGAAGGTTTCGGTGGAGGAGGCCTTGCGGTAGTCGGCGGTAGGCTGCATGGTCCCTGTCAACCCCGAAGTCTGCAGCGGATTGGCCCAGCTGTAGAACGCCCAGTCGGCCAAGGTCGTACCTTTGGATTCGTCACGGTAGAGGGCGGATTTCTTTTGGTCCGCCGTGCTGCCGCCGTACACCATGTTGTCGCTGAACTTCAGGTTGGTCGCATTGTCTCTCCAATTCGTATTGGGGACATTGGTAGCTGTGCCATTCCAGCGGCCATCGGTCATCATGATGTGGTAATTGCGTCGGCAGGCAAGGTAAGGCGCGCCGGTATTGCCTGGATCGCTGGCCCACGGTCCGTCCTTGCTGACTGCGCGGCGCATGTAACTGTCCGCCTGACTGAACATCAGGTGCGACGGTGTGCCGTTGCTGGGGCTCAGGTTGTTGATGAAGGAGATGAAGTTCGTGCGATGCGAACCTTGCAGCGGGCGCATGGAGTTCGTATTCATCTGGACGGCGCTTCTGCCACTGCCGCTGTCCACATTGCCGGCATCGGAAGAGCGACCGTTGTTCCACATGGCCTGCCAGGCCAGTCGGATTTTCTTGTCGGGCAGCAGCGTGGTGTCTCGGAAGATACCGCCGGATCCATTGTTACCGATGAGTGCGTACTTGAGTACGTTGACACGGCGGCTGCTCATGGGCCAAGTACCATCCGAGTTGGGTGTGGTCTGGTTGCTCGCGCCGCTGGTGCTTTCGCTGTCGAGCCGGAAATTCATACTTCCCGAATCGTCAATGGAGATGATGACGTTGGGTGAAACGTAAGGTTCCTTAGTGCCGGGCGGCGACTGCGAAAGATCCAGCGCCATGGCGCCTTGCGGCAGCAGCGCGGCTGCCGCGGCCAGCGAAAGCAAGGTCCGGCGGAAGGTGTGCAGCGAAACGGGGGGCTTGCATTTCATGGCGCTTGCTCCTCTTAGTGTCAATATGGTGAATGTGGAAGGGTTTGCATGCCTTGGCGGATGGCAAGGCGTGTTGGCCTAGTTCTTGCGTTTTTGCTGTGCGTAGGTCTGCTGCAGGACCACCATGGTGTTCGGCTTGCGCCCATAGGCCAGCGCCGTGACGCGATACACCACGAAGGGCTTGAGGTTCAGCGGCAGCAGGTTGTGCGGGCCGCCCATGATGAGGCTGGAATTCTTGTTGTCCTGGTAGGGAAGAACCTCCATCCAGTACCAGCCTCCCCGATTGGCGCTGCCTGTGTCCGTCAGGATGGGGTTGGCGGGCTGGGAACTGGAGCCTTTCGCTGCGCCCGTGTACTGGCCATAGCGCGCACCAACCGTACTGGCCGTCATCTGTGCCAACGTGGGCCCCTGAGATTCGTCCGAGTTGTTCCAGAAATCCTGCTTGCCCGTGCGCTTGGCGCAAAGGCCATTGCGGCATCGGGTGGGCTGTGCTTCCAGTTGGCCCAGCAAAGGAGTGACGTCCTGTGCCTCCAGAGGGATCTTGTCTGCGGTCGTCTTGCGGCAGACATCGCCGCTGCCACTGCATTCCGCGCCGTTGGACTGTTCGCCGCGTATATCCAACTCGGCATCCTGCAGCAGTGCCTGGGCGGCCTCATAGGCGCGCTGGTAATCGGCATCGTTGCCGACCACCATCTCATTGAACAGCGAGGTGCGGGTGGCCCACAATGCCAGGAGCATAGAGAGCATGACGAACACGAGGACGACGAACAGCGCCACGCCACGCTGCCGGCGGTCCTTTGAATAGAGTTGCATGCGCAGGTGCATGGAGGAGTTGGCAAAAAGGGTCACAGCACGGTCCCCACCAGCCCTTGGCTGCGGAGCTGGTAGACACTGCGGAACGTCAGGTGCATGCGTCGGGTCCGAGGGGCGGCCAGCGTCGTCATGTCGACGGCCGCACCGTTGCAGTTCACATAGGTGCTTCCGGCGGGCATGTCCACGGGCTCGTTGCCATAGATCTCCAGGCATACCTCTACCGCTTGCACCTTGCCCCAGTTGTCCACGTTCGTGGCAGTCACATACTGGATCTTGGGTTTGCCCAAGGTCGTGTTGTCCTGCAACGAGTAGCGAACCTGGAAGCTGGCGACGTTCTGCGCCAGGGTCTGAGGGGTTGACCCATTACCCTGACATTGGAGTTGGCTGCCACTGAGCTGGAACACACTTTCCACGCGCTGATCGGTGCTGGCATTGGCAGGGCCTCCCAGGCAATTGCGCGCCAGCGATTGCTCGTCGGCACTGCTGTAGACAGGCTCCTTGTAGCGGCGATAGCCCACCGCGAGTGTGGTCGGGCTGGCTGTGCCCAGAATGGCATTGGTGACCGGATCGAAGGTATTTCCCTTGTTCACTGACTCCGCCTTGGTCTCGAATGCCACCGGAGCGGCGGAACTGTTGGCCGCGATCGCGCTGGTCGGGTTGAGGTTGAGATACAGAGAGCCGGACTGGCGCAGCTGTAGGCCGATGACGCGTAAGGCGTAGGCGGCCTGCTGCTGCAGGCCGCTGGCATCGCTCACTGTGCCGGAGACACCGCGCGACACCATCAGTGCCGCCATGGACACAGCCACGACCAGCAGGCCTATAGCAATGCCCACCATCAATTCAATCAGGGTGACGCCGCGTTGCGCCATGGCGCGCCGAGGGCTTGCAAGCGCGGGCTTAGCACTTAGTGCGCCGGGCCGCGGGGTTTTAAAGAATTGGATTCGTGTGGCCATGGTTAGGCTCCCGGGCAGTAGAACTGGACTGGATTGCCTAGAGGTTGGTAAGGCGCGCAGCGGGCTGCGATGGGGATGTATTGCAGATGGCAGGTGAATCCATCCGGGCAGGTGGCAGCTGTGCCTGCCCCGGAACTGAGGGTGCCGTCGGCTGCCCGCACCTGGGTGGCGTCTATGTTGTCCTTGTAGGTTTTCTTGTCGGCTGCGTTGGCAATGTCCCGCTCGTTTTCACGCCAGCCGACCATAACGCCCAGTTGCCGACGATTCGTGGCGGAAGTATCTGCTGGTGCAATGAACACATTGGCCCGGCCCAGCGGAAGTGTGTCTCTGACGGACTGCTTCCATGAGCCTATGTCGTAGGTGGACAGCAGATCCTGAGTACACGCAGTGTTGCGGCAGTCACCGGGCGAAGGGCTGCTGGAGAAGTCGGAAACGTAGGCGTCAAGACTGGCCAATGCGTTGGGGTTGACCCTCATCCGCTCGCTCAGGTCTTCTATCAGACGAATGGCCTGCGCGCGGCGTAGGGTGGTTTGCGTATCGGTCAGCGTACGCATCTGTGTGCCTAGAATGCCAAGAATGCCCAGGGCAGCCACCACGATGGCCACCAGGGACTCGACCAAAGTGATGCCACCCTGTCGGCGGTGCGGGGTTGGCCGGGTGTGTTTCGGCTGGTGCATGGGATGGTCTCGGGTTGAATTCAGGGACATGCTTCGCTGCCCTTTGCCTGAACGATTCGTCCGCCCATGCCTGCACACAGGCGGATCGCGCTGTTGTCGCTGACATCTTTGCCTTTGGGGACGATGACGAACTCCATGGCCATGGCCGTGGCGTCTGCGCCACCGCTAGTCAGCATGCCCCAGCGGTCCACGGCAATGCTGCCCGTGAGGTTGGTCAGATTGACTTCTACGCGGTTGGGCGCAGAGCTTTGCTGTACCACGGTGCCGCCGCTGGTTACTACACGCCAGCCGCAGTCCCAGGAGGTGTTGCCGACGGTGCTGGTGCAACCATTGCCGCTGGCTAGTTTGTCGATGAGGACGTTGCCGCCGCGCTTGATGGCCTCAGAACGCGCAAGGTAGATCGTTGCTTGCAGGTCCTCAACCACTCCGCGCGCGCGCCAGCGTTCAATGATCAAGGTGAAGCTGGGCACAGCAAGCGCTGTGAGTATGGCCAGGATGGCTACCACCACCATCAGTTCCAGGGTGGTGAACCCTCTGGAGCCCTGTTTGGGAGACCTGGTTCGTGGTGGCCGTCGTGGAGACAATGCATGCATACCCGGATGCTAGGCATTGTGTCCAGAGGCAGGCGAAGGAGCCGGATGAATGGATGCAACCTCGGGATGAGTGGCTGGCGGAACTGCGGGTAGTTCCCGCATCACGAGGGTGCATGGGGCCCGTTGATCGCAATGGACCCTGGGTGATTGCCTGGGAAACAGGGCTGGTATGCGCAGGGTTATCTGCCCCAGCATTCAGCGGCTGTGGTGCTGGAGGCCACATTCGCACCACTGCGCTCTCCGGTATGGGTCAGCGTGAAATCGCCACATCGGTCACCGAACTGGGAGCCGCGGCGTGTGGCGATCAGGGTGTAGGTGTCGTCGTCGTGGCCGCTGGTTGACAGGAAGTCGATGGTGTAGCGCTTGCTGGAGTCGTGGGCCCAGGTCAGATCTGCTGGCAACTCGGTGGGGTAGGTGCCGTTGGCGGTGGCGGCGCGCTCCAGCCATTGCTGGGCCTGGAGCAGGCCGGCGCGGGCGTCGGCGCGGTGGACTGCGCGGATGTACTCGTTGTAGCTGGGGACGGCGACCGTGCCGAGGATGACGATGACGGCCACGACGATCATGAGTTCGATGAGCGTGAATCCTGGGGATCGAGGGCAGCGCATGTGGTGCCTCATTTCATTTGGCGCCAGCTGGGGCGCAGGGATTGCTCCGGCATGCGGGCGAGTACATTGCGGCGGCCTTCGGCGTCGTAGCCGATGGCGTGATGGCCCTTGTGGAGCAAGGCCTGGGATCCCCTGGCGACGCTTGCGCGCGAGACCTCCTCATCTGCCGTGCCGTAGACCCCATCGCCGTTGCTGTCCATCAACGGAACGCCGGGTCGCTTGCCATCCATGATGTTCATGAATGTCAGGAATTGGCGCTCCTCGCTCGCATTGCAGGCGTCGGGCGGGCTTGCGTTTTCGCCGGGGCGCCTGGGGGATCCGGCAGGTATCTGGCTGTAGATCGCGAGGATGTTGCTGCCGTCGTAGAAGCCCATTGGCTTGAGCAGGCGCTCGCCCGGCAGGGGCAGGTCCATGTACCAGCCTTTGTGCCGTGTCCAGTCGAGGTCGGTCGTGGAGTCAACGCGCCAGAAGCCTTGGCCGGCCGCCCCTGCCGGCTGATGGTTCACCGAGCGCCTGGCCAGTTCTCCGATGCCTGAAACGGGTGCCGCTCGCTGTCCGTCAGGCTGCCTGCAGTCCGAATCCTTGCCATCGAGGCAAGCTTGCACTCTGCCGTCCGCGAGCAGCCTGTAGCGGGTGCTGTCGAGGATGGAATAGATGCTCTGGACCGCTGTGTTGCCAGAATCCTGCCGCGTGATGTGGCGTCCGGTACCGAATGCCACCAGCATGCCGCCTGCCGTCAAGCGCTCGCGCCCTTCTTTGGCATTTTTGCTGGCCCTGCGCCGGTCATTGGCGCGTACGGAAGGAGGGGCGGTGATGGCTTGACGCAGGTTGCGAGTGGCCGATGGAGAATTGCCACCCCAGGCTGTGTACAGCGGCCGGCCGTCGAAGGCCACGCCCCAGCGGGAGGAGGCACCGCTGGCGATGAGGAATTTCCACAGATTGCCCTGGATGTCACCTGCGTAGACCACATCGGGCCGGCCGTCTCCATTGATGTCCACGAAGCGCGGGGCGGAGAGTCCGTTGCGGGTGGTCTCGGGGGTGGTGCCGGTTGGGGTATTGCCCGTGGCAACGAGGCGCAACAGCTCCTGGTTGCCATCGAGATACTGGATCAGCAACACGGGCCGCTGGTTGGTGCTGTGGTAGCCGTTGCCCGTCACCAGTGCCCAGCGGTGGTTGTTCAACTGCGTGATCTGAGTGCTGCGTTGCGGGTTGGCATCGTCCAGCACGGGCGCCGCCAAAATATGGCCCAGGTCCTTGTTTTCCTGGCAAGTGGCGCGCTGGCGCATGTCATCCAGGCTGGTGCAGTCGCCGGGATCGCTGTTGCGTGTCTGGGTTCGGTCAAGCAGGACCAGCGAGCTGGCACCGGACTCGCTGAAAGCCTCCGGATGGGTGATGTCCAGCACGAAGTAGCCCTTGGCTCCGGCGCCCGCCATGCCAGCCAGCACAGTGCGCCACTGCGAGGACGCAACGCTGCCCGAGGGGATGTCGCCGCTCATGGCGGAGCCGTCCACAAAGTAGCGATGCCGGGCGTCGTAGTCGGGGTCGGAAAGTCTTGCCAGTCCGGAGATCACGCCTCGTGGGATGTAGGCGATCTTTTCCCTGCCGTCGGTGGCCGAAAAGCCATGCAGCATGCCGTCATTGCCGCCTGCATAGATCATGGGCTGGCGGTTCTGCTGGGCGAGGGTATAGGCGGCATAGCCCGGCAGGGGCCAGTTGTCCACGGGATGGCCGGCATGCCAGATCTGGGAGTTGACGATGTCGCCCTGGCGCGAGCTGCGCTGGCGAAAAGGACGGGTGGGGCCAACGCGCGGCGGTTGTCCCGGCGCTTCCATGCGGCGGTCGCCGCGTATGAAGTTGAGCCTGTGCTTGCCCAGGTTGTCTGCTCTTCCTTCGACATCGATGCCCAGGGAGGCTTTCTGCCGGTGGTCGAGTTCATTCCACTTGAAGGACACGCCTCTTTGCAGTCTGTCGCTCCAGGTCAGGATCAGACGGTCATTGATTGCCTGTTCGTCGCTGAGTGCATCCAGGTGGCCGGCCGTGGTTTTGCCTTGCCAGCCGGCTGTTGCGGTGAGGCTGCCATCGGCCTGGACGGTTTCTGCGCTGATCCAGCCGCTCCAGGCCGCTTTTGCGCTGTAGCGGGCGCTGAATATGTCCACGCCGGCCCGCGTAATCACGCTGCCGCTGGAGGCCATGGAGCTGCTGCGGCCCTTGGCATCTGCCTGTTGTCCGACCGGGCAGTCTTCAATGGGCGCGGCGAATTCGGTGCCATCTGCCTGAACCCTGGCAACTGGAGTGTCTGCCTCCGAGACCTGCTGGACCTGGATGGGTGCCGGCAGGCCAGGCTTTATCGTGACCTTGACTCGGGGCCCAAGCGACGACTGAATCATGTCCATTGCCTGGCTGTTTTGCGCGGCCAGGACTGCAGCGGCCATGGCTGCGGCTGTCGGCGCTGGCAGCAGGATGCGCCGGAGCCAGGGATGGCAGAGGTGGGGCATGTCAGGTGTCCTGAGTCAGTCGCGGCGTTTCTGCCGGGCGTAGGTCTGCTGCATCACCACCTGGGTGTTGCTCTTGCGGCCATGGGCAATGGCCGTGATGCGATAGATCACCTGGGGCTGCATGTAAAGGGCCAGTCGGGGTGATCCGTTGGCGATGACGCCCGAGTTCCCTGCGTTGACGTCATAGGGCAGGATCTCTATCCAGTACCAGCCTCCCTTTCCTGCCTCACGATTTGCCAGGATGGAGTCGCTCTTTCCGCCAGCGATGGCGCCCGTGAACTGGCCGTAGCGTGCGCCGACGTCAGCGGCAGTCATCTGGCCCAGCGTGATCCCTTGGCCTTCGTCCGCGTTGTTCCAGAAGTCCTGAGGTCCCGTGCGCTTGGGGCACAGGCCATCGCGGCATCCAGTGGGTGTGGCCTCAGCGAGGCTGGCCAGCAGCAGGCCGACTTCCCCGGTTTCCCGGGGGAACTGTGCGATGCCTGCACCGCTGCGGCAGACGGATGGCTGGCTGCTGCTGGCGGCGCAGGCGGCGCCGCTGGCCTGTTCGCCCCGAATATCCAGTTCGGCATCCTGCAGCAAGGCCTGTGCAGCCTCCAGGGCACGCTGGTAGTCGGCATCGTTGCCCACGAACATTTCGTTGAACAGTGCGCTGCGCGACGCCCACAGGGCGAGCAGCATGGACAGCATGACCAGGACCACCACGATGAACAGGGCGATGCCTTTTTGGCGCTGCGCTGCGCAGGTGTGGGCATGTCGCATGCCTGCAGCCTTGTGCGTCATCCCGCCAACCCCTGGCTGCGCAACTGGTACACGCTGCGAAAGACCATGTGCAGGCGCCGCGTCCTGGGCGCAGGCAGCGTGGCCATGTGGATGGATTCGGCCGTACCGTCGCTGTCGGCGCAGTCGGTATAGCTGCTGTTGGCGGGCATGTCGATGGCCTCGTTGCCGAAGAGCACCAGGCAGACCTCGGCGCCGACGACGCGAGGCCAGTCCTGGCCTACGGCGGCTGCGTTGACATACTGGATGCGGGCGGCGCCCCCCGGCGCCTGGATCAGGTAGCGCACCTGGAAGTTGGCGACGTTCCTGGCGAGGGGCTGGGCACCCGCGGAGGGCGCTCCGGCGCAGCGCAGGGTGTTTTTACTGGCGTCCAGGACAAAGCGGCTCAGGATGAGGCTGTCGCTGTTGGTCTGTCCCAGGCAATTGCGCTGCAGTGAGGTCTCGATGGCCGATGTGTGCAGCGGCTGCGTGTAATTGCTGTAGCCCACGGCGAGCTTGTATTGGGAGCGCCCGGGTGCATCGAGGCCCTGGATGGTGTCGTGCGCGGGGTTGAAGTCCAGTGCGCCCACCTCGAATGCAACGGGGTCTGCCACGTCAATGGCTTCTGTTGCCTTCTTGTGTGATGCAAGAAGCAGCCGCAGGGACCCCGCCTGCCGGATCTGCCGGCCCATGACGCGGAAGAGATGGGAAGCCTGCTGTTGCAACTGACTGGCATCGCTGATGGTGGCGGACACGGCGCGTGACGCCATGAGTGCGCCCATGGCCACGCCGATGATCAGCAGTCCCAGGAAAAGTCCGACCAGCAGTTCGACGAGGCTCAGCCCGCGTTGACGCGGTCTGGCCGCAATGGCGGTGGCGATGCGATGGGGTTTCATGGGCCTGCGCAGAAGAACTGGACTGCGTTGTTTGCAAGGTAGGGAGCACAGCGAGCGCTGAGTGGGATGTATTGCAGGTGGCAGGTTCTGCCTGCAGGACAGGCCATGGCCTGGTCTCCGTGCATGAGATCGCCATCGCCATCAAGCCCGATGGGGTCCTTGTAGTCGGCCTTGCCGGACTTTTCGTTCTCGCGCCAACTGATCATGATCCCCAGCTGGCGCCCGTTGCCGGCGCTGGCGGCTGCCTCGTTTCCTGCGAGGAAGACCTTGGCGGCCCCGCCTGGCAGCAGTTGGCGAACGGATGCCTTCCATCGTGCGAGGTGGTAGCTGGCCATTGCGTCCGGGCCGCATGCGGCGGCACTGCAGTCGGCGACGGATTCGGGGGCGTGATTCCAGTCGGAAACGTAGCGGCCGATCTGTCCGAGGGAGTTGGGGTTGGCGTGCGTGCGCTCGCTGAGGTCCTCGATCAGCCGGATGGCCTGGGCGCGGCGCACGCCGCTTTGGTTGTCGGCCAGGGTGCGCATCTGCAGTCCCAGGATTCCCAGAACACCCAGGGCCGTGATGACGGTGGCGACCAGGGTTTCGATCAGGGTAAAGCCATTGGGATGCCGATTGCGGGTACGTGTCAGGCGCATGGAATACCCTCCTGGCCGACCACCCGGATGCGTCCGCCGGACGAGACGCAAATGCCTTGGGTTGCGGCGGAAGTGATTCCGGCCGGAGATGGCGCAATGGCGAAACCCATGGCGGTGAGTCCGCCCAACTGACCCCAGCGGTCCACACTGATGATGGAGGCAGACCGGGAGCGGGTGACGAGGGTGCGGGCGGGCGTGTCGAAGCGCTGCAGCTCCTCCTTGGGATCCCAGTGCCTGTTGCCATTGCGGTCGACGAACACCACCCAGCCGCAGCCCCAGTCGGCGTGCTGCGCCGCCAGGGTGCAGCCCTTGGTGCCTTGGGGCAGTTTCTGGATGAAAACGCCGCCACCGCGACGCACGGCTTCGGAGCGCGCGTACTGCAGCGTCGATTGCAGGGCCTCGACGGTCTGGCGAACACGCCAGCGCTCGATGATGAGGTTGAAGCTGGGAGCTGCCAGCGTGGTGAGCACGGCGAGGATGGCGACGACCACCATCAACTCGATGGCAGTGAAGCCTTTGGCGCCCGGGCGAGCCTGAGGCCTGGTCGATGACATCTCTTGAATCCCTCCCCGTCGATTGGCTTGCGCAACGCTGGTTGTTGCTGCTTGTTTCGTGCGCCGCTCAATCTATTGGGGTTGTTCGTGCATGTCTTTCAGACCAATCTGTTTCTTTGGTCAAAAAATAGGAGTTGTGCAGTGAATGGGGCTGAATTCAGGCGTGCAGAGGTGCGAAAAAATCCAATGATGGCAAGGCTTTGCCGGATTTTTGGGTATTCGAGGCCGGCCTAGGACTGTTTCTGGGAGCGTGTCAGCGCTGGCGCCTGCCCGGCGGCTGCCCGGTGTATCCGGCGCATGCTCCGGCGTTGTTCCTGCCCTGGCATTCGCGGTAAAGCCGCTTGTCGCGTTGCTCGGGCGACTCGTCGGAGCTGCTGCGCTGCGTCGGCACCCGGACCCGCTGCCCGCCCTTTTTGCGCTTGTAGCCTTGCGCAGCCGATGCGTCGGCGCGGTGGGACGCAGCCTGGGCAGGCAGGGCCAGGCCCAGGGCCGCGACCAGGCAGAGCAGGGCGCATTGCCGCCGCTGCGCTTGTCGGGTCGATGGAATGAATGAAAAACGCACTGCCATGGCGTGGCCCTCCCTTGGTGTATGGAATGCCTGCGCACCACATATCCGTGCTTCGTGACGGCATGCCTGTGGCGCGGGCTTTGCGGGATTCTGGGCGGGCAGCAGGCCGAAGTGGTAAAGGGCCGCAAATCAGGTGTGGATGCCGGTCCGGGCGTGCTTGTTATAATCCCAGGGTTTTGCATGGTGCAAGACGCACGTCGGGGCCTTTCCAGTCCCGGCGCAAGTAACCAAGGCTGCCTCCTTGCTTTTGTCTTTGAGGCGCCAATTTCCAAGGAAAAAAAATGATCGCATCTTCCGTGAAGGCTGAAGTCGTCAAGTCCAACGCACGCTCTGCCAACGACACTGGTAGCCCAGAAGTGCAAGTGGCCCTGCTGACCGCACGCATCAACGAGCTGACCCCTCACTTCAAGCAACACGCCAAGGACCACCACGGTCGTCGTGGCCTGCTGCGCATGGTGAGCCGCCGTCGCAAGCTGCTGGACTACCTCAAGTCCAAGGACGCTGATCGCTACACCGCACTGATCGCCAAGCTGGGCCTGCGCAAGTAAGCACGGTGGGAGATCGAAACGCCTGAGTTAGCCTGTCTAGCTCAGGCGTTTTTTACTTCGGAGAAAGCAAGACAGAGCGAAGCTGTGTCATTCCATTGCTGCGGATTTGATAGCAAGAAATCCAGCAATGGAATGGCATCGTGTTCTGAATTGCTCTCCATCATGGCCGGATGAGTGCATCTGGCCAACATTCCCTAGGAGCAACAATGTCCATCTTCAACAAAGTCACCAAGACCTTCCAGTGGGGCCAGCACACGGTCACCATGGAAACCGGCGAGATCGCCCGCCAGGCTTCCGGCGCCGTGCTGGTCAACATCGATGACACCGTGGTGCTGGCCACCGTGGTGGCGTCCAAGCAGGCCAAGTCCGGCCAGGACTTCTTCCCGCTGACCGTCGATTACATCGAGAAGACCTACGCCGCAGGCAAGATCCCCGGCAGCTTCTTCAAGCGCGAAGCCAAGCCCAGCGAACTCGAAACCCTGACCAGCCGCCTGATCGACCGTCCGATCCGCCCGCTGTTCCCCGAAGGTTTCTACAACGACGTGCATGTGGTTATCCACACCGTGTCGCTGAACCCCGAAGTCGATGCCGACATCGCCGCCCTGATCGCCACGTCGGCCGCCCTGTCCGTGTCGGGCATTCCGTTCAACGGTCCCATCGGTGCCGCCCGCGTGGGCTGCATCAATGGCGAGTACGTGCTCAACCCCGGCCAGACCCAGCGCAAGGATTCGCAGATGGATCTGGTCGTGGCCGGTACTGAAGCTGCCGTGCTGATGGTGGAGTCCGAGGCGCAGCAACTGCCTGAAGACGTGATGCTGGGCGCCGTGGTCTTCGGCCACGAGCAAGGCCGCATCGCCATTGACGCCATCCATGAACTGGTGCGCGAAGCCGGCAAGCCCGTCTGGGACTGGGTCGCTCCCGCCAAGGATGAAGAGCTGATCGCCAAGGTGGCCGCACTGGGTGACGAAGCCCTGCGCGCGGCCTACCAGATCCGCAACAAGCAAAGCCGCACGCAGGCCTGCCGCGAAGCCTACGCCGCCGTGAAGGCCGGCCTGACGGCCCAGGGCGTGGAGTTCGACGGCGTCAAGGTCGAAGGCATGCTGTTCGACATCGAGGCACGCATCGTTCGCAGCCAGATCCTGGCCGGCGAGCCGCGCATCGACGGCCGCGACACGCGCACCGTGCGCCCCATCGAAATCCGCAACTCCGTGCTGCCCCGCACGCACGGCTCGGCCCTGTTCACGCGTGGCGAGACGCAGGCCCTGGTCGTGTCCACGCTGGGTACCGAGCGCGACGCGCAGCGCATCGACGCGCTGGCCGGCGAGTTCGAGGACCGCTTCCTGTTTCACTACAACATGCCTCCCTTTGCCACTGGCGAAGTGGGCCGCATGGGCTCGACCAAGCGCCGCGAAATCGGCCACGGCCGTCTGGCCAAGCGCGCCCTGGCGGCCTGCCTGCCCAGCAAGGAAGAGTTCCCCTACACCATTCGCGTGGTGTCGGAAATCACCGAGTCCAACGGCTCCTCGTCCATGGCCTCGGTCTGCGGCGGCTGCCTGTCGATGATGGATGCGGGCGTTCCGATGAAGGCCCACGTGGCCGGCATCGCCATGGGCCTGATCAAGGAAGACAACCGCTTCGCCGTGCTGACCGACATCCTGGGTGACGAAGATCACCTGGGCGACATGGACTTCAAGGTGGCCGGCACCACCAGCGGCATCACCGCGCTGCAGATGGACATCAAGATCCAGGGCATCACCAAGGAAATCATGCAGGTCGCCCTGGCCCAGGCCAAGGAAGCGCGCATGCACATCCTGGGCAAGATGCAGGAAGCCATGGGCGAAGCCAAGGCCGAGATCTCGTCCTTCGCTCCCAAGCTGTACACGATGAAGATCAACCCCGAGAAGATCCGTGACGTGATCGGCAAGGGCGGCTCCACCATCCGTGCACTGACCGAAGAGACCGGCACGCAGATCGACATCGGCGAAGACGGCACCATCACCATCGCCTCCAGCGATGCCGCCAAGGCCGACGAAGCCAAGCGCCGCATCGAAGAGATCACGGCCGAGGTCGAAATCGGCAAGATCTACGAAGGCCCGGTCACCAAGATCCTGGACTTCGGTGCTCTCGTGAACCTGCTGCCCGGCAAGGACGGTCTGCTGCACATCAGCCAGATTGCCCACGAGCGCGTGGAGCGCGTCGCCGACTACCTGCAGGAAGGCCAGATCATCAAGGTCAAGGTCATGGAGACCGACGAAAAGGGTCGTGTCAAGCTGTCGCTGAAGGCGTTGACCGAGCGTCCTGCCGGCATGGAGCGCAGCGAGCGCCCCGCGCCTGCCGAGCGTGAGTTCCGCCAGCCGCGTGAGCCCCGCCAGCAACGCGAGTACCGCGAGCCGCGTGAACCTCGCGAGCCCCGTGACGGCGGCCGTCCGGCTGCCGAGGGCGAGCAGCAACAGCAACAGCAGCAGTAATGCCCGGCAAGGCCGTTCCCCAAAAAGGGGGGTGGCCTTGCAGGTGCATGCGGTGACTGGAAAAAGCGCTGACCTGTTCAGCGCTTGTGGCATTTTTGACAGGGATTGCGAGTTCGAAAAATGGAAAAGCAAATCATGCGTGCCGTGGAACTCACGGACTTTGGTGGTCCCGATGTCTTGCGCCTGGGCGAGCGTCCGCTGCCCGTGGCCGGCGCGCAGGAGTTGCTGATCCAGGTCTCGGCCAGCGGTGTCAATCGCCCTGATGTGTTGCAGCGCAAGGGGCACTACGCCCCGCCGCCCGGTGCCTCGGATCTGCCCGGGCTGGAAGTGGCCGGGGTGATCGTGTCGGGTGACGACGACGCCATGCGGCTGGCAGGCCTGCGCGTGGGCGACCGCGTGTGCGCGCTGCTGGCCGGTGGTGGCTATGCGGAGTACTGCGTTGCGCCAGTGGCCCAGTGCCTGCCCATCCCGGCGGGGCTCAGCGAGGTGGAGGCTTCGGCATTGCCCGAAACCTTCTTCACCGTCTGGAGCAATGTGTTCGATCGCGGCGCCTTGCAGGCGGGCGAAACCCTGCTGGTGCAGGGCGGCAGCAGCGGCATTGGCGTGACGGCCATCCAGTTGGCCAAGGCGCGTGGCGCCACGGTCATCGTGACGGCTGGCTCCGATGCCAAATGCGCCGACTGCCTGAAGCTGGGCGCCGACCATGCCATCAACTACCGTACCCAGGACTTTGCCGCGGAGGTGCAGCGCATCACCGACGGCAAGGGCGTGGACGTGATCCTGGACATGGTGGCGGGCAGCTATGTGGCGCGCGAAGTGCAGAGCCTGGCCGAGGATGGCCGTCTGGTCATCATTGCGGTGCAGGGCGGCATCAAGGCGGAGTTCGATGCGGGCCTGGTCCTGCGCCGTCGCCTGCTGGTGACGGGCTCCACGCTGCGTCCGCGTCCTGTCGCCTTCAAGGCGGCCATCGCCCAGGCGCTGCGGCGCGAGGTCTGGCCGCTCATCGAGGCAGGCGGTATCCGCCCTGTGATTCACAGCACCTTTGCTGCCGCTGATGCCGACAAGGCGCACGCGCTGATGGAGTCGAGTCAGCACACCGGCAAAATCGTTTTGACGTGGTAACCATGAAGAAGAAACTCATCGTCGGCAACTGGAAGATGAATGGCAGCCTGGCTGCCAATGCCGTGTTGCTCAAGGCCCTCAAGCAGGGGCTGCCCGAAGGTGGAAATGCGGGTGTGGCGGTGGCCGTGCCGGCCGCCTATCTGGCCCAGGCCCAGGCCGAGCTTGCAGGGTCGTCCATTGGCGTGGCTGCGCAGGATGTGTCGCAGCATGACTCGGGCGCCTACACGGGAGAGCTTTCGGCTGCCATGCTCCAGGATTTTGACGTGCGCTACACCTTGGTGGGGCACTCGGAGCGTCGCCAATACCATGGTGAAACCGATGCCGTGGTGGCCTTGAAGGCGCAGGCTGCGCTGGCCAAGGGCGTCACGCCCATCGTCTGTGTGGGCGAAACGCTGGCAGAGCGCGAGGCGGGGCAGACCGAGGAAGTCGTCAAGCGCCAGCTGGCAGCCGTGATCCATCAGGTGGGGCAGTGCATCAGTGAGCTGGTCGTGGCCTACGAGCCTGTCTGGGCCATCGGCACCGGCAGGACCGCAACACCCGAGCAGGCGCAGCAGGTGCATGCCGTGCTGCGCGCCCAGCTGGCGGCTGCCAGCCGGCAGGCTGACCGCATCCCCTTGCTCTACGGCGGCAGCATGAATGCCTCCAATGCAGCCCAGCTTCTGGCCCAGGCCGACATTGACGGTGGTCTTGTGGGCGGGGCGTCGCTCAAGGCGCCGGATTTCCTGACCATCATCGCTGCGGCCCAGTGAGCCGGAGCAGTTTCTCCATTCGCTTTTTTAGCTCTCGCGTTACTAGCAGGTACAACCAATGAATGCATTCGCAAGCGTGATCCTCGCCGTCCAGATGCTGTCGGCACTCGGCATGATCGGCCTGATCCTGATCCAGCACGGAAAGGGCGCCGACATGGGTGCCTCGTTCGGCAGCGGCAGCTCCGGCAGCCTGTTCGGTGCCTCGGGCAGCGCGAACTTTCTGTCGCGCTCCACGGCAGGCCTGGCCACGGTGTTCTTCGTGACCACGCTGGCGCTGGCCTATCTGAGCAATGCGCGTCCCGTCAGCTCGGGCAGCGTGCTGGAAGGCGCGGCCCCCATCACGGCACCGGCTCCCGCCGTCCCTGGCGCTGCTGGCGAAGTGCCTGCTCCTGCGGCAGGTCAGGCGCCTGCTGCCGGTGCTGAAGGTGCGGCCCAGATCCCCACGAAATAATTTCGAACAAAGCCCTCGGTCCTCCTGGTCCGAGGGTTTTTCAGAGTAGAATCTAGAGATTGTTCGGTAGGCGGAATCTTTGCAACGAAGATAAAGAGCCAGCCGAAATCGAGACGTAGCCGTCGTGGTGAAATTGGTAGACACGCTATCTTGAGGGGGTAGTGGCGAAAGCTGTGCGAGTTCGAGTCTCGCCGACGGCACCAAGATATAACTAAGAGCCTGCCCTGCTGATCAGGCTGATCGGTGCGGGCATGCCTTTCAAGGTAGCCGCACACGATGAACATCGACCAGTATCTTCCCGTTCTCTTGTTCATTCTCGTCGGCATGGGTGTCGGCGTAGTCCCCCTGGTACTGGGGTATGTGCTGGGTCCGAACCGGCCCGATGCCGCCAAGAACTCTCCCTACGAATGTGGCTTCGAGGCCTTCGAAGACGCGCGCATGAAATTCGATGTGCGCTACTACCTCGTCGCCATCCTGTTCATCCTATTTGATTTGGAAATCGCCTTTCTGCTGCCCTGGGCCGTTGCGCTTCGGGACGTGGGTGGGGCTGGTTTCGCCGCTGTCCTGATTTTCCTGACCGTTCTCGTCGTGGGCTTTGTCTACGAATGGAAGAAGGGTGCGTTGGACTGGGATTGATGCGGGTTCACTAAGGAAACACGATGATCGAAGGCGTGATGAAGGAAGGCTTCATCACCACGAGTTACGACTCGGTGGTGAATTGGGCCAAGACGGGCTCGCTGTGGCCCATGACATTTGGTCTGGCCTGCTGCGCGGTCGAGATGATGCACGCTGCGGCGGCGCGTTACGACATTGGCCGCTTTGGCTCGGAAGTCTTCCGTGCCAGCCCCCGCCAGTCGGACCTGATGATTGTGGCCGGCACCCTGTGCAACAAGATGGCGCCCGCCATGCGCAAGGTCTATGACCAGATGTCGGAGCCCCGCTGGGTCATCTCCATGGGCTCGTGCGCCAATGGCGGCGGCTACTACCACTACAGCTATTCCGTGGTGCGTGGCTGCGACCGCATCGTGCCGGTCGATGTCTATGTGCCTGGCTGCCCCCCCACGGCGGAAGCCCTGATCTACGGCATCATCCAGCTGCAGCAGAAGATCCGCCGCACCCATACCATCGCTCGCGTCTAAGGGCTAGATGATGACTGCTATTGCGATTCACCCCGAAGTGCTTCGGGATGTGGTGGCTGCTGCCTTGGGCGACAAGGCGCGCAGCGTGACCGTGGCCCTGGGCGAGGTGACGGTCGAAGTGTCCGCTGCCAACTATCTGGAGGCCATGCAGGTTCTGCACAGCGCCCCGGATTGCCGGTTCGAGGTCCTGGTGGACCTGTGTGGCGTGGACTATTCCACCTATGCGGAAGTCGGCCGCGAAGGGCCGCGCTTTGCCGTGGTGTCCCACCTGCTGTCGATCAGCCTGAACCAGCGCCTGCGCGTTCGCGTCTTCTGTACCGACGACGATTTTCCGGTGGTGGCTTCGGTCACTCCCATCTGGGCCGGCGCCAACTGGTTCGAGCGCGAGGCGTTCGACCTGTTCGGCATCGTCTTCGATGGCCATGACGACCTGCGCCGCATCCTGACCGACTACGGCTTCATCGGCCATCCCTTCCGCAAGGACTTCCCGCTGTCGGGCCATGTGGAGATGCGCTATGACCCCGAACAGCAGCGCGTGGTGTACCAGCCGGTCACCATCGAGCCCCGCGAGATCACGCCGCGGATCATCCGCGAAGACAACTACGGGGGCCTGCACTGAAGGCGCTGCAGGCGCCTTTTTGATGGACGACCATGGCTGAAATCAAGAACTATTCCCTGAACTTTGGTCCGCAGCACCCGGCAGCGCACGGCGTGCTGCGCCTGGTGCTGGAGCTCGACGGTGAAGTGGTGCAGCGTGCAGACCCGCACATCGGTCTGCTGCACCGCGCGACGGAAAAACTGGCAGAGAGCAAGACCTACATCCAGTCGCTGCCCTATATGGACCGGCTGGACTACGTGTCCATGATGTGCAACGAGCACGCCTACTGCCTGGCCATCGAGAAGCTGCTGGGCATCGAAGTGCCCATTCGCGCCCAGTACATCCGCGTGATGTATTCGGAGATCACCCGCATCATGAATCACCTGATGTGGCTGGGCTCCAGCGGCAACGATGCAGGCAGCTCCACGACGCTGATCTATACCTTCCGTGAGCGCGAAGACCTCATGGACATGTACGAGGCGGTCTCCGGCGCGCGCATGCACGCGGCCTATTTCCGTCCGGGCGGCGTCTACCGCGACCTGCCTGACACCATGCCGCAGTACAAGGCCAGCAAGGTGCGCAATGCGCGCTCGGTCGAGGTCATGAACCGCAACCGCCAGGGCTCGCTGCTGGACTTCATCGACGACTTCACGCAGCGCTTCCCCAAGTGCGCCGACGAGTACGAGACCCTGCTGACCGACAACCGCATCTGGAAGCAGCGCAACGTGGACATCGGCGTGGTGACGGCCGAGCGTGCCATGAACCTGGGCCTGACCGGCCCCATGCTGCGTGCCTCCGGCGTGGCCTGGGACATGCGCAAGTCGCAGCCCTACGAGGTCTATGACCGCATGGACTTCGACGTGCCCGTGGGCAAGACCGGCGACTGCTACGACCGCTACCTGGTGCGCGTGGCCGAAATGCGCCAGTCCAACCGCATCATCAAGCAGTGCGTGGACTGGCTGCGTGCCAACCCGGGCCCGGTGATCGTGGACAACCACAAGATCGCCCCGCCGCCGCGCGAAGGCATGAAGTCCAACATGGAAGAGCTGATCCACCACTTCAAGCTCTTCACCGAAGGTTTCCGCGTGCCCGAAGGCGAGGCTTACGCGGCCATCGAACACCCCAAGGGGGAGTTCGGCATCTACATCGTGAGCGACGGGGCCAACAAGCCCTACCGCCTGAAGATCCGTCCGCCGGGATTCGCCAATCTGTCCGCCATGGACGAACTGTGCCGAGGCCACATGCTGGCCGACGCCGTGATGGTGCTGAGTACCCTGGACATCGTGTTTGGAGACGTTGACCGATGATTACCGAAGCGACCAAGGAGCGCTTTGCGCGCGAGGTGGCCAAGTACCCGGCCGACCAGAAGCAGTCGGCCGTGATGGCCTGCCTGTCCATCGTGCAGCAGGAGCAGGGCTGGGTCAGTCCCGAGAGCGAGGCCGTGATCGCCGAGTTCCTGGGCATGGCCGAGATCGCGGTGCACGAAGTCACCACGTTCTACAACATGTACAACCAGCGGCCGGTGGGCAAGTTCAAGCTGAACGTCTGCACCAACCTGCCCTGCCAGCTGCGCGACGGCTACAAGGCGCTGCACCATCTGGAATCCCGCCTGGGCATCAAGATGGGCGAGACCACGCCCGACGGCATGTTCACGCTGCAGCAGTCCGAGTGCCTGGGTGCCTGCGCGGATTCGCCGGTGATGCTGGTGAACGACCGCTGCATGTGCAGCTTCATGAGCAACGAAAAGCTCGACGAACTGATCGACGGCCTGCGCGCCGCGGAGGGCAAGGCATGAACGCCGCCGCACAATCGGTCCTGGCCAGGTTTGCCGCCTCGGGCAGCGAGACCTGCTTCCACGACCGCCACATCAATCCCCAGATCTATGCCGATCTGACCGGCGCCAACTGGTCCATCAAGGACTACGAGGCACGCGGCGGCTACCAGGCGCTGCGCAAGATCCTGGGCAAGGACGGCAGCGAAGGCCTGACGCAGGACCAGGTGATCGCCACCGTCAAGGAGTCGGGGCTGCGCGGCCGCGGCGGCGCAGGTTTCCCCACGGGCCTGAAGTGGAGCTTCATGCCCCGCCAGTTCCCGGGCCAGAAGCACCTGGTGTGCAACTCGGACGAAGGCGAGCCGGGCACCTGCAAGGACCGGGACATCCTGGTGCACAACCCCCACATCGTGATCGAGGGCATGATCATCGCGGCCTACGCGATGGGCATCTCCCTGGGCTACAACTACATCCACGGCGAAATCTTCGAGGCCTATGAGCGCTTCGAGGCCGCGCTGGAGGAAGCCCGCGCTGCCGGCTACCTGGGCGACAACATCATGGGCAGCAGCTTCAGCTTCCAGCTGCACGCGCACCATGGCTTCGGCGCCTACATCTGCGGCGAAGAGACTGCGCTGCTGGAGTCGCTGGAAGGCAAGAAGGGCCAGCCGCGCTTCAAGCCGCCGTTCCCGGCCAGCTTCGGCCTGTACGGCAAGCCCACCACCATCAACAACACCGAAACCTTTGCGGCCGTTCCCTGGATCATCCGCAACGGCGGTGCTGCGTACCTGGAGTGCGGCAAGCCCAACAATGGCGGCACCAAGATCTTCTCGGTCAGCGGCGACGTCAACCTGCCCGGCAACTACGAAGTGCCGCTGGGCACGCCCTTCAGCAAGCTGCTGGAGCTGGCCGGTGGCGTGCGCACGGGCCGCAAGCTCAAGGCCGTGATCCCCGGCGGATCGTCCTCGCCCGTGCTGCCGGCCGACATCATCATGGAATGCACGATGGACTACGACTCCATCGCCAAGGCCGGCTCCATGCTGGGCTCGGGCGCCGTGATCGTGATGGACGACTCGCGCGACATGGTCGAGAGCCTGCTGCGCCTGTCCTACTTCTACCAGCACGAGTCCTGCGGCCAGTGCACTCCCTGCCGCGAAGGCACGGGCTGGCTGTGGCGCGTGGTCAACCGAATCGAGCACGGCGAAGGCCGTCCTGAAGACATCGAGCTGTTGGACTCGGTGTCCGTGAACATCATGGGGCGCACGATCTGTGCGCTGGGCGATGCGGCAGCGATGCCGGTGCGCGCCATGATCAAGCACTTCCGCCACGAGTTTGAAGCGAAGATCCAGAACGCTTCCAAGCAGACGGTCCACGCCGCCTGATCGCGAGAAAAGCATATGGTTGAAATTGAACTGGACGGAAAGAAGGTGGAGGTCGCCGAGGGCTGCATGGTCATGCATGCAGCCGAGAAGGCAGGCACCTACATCCCGCATTTCTGCTACCACAAGAAACTTTCCATCGCCGCCAACTGCCGCATGTGCCTGGTGGACGTGGAAAAGGCCCCCAAGCCCATGCCCGCCTGCGCCACGCCCGTGACGCAGGGCATGATCGTGCGCACCAAGAGCGAGAAGGCGATCAAGGCACAGCAATCGGTGATGGAGTTCCTGCTCATCAATCACCCGCTGGACTGCCCGATCTGCGACCAGGGCGGCGAATGCCAGCTGCAGGATCTGGCCGTGGGCTACGGCAGCTCCGCCTCGCGCTACGAGGAAGAAAAGCGCGTGGTCTTCCACAAGGACGTGGGCCCGCTGATCTCCATGCAGGAGATGAGCCGCTGCATCCACTGCACCCGCTGCGTGCGCTTCGGGCAGGAAGTGTCCGGCGTGATGGAGCTGGGCATGATCAACCGCGGCGAGCACTCCGAGATCACCACGGTGGTGGGCGATACGGTGGACTCCGAGCTGTCGGGCAACATGATCGACATCTGCCCCGTGGGCGCGCTGACCAGCAAGCCCTTCCGCTACAGCGCCCGCACCTGGGAGCTGTCGCGCCGCAAGTCGGTCTCGCCCCATGACTCCACGGGTGCCAACCTCATCGTCCAGGTCAAGAACCACAAGGTCCTGCGCGTCGTGCCCTTCGAGAACGAAGAGGTCAACGAGTGCTGGATCGCCGACCGCGACCGCTTCTCCTACGAAGCCCTGAACAGTGACGAACGCCTGACCCGCCCCATGCTCAAGCAGGGCGGCGAGTGGAAGGAAGTCGACTGGCAGACGGCCCTCGAATACGTGGCCAACGGCCTGCGCCAGATCAAGAACGACCATGGCGCCTCCGCCATCGGCGCGCTGGTCAGCCCGCACAGCACGCTGGAAGAGCTGTTCCTGGCAGGCAAGCTGGTGCGCGGCCTGGGCAGCGAGAACATCGACCATCGCCTGCGCAACGCCGAGTTCACCGCCGCCCAGGGCGTGCAGTGGCTGGGCACGCCCATCGCCTCGCTTTCCAAGCTGCAAGGCGTCCTGGTGCTCGGCTCCAACCTGCGCAAGGACCATCCGCTGTTCGCGCAGCGCATCCGCCAGGCGGCCAAGCAGGGCTGCACCGTGCTCGCCATCAATGAGCGTGTCTACGACTGGGCCATGCCGGTGACGGCGTCCATCGTGGCAGCCCCGGACTGGGCCCAGGCGCTGGCCGATGTGGCCGCCGCCGTGGCGCAGGAAAAAGGTGTTGCCGCTCCCGTGGCCGCCGCCGACGTGCATGCCGAGGCCCAGGCCATTGCCACCGCGCTGCTGCGCGGCGAGCGCAAGGCCATCTTGCTGGGCAATGCCGCTGCGCACCACGCACAGGCATCGACCCTGCTGTCGCTGGCCAACTGGATTGCCGAGCAGACCGGCGCCTCGGTCGGCTACCTGACCGAAGCCGCCAACACGGTGGGCGCGCAGTGGGTGGGCGCACAGCCTGCCGCTTCGGGCCTGAACGCAGGCCAGATGCTGGCCGGCGGCCTCAAGGCCGTGCTGCTGCTGAACAACGAACCCGTGTTCGACTCCGCTGCCGGCGCCCGCGCCGCAGAGGCACTGGGCAAGGCCGAGATGGTCGTGACCCTGAGCCCGTTCAAGGCCAACATGGAATTCAGCGACGTGCTGCTGCCCATCGCCCCGTTCACGGAAACCTCGGGCAGCTTCGTCAACGCCGAAGGCCGCCTGCAGAGCTTCCATGCCGTGGTCAAGCCGCTGGCCGAAGCCCGTCCGGGCTGGAAGGTGCTGCGCGTTCTGGCCAACCTGCTGGGCGTGCAGGGCGTGGACTACGAGACGTCGCAGGATGTGCTCGCAGCCGCCACCGCCGGCGCCACCAGCGTGCCGGCCAACCTGCTGGGCAATGGTGCGCCTGCCGTGAATTCCATCGCCAACGGCGCCGGCCATGCCGCGCCCGTGGTGGCCAGCATTTATCAGCTCGACAGCATCGTGCGCCGCGCGACGTCGCTGCAACTGACGGCAGATGCACGTCAGGCTCGTGAGGGAGGCGCCGCATGATTGACGCACTCAAGACGGCCGGTGCCGGCCTGATCGCCGCCCCCTGGTGGACCGACGTGGCCTGGCCCGTGCTCTGGATCCTGCTGGGCATCGTCGCCATCGTCGCCCCGCTGATGGGCGCCGTGGCCTACCTGACGCTGTGGGAGCGCAAGCTGCTGGGCTTCATGCAGGTTCGCATGGGTCCCAACCGCGTGGGTCCCTTCGGCCTGCTGCAGCCCCTGGCCGACGGCCTGAAGCTGCTGACCAAGGAACTGATACAGCCCACGGCCGCCGCCAAGGGCCTGTTCTACGTGGGTCCCGTGATGGCCATCATGCCCGCCCTGGCGGCATGGGTGGCGATCCCCTTCGGCCCCGAAGTGGCGCTGGCCAACGTCAACGCCGGCCTGCTGCTGATCATGGCCATCACGTCCATTGAAGTCTATGGCGTGATCATTGCCGGCTGGGCCTCCAACTCCAAGTACGCCTTCCTGGGCGCGCTGCGCGCCTCGGCGCAGATGGTCAGCTACGAGATCGCGCTGGGCTTCTGCTTCCTGGTGGTGATCATGGTCACGGGCAGCATGAATCTGACGCAGATCGTGCTGAGCCAGGGCCAGGGCCAGTTCGCCAGCATGGGTGCCAGCGTTCTGTCGTGGAACTGGCTGCCGCTGCTGCCGATCTTCGTGGTGTACCTGATCTCGGCCGTGGCCGAGACCAACCGCCACCCCTTCGACGTGGTCGAAGGCGAAGCCGAAATCGTGGCCGGCCACATGGTCGAGTACTCGGGCATGGGCTTTGCCATCTTCTTCCTGGCCGAGTACGCCAGCATGTGGCTGGTGTCCATCCTGGCCGTGATCATGTTCCTGGGCGGCTGGCTGCCTCCGTTCGACTTCCTGTCGTTCATCCCCGGATGGATCTGGCTGGCGGCGAAGACTTTCCTGGTCGTGTCCATGTTCATCTGGATCCGTGCCACCTTCCCGCGCTTTCGCTATGACCAGATCATGCGTCTGGGCTGGAAGATCTTCATTCCCGTCACCCTGGTGTGGCTGGTCATCGTGGGTGGCTGGATGCACTCGCCTTGGAACATCTGGAACTGAGCGGAGCAAGAATGTCTGCGGTTGCTGCTACCCCATTTTCGATCAAAGATTTCTTCAAGAGCTTCATGCTCTGGGAACTGGCCAAGGGCATGGCCCTGACTGGCCGCTACACCTTCCGCCGCAAGGTCACGGTGCAGTTCCCCGAAGAAAAGACACCTCTGTCGCCGCGTTTTCGCGGACTGCACGCCCTGCGCCGTTATGACAACGGCGAAGAGCGCTGCATCGCCTGCAAGCTGTGCGAAGCGGTCTGCCCGGCCATGGCCATCACCATCGAGTCCGATGTGCGTGACGACGGCTCGCGCCGCACCACGCGCTACGACATCGACCTGACCAAGTGCATCTTCTGCGGCTTCTGCGAGGAAAGCTGCCCGGTGGATTCCATCGTCGAGACGCATATCTTCGAATACCACGGAGAAAAGCGCGGCGACCTGTACTTCACCAAGGACATGCTGCTGGCCGTTGGCGATCGCTACGAACCCGAGATTGCCGCCGCCAAGGCTGCGGACGCCAAGTACCGCTGAAGCGGCTCCTTGATCACTTGAAAAGATTCGATCCATGGACGCCAAAACTGGTTTCTTCTATCTGTTCTCGGTCGTGCTGCTGTTTGCAGCCTTCCGGGTCGTCACGGCGCGCAACCCCGTGCACGCCGTGCTCAACCTGATCCTGGCCTTCTCGCAGGCTGCCGGCATCTGGCTTTTGCTCAAGGCCGAGTTCCTGGGCGTGACCCTGGTGCTGGTCTACCTGGGCGCCGTGATGGTGCTGTTCCTGTTCGTGGTGATGATGCTGGACATCCGCATCGACGCCGTGCGCCAGGGCTTCTGGAAGCATTTCCCCTTCGCTGCCCTGATCGGCGCACTGATTGCCTTTGAAATGGGCATGGTGCTGATGGGCGGCTTCAGCGGCGTCGAGGAGCCCAAGGCCATTGCGGCCACGGTCAACGCTGCCGGCCAGACCGTGCAGTACTCCAACACCCAGGCCCTGGGCAAGCTGCTGTACACCGAATACCTGTACCCCGTCGAGATCGCTGCCGTGATCCTGCTGGTGGCGATGATCGCCGCCATCGCCCTGACCCTGCGCAAGCGCAAGGACAGCAAGGCAGTGAACCCGGCCCAGCAGATCCGCGTGCGCGCAAAGGATCGCCTCGAGCTGGTCAAGGTGCCGGTCACCCAGGCGCCGCAGGCACCGGCCGCCGAGGCAACCCCCGCCGTGGAGACAAAAGCATGACGCTGACTTTGGGCCATTACTTGACGCTGGGCGCCATGCTGTTCGCGCTCTCCGTCGTTGGCATTTTTCTGAACCGCAAGAACCTGATCGTGCTGCTGATGGCCATCGAGCTGATGCTCCTGGCCGTCAACATGAACTTCGTGGCCTTCTCCAGCTATCTGGGTGACATGCACGGACAGGTGTTCGTGTTCTTCATCCTGACAGTGGCAGCGGCCGAGTCGGCCATCGGTCTGGCGATCCTGGTGCTTCTGTTCCGCAACAAGACCAGCATCAATGCGGAAGATCTCAACTCCCTCAAGGGTTGAGTCCGCCGTAACTTGCAAGGTTCTTAAGAATGAGTCAAACACTCTCTGCATCCATGCTCCTGGCGGTGCCGCTGGCACCGCTGGCGGGTTCCGCGCTCGCGGGTATCTGGGGCACGGCCTTCGGCGGCAACAAGATCGGTCGCGGCGGCAGCCATTCCCTCACGATTTTGGGCGTGCTGATCGCCTTCATCCTGTCGGCCATCACCTTCAACAGCGTGATCTTCGACGGGGCGCGCTTCGACCAGTCCATCTACACCTGGATGGAAATCGGCGGGCTGAAGATGGAAGTCGGTTTCCTGATCGACAGCATCACGGCCATGATGATGTGCGTGGTGACCTTCGTGTCGCTGATGGTGCACATCTACACCATCGGCTACATGCAGGAAGATGACGGCTACAACCGTTTCTTCTCCTACATCTCGCTGTTCACCTTCTCCATGTTGATGCTCGTCATGAGCAACAACCTGCTGCAGCTGTTCTTCGGCTGGGAAGCCGTGGGCCTGGTGTCGTACCTGCTGATCGGCTTCTACTACAACAAGCCCTCGGCCATCTTCGCCAACATGAAGGCCTTCCTGGTCAACCGCGTGGGCGACTTCGGTTTCATCCTCGGCATCGGCCTGATCGCTGCCTACACGGGCACCATGAACTACGGCGAGATCTTCGCCAAGCTGCCCGAGATCCAGAACACCCTGCTGCCGGGCACCGGCTGGCTGCTGGTGACGGTGACGGCCATCTGCCTGTTCATCGGCGCCATGGGCAAGTCGGCCCAGTTCCCGCTGCA
The DNA here is from genome assembly GCF_028401915.1 of Delftia sp. DT-2. NCBI lineage: Bacteria > Pseudomonadati > Pseudomonadota > Betaproteobacteria > Burkholderiales > Comamonadaceae > Delftia > Delftia sp. DT-2. The sequence goes on from NZ_JAQOTI010000006.1 coordinate 131,689, forward strand.
TGCCTGGCTGCCCGATTCGATGGAAGGCCCGACCCCCATCTCGGCACTGATCCACGCCGCCACCATGGTGACGGCCGGCATCTTCATGGTCTCGCGCATGTCGCCGCTGTACGAGCTGTCGGACACCGCGCTGAGCTTCATCCTGGTGATCGGCTCCATCACGGCGCTGTTCATGGGCGTGCTGGGCATCATCCAGAACGACATCAAGCGCGTGATCGCGTACTCCACGCTGTCGCAGCTGGGCTACATGACCGTGGCCCTGGGCGCCTCGGCCTACTCGGTGGCCGTGTTCCACCTGATGACCCACGCCTTCTTCAAGGCCCTGCTGTTCCTTGGCGCCGGCTCGGTGATCATGGGCATGCACCACAACCAGGACATCCGCTGGATGGGCGGCGTGCGCAAGTACATGCCCATCACCTGGATCACGTTCCTGCTGGGCAACCTGGCGCTGATCGGCACGCCGTTCTTCTCGGGCTTCTACTCGAAGGACGCCATCATCGAGGCCGTGCACGCCACCAACCTGCCGGGTGCTGGCTTCGCCAACTTCGCGGTGCTGGCCGGCGTGTTCATCACGGCCTTCTACTCCTTCCGCCTGTACTTCATCGTCTTCCACGGCAAGGAGCGCTACGACCAGAATCCCGATGCGCACCACCATGGCCACGATGACCACCACGCCCATGACGACCACCACGGCCATGGCCACGATGCCAAGCCGCATGAGTCGCCGCTGGTCGTGACCGGCCCACTGATGCTGCTGGCCATCCCCTCGGTGGTGATCGGTGCCCTGGCACTGATGCCCATGCTGTTCGGTGATTTCTTCAAGGGCGTGATCCACGTCGATGGCAGCAAGCACGGCGCCATGGCCGAGCTGGCCGAGAAGATCCACGGCTGGGTGCCCATGGCGCTGCACGGCTTCACGGCCGCGCCGTTCTGGCTGGCACTGGCAGGCGTCGTCGTCTCCTACCTGTTCTACATGGTCAAGCCCGAAGTGCCTGCCGCCATCAAGTCGTCCATGCAGAAGATCGGTGTCTACCAGGCACTGGAAGGCAAGTACGGCGTGGACTGGGTCTACGAGAACATCTTCGCCCGCGGCGCACGCGCCTTCGGCAGCTTCTTCTGGAAGGTTGGCGACCAGGCCATCATCGATGGCGGCATCGTCAACGGCTCGTGGAAGCTCATCGGCCGCATCGGCCAGTGGGTGCGCAAGCTGCAGTCGGGCTATCTCTATCACTACGCGTTGGTCATGCTGCTGGGCGTGTTCGCTCTCATGACGTATTTCGTGTGGCTCAACAAGTAGTAGGGGAAGAACAAAAATGCATTGGTTGAGTCTTTCAATCTGGGTGCCGATCGCCTTCGGCGCTCTCCTGCTGGCCCTGGGCCGCGAGGATCAGGTCAAGGCAGTGCGCTGGCTGGCCCTGGTCGGCGCGCTGGCAGGCCTGGCAGTCACGCTGCCGCTGATACAGCAGTTCGACAACAGCACGGCTGCCATGCAGTTCGTGGAGAAGGCGCTGTGGATCGAGCGCTTCAACATCCACTACCACCTGGGCGTGGATGGCATCTCGTTCTGGTTCGTGCCGCTGACCGCCTTCATCACCGTGATCGTCGTGATCGCGTCGTGGGAGAACATCACCGAGCGCGTGAACCAGTACATGGGCGCCTTCCTGATCCTGTCCGGCCTGATGGTCGGCGTGTTCAGCGCGCTGGACGGCCTGCTGTTCTACGTGTTCTTCGAGGCCACGCTGATCCCGATGTACCTGATCATCGGCATCTGGGGCGGTCCCAACCGCATCTATGCGGCCTTCAAGTTCTTCCTGTACACGCTGATGGGTTCGCTGCTGACCCTGGTCGCCGTGATCTACCTGTACACCCAGTCGGGTGGCAGCTTCGAGATCCTCGACTGGCACAAGCTGCCGCTGTCCATGACGGCCCAGACGCTGATCTTCTTCGCCTTCTTCGCGGCCTTTGCCGTGAAGGTGCCGATGTGGCCGGTCCACACCTGGCTGCCCGACGTGCACGTGGAAGCGCCCACCGGCGGCTCCGCCGTGCTGGCCGCCATCATGCTGAAGCTGGGCGCCTACGGTTTCCTGCGCTTTTCCATGCCCATCGCACCCGATGCCTCGCACAAGTGGGCATGGCTGATCATCGCCCTGTCGCTGATCGCCGTGATCTACGTGGGCGTGGTCGCCCTGGTGCAAAAGGACATGAAGAAGCTGGTGGCCTACTCGTCCGTGGCCCACATGGGCTTCGTGACCCTGGGCTTCTTCATCTTCAATCCGCTGGGCATTGCCGGCGGCATCGTGCAGATGATTGCCCACGGCTTCGTGTCGGGCGCCATGTTCCTGTGCATCGGCGTGCTCTACGACCGCGTGCACTCGCGTGAAATCGCTTCCTACGGCGGCGTGGTCAACACCATGCCCAAGTTCGCGGCCTTCGCGCTGCTGTTCGCCATGGCCAACTGCGGCCTGCCCGCGACGGCCGGCTTCGTCGGCGAGTGGATGGTGATCCTGGGCGCCGTGCAATACAACTTCTGGATCGGCCTGGGCGCTGCCACGGCGCTGATCTTCGGCGCGGCCTACACGCTGTGGATGTACAAGCGCGTCTACCTGGGTCCTGTCACCAATGACAATGTGCGCGGCCTGACCGACATCGGCAACCGCGAGTTCCTGGTGCTGGGTCTGCTGGCCATCGCAGTGCTGTACATGGGCCTGTATCCCAAGCCCTTCACTGACGTGATGGATGTGTCCGTGGCCGAGCTGCTCAAGCATGTGGCCATGAGCAAGCTGCAGTGACCAGACTGAAACGAGAGAATCGAGATGATTGACAACATCAGCTGGCTGGCCATCTATCCGGAGATCCTTCTCCTGGTCATGGCCTGCGTGATCGCCCTGGTGGACCTGGGCGTCAAAAGCCCGCGCCGCACGGGCACCTATGTTCTGACACTGCTGACCCTGGGCGTGGTGGCCGTGCTGCAAGGCATGTATGCCTCCAGTGGCAACACGTTCTATGGCTGGGGCAACATGGTCGTCTCCGACGCCATGGGCAACTGGCTCAAGTGTTTCGCCACCGTGGCCATGATGGTCACCCTGGTCTACGGCCGACCCTATGCCGCCGACCGCGACATGCTGCGCGGCGGCGAGCTCTTCACGTTGGCCATGCTCGCGCTGCTGGGCATGTTCATCATGATCTCGGGCAACAACTTCCTGGTCATCTACCTGGGCCTGGAGCTGTTGACGCTGTCCAGCTACGCCCTGGTGGCGCTGCGCCGCGACCACACGGCTTCGGTCGAGGCCGCGATGAAGTACTTCGTGCTTGGCGCCATGGCCAGCGGCTTCCTGCTGTACGGCATGTCCATGCTCTACGGCGCGACCGGTTCGCTGGACATCGGCCAGGTGTTCAAGGCCATCAACTCGGGCGAAATCAAGCACCAGGTGCTGGTGTTCGGCCTGGTCTTCGTGGTCTCCGGCCTGGCCTTCAAGCTGGGCGTGGTTCCCTTCCACATGTGGGTCCCCGACGTGTACCAGGGCGCTCCCACGGCCATCACCACCATGATCGGTGGCGCGCCCAAGCTGGCGGCCTTCGCCATCGTCATCCGCCTGCTGGTGGACGGCCTGCTGCCGCTGGCCATCGACTGGCAGCAGATGCTGGCCGTGCTTGCCATTGCCTCTCTGCTGATCGGCAACCTGGCCGGCCTGCAGCAGACCAACCTCAAGCGCATGCTGGCCTACTCGACCATCTCGCAGATGGGCTTCGTGCTGCTGGGCCTGATGTCGGGTGTGGTCGACGGCAAGGTCGATCCGGCCACCGTCGAGAACGCCTACAGCTCGGCCATGTTCTACGTGGTGACCTATGTGCTGACCACGCTGGCCGCCTTCGGCGTGATCCAGCTGCTGGCCCGCGAAGGCTTCGAGAGCGAAGAGGTCGCCGACTTTGCCGGCCTGAACCAGCGTAGCCCGCTGTATGCCGGCGTGATGGCGATCTGCCTGTTCTCCATGGCCGGCATTCCGCCCCTGGTCGGCTTCTACGCCAAGCTGTCGGTGCTGCAGGCGCTGGTGGCTTCGGGCCACAGCCTGTACATCGCCCTGGCCGTGTTCGCCGTGGTCATGTCGCTGATCGGCGCCTTCTACTACCTGCGCGTCGTCAAGGTCATGTACTTCGATGAGCCCATCACCGCCACCAGCGTTTCCGCTTCGCTGGACGTGCGCGTGGTGCTGACCCTCAATGGCGCCCTGGTGCTGGGTCTGGGCATCCTGCCCGGCGGCCTGATGGCCCTGTGCGCCGACGCCGTCGTGCGCGCCCTGGCTTCCTGATCCACTTTCCCTGTGCAGGGCCTTGCGCGCAAGGCCCTGCGGTGAGGACATCGGCTTGTCGCAAACCGCTTCGATCTGGCTCGTGATATTGGCTGCCCTTGTGGCAGCCAATTTGCCTTTCTTCAACCCCCGCTGGCTGCAGCTGGGGCCGCTGCGCACCCAGCGCAAGCCGCTGGCCCTGTGCCTGCTGGAGATGGTGCTGCTGTACTTCATCGTCGGCGGCGTGGCGCTGCTGCTGGAGCGCCGCGTGGGGCAGATTGCACCCCAGGGCTGGGAGTTCTATGCCATCACGGGGGCGTTGTTCCTGACACTGGCATTCCCGGGTTTCGTCTATCGTTTCCTGATTCACCGCCGCGGCTGAGGCCGCGGTGCCGGTTGCTTCATGGATGAGGGTGCGCGATGAAAGTGCTCGACCTCCATTGCCCGCAGGGCCACCTCTTCGAGGGCTGGTTCGCCTCGGAAGAGGATTTCCAGAGCCAGCTGCAGCGCCAGCTGGTGCTGTGCCCCGTCTGCGGCCACAGCGACATCACCAAGCGCCTGAGCGCCCCCCGCATCAATCTTGGCGCCAAGCCTGCAAGCTTGCCCCCGGCGGCGGCGGCAGAGCCTGCTGCAGCCGCCTCGGCCGCCAGCGCGGCAGCCGCTGCTTCAACGGCCATGCCGCCCCAGGCGCGTGAGCAATTGCAGGCCATGCAGGCCGCCTGGCTGCAGTGGTCGCGCAAGGTCGCGCAGCAGACCGAGGACGTGGGCGAACGCTTTGCCGATGAAGCCCGCCGCATGCACTACGGCGAGACCGAAGAGCGCGCCATCCGCGGCAAGGCGAGTCCCGAGCAGGCCATGCAATTGCTGGACGAAGGCATTGCCGTGGTTCCATTGGCCTTGCCGCAAGGCAGCAAGGAAACGCTGCAGTAACTTGCTCCGGGCACATGCTGTCTTGGCGGCGACAATTGCGCTCATGGCGATCGATCGCCAATTCCCATGCCAGGCAATCACCTGGTGCTATTAATTGAATAGCGCTTTGAGTCGCTTTGTCGCCATTCAAATGATGGGGCGACAAACCCAAGCATATCCGCGGCTTTTCGCATAGTGACTGAGCAGGCCACAGGGAGATTGCCCACCTGGGTGTTTCCCGTAAGGCAGCAGACATTGGTCGCTGTCTGCCAAGCCGCAAAAAGGGTAGTTTGCTATCTCTTTGGAAGCGCTCTGGCCTTCCGCGTGGGCGTCGCCGGGCCGAGGTGATGGAGAACCCTAGGGCCCGCCTGCAGCCGCGGCGCCTTGCAGCCCCGTGACTGCTTGATTATTTCAAGTGTGAGTGGTTGCTTCTTGTTTTTGCGGCGACTCGTCTTGATGCGCCATGCTGCAGTGCGGGGCAGGGCCTGTGCTTAGGAGCACCTACGTAGGCGTTTTCCCGCTGCGGTGCACAACGTCGGCAAGCCTACGATGCGTCCGACCCTGCACAACGCCCACCAGAGCCTCTGGCGACGCGTTGGCGGCTGGCAGCATCAACGGAGCAGGCGAAGCGCACATGAGCGACGTTATTCTCGAAACCCGGAACCTGACCAAAGAGTTCAAGGGATTTACGGCGGTGAGCAAGGTGGACCTTTCGGTGCGCCGCGGCTCCATCCATGCCTTGATCGGCCCCAATGGCGCAGGCAAGACCACCTGCTTCAATCTGCTGACCAAGTTCCTGGAGCCCACCTCCGGCACCATCCGTTTCAACGGCGAGGACATCACGCAGGAGGCGCCGGCGCAGATCGCGCGCCGTGGCGTGATCCGGTCCTTCCAGATCTCGGCCGTCTTCCCGCATTGCACGCTGCTGGAGAACGTGCGTATCGGCCTGCAGCGCAAGCTGGGCACCGAGTTCCATTTCTGGCGCAGCGAAAAAAGCCTGTCCATGCTCAATGACCGCGCCATGCAGCTGCTGTCCGAAGTCGGCCTGCAGGACCTGGCCGACGAGGTCACCGTCAACCTGCCCTATGGCCGCAAGCGCGCGCTGGAGATCGCCACCACGCTGGCCATGGAGCCCGAGCTGATGCTGCTGGACGAGCCCACCCAGGGCATGGGCCACGAAGACGTGGACCGCGTGACCCAGCTGATCAAGAAGGTCTCGGCAGGCCGCACGATTCTCATGGTGGAGCACAACATGAAGGTGATCTCCACCATCGCCGACCGCATCACGGTGCTGCAGCGCGGCGCCGTGCTGGCCGAGGGGCCATACGAGGAAGTTTCGCGCAACCCGCAAGTGATGGAAGCGTATATGGGCACCACCGACGGCCAGTTGCAGGGGGCGCATTGAGATGACTGCACCGGCATTGGAAATCAAGGGCCTGCAGGCCTGGTATGGCGAATCCCATGTGCTGCACGGCATGGACCTGGTGGTCCAGCCCGGCGAGGTGGTCACGCTGCTGGGGCGCAACGGCGCGGGCCGCACGTCCACGCTGCGCGCCATCATGGGGCTGACGGGCGCACGCAAGGGCTCGATCAGGATCAATGGCGTGGAGGCCATCCACCTGCCCACGCACCGCATTGCCCACCTGGGCGTGGGCTACTGCCCGGAAGAGCGCGGCATCTTCTCCAGCCTCTCGTGCGAGGAGAACCTGATGCTGCCGCCGCCGCTCAAGACCGGCCAGCAGGGCATGAGCGTGGACGAGATCTACGCCATGTTCCCCAACCTGGCCGAGCGCCGCCACAGCCAGGGCACGCGCCTGTCGGGCGGCGAGCAGCAGATGCTGGCGGTGGCGCGCATTTTGCGTACCGGCGCGCGGCTGCTGCTGCTCGACGAGATCTCCGAAGGCCTGGCCCCCGTCATCGTGCAGGCGCTGGCCCGCATGATCACCATGCTGCGCACCAAGGGCTACACCGTGGTGATGGTGGAGCAGAACTTCCACTTCGCGGCGCCGCTGGCCGACCGCTTCTACGTGGTCGAGCACGGCCATGTGGTCGAGCGTTTCGGCGCGGCCGAGCTGCAGGCCAAGATGCCCGTGCTCAACGAACTGCTCGGAGTCTGACCCGGATATCCATCGTGGCTGGCGCCTGGGGCTCGCCGGCTGCATTCCTGCCATGGCCCTGTGACAAAAAACCCAAGACATCAACGCGAAGGAGACACCAATGAAAGCAAAACTGACCGCACTGTCGTGCATGCTGGCCGCCGCCGGCCTGGCCAGCCCGCTTGCCATGGCACAGGAGAAGGTGAAGATCGGCTTCGTGACCGACATGTCCAGCCTCTATGCGGACGTGGAAGGCAAGAATGCCGTCACCGCCATGCAGATGGCCATCGATGACTTCGGCGGCAAGGTGCTGGGCCAGCCCATCGAGCTGCTGAGCGCCGACCACCAGAACAAGGCCGACATCGCCGCCTCCAAGGTGCGCGAGTGGGTGGACACGCAGGGTATCTCGCTGGTGTTCAGCGGCACCAACTCCGGAACGGCCCTGGCGGTGTCGCAGGTGGCCAATGAGAAAAAGCGCGTGCACTTCAACAGCGGCGCAGGCTCGTCGGCGCTGACCAACGAGCAGTGCAATCCCTACACCGTGCACTACGCCTATGACACCGTGGCCCTGGCCAAGGGCACGGGCACGGCCGTGGTGGAGCGCGGCGGCAAGGACTGGTTCTTCCTGACGGCAGACTACGCCTTCGGCCACGCGCTGGAGAACGACACCACGGCGGTGATCAAGGCCAAGGGCGGCAAGGTGGTGGGCGGCGTCAAGCATCCGCTCAATGCCTCGGACTTCTCGTCCTTCCTGCTGCAGGCGCAGGCCTCCAAGGCCCAGATCCTGGGCCTGGCCAATGCCGGTGGCGACACCATCAACGCCATCAAGGCGGCCAAGGAATTCGGCATCAACAAGAGCATGAAGACCGTGGGCCTGCTGGTGTTCCTGACCGACATCCACAGCCTGGGCCTGAAGAACACCGAAGGCATGCAGTTCACCACCAGCTGGTACTGGGACCAGAACGACGCGGCGCGCAAGTTCGCCGAGCGCTTCTTTGCCAAGACCAAGCGCATGCCCACCTCCATCCAGGCCGCCGACTACTCGGCCGTGACCAGCTACCTCAAGGCCGTGCAGGCCGTGAAGTCCACGGATGCCGACAAGGTCATGGCCCATCTCAAGAGCACGCCCATCGACGACTTCTACGGCAAGGGCTCGATCCGTCCCGACGGCACCTTTGCCCACGACATGTACCTGGTCGAGGTCAAGAAGCCCGCCGAGTCCAAGAAGCCCTGGGACTACCTGAAGGTCGTGGCCACGCTGCCCGCCGACCAGGTCTGGACCACCAAGGCCGAGACCAAGTGCGCGCTGTGGAAGTAACGCCGCGCCGCCACTGACCCCCAACCGCCACCCGGCCAACCACGACAGCTGCATCCCATGGAAATCTTTGGTGTTTCCCTGCCAGGCCTGATGAGCCAGCTCCTTCTGGGGCTGGTCAACGGCTCGTTCTACGCCATCCTCAGCCTGGGGCTGGCGGTGATCTTCGGCCTGCTCAATGTGATCAACTTCGCCCACGGCGCGTTGTTCATGCTGGGCGCCATGGTCACCTGGATGGCCATGAGCTACTTCAACATCAACTACTGGGTGATGCTGGTGCTGTCGCCGCTGCTGGTGGGCCTGCTGGGGGTGCTGATCGAGCGCTTCCTGTTGCGCTGGATCTACAAGCTCGACCATCTCTACGGCCTGCTGCTGACGCTGGGCCTGTCGCTGCTGATCGAGGGCCTGTTCCGCTCGGTCTACGGCGTCTCGGGGCTGGGCTATGACACGCCCGAGCTGCTGGAGGGCGCGACCAACCTGGGCTTCATGATCCTGCCCAACTACCGCGCATGGGTGGTGCTGGCCTCCATCGTGGTCTGCGTGGCCACCTGGTTCATGATCGAGAAGACGCGCATTGGCGCCTACCTGCGGGCCGGCACCGAGAACCCGCGCCTGGTCGAGGCCTTCGGCGTCAATGTCCCCGTGATGATCACGCTGACCTATGCCTTCGGCGCGGCCCTGGCCGCCTTTGCCGGCGTGCTGGCGGCGCCCGTCTACCAGGTCACGCCGCTGATGGGGCAGAACCTCATCATCGTGGTCTTCGCCGTGGTGGTGATCGGAGGCATGGGCTCCATCATGGGCTCCATCCTCACCGGCCTGGGCCTGGGGGTGATCGAGGGCCTGACCAAGGTCTTCTGGCCCGAGGCATCGTCCACCGTGGTGTTCTTCATCATGGTCATCGTTTTGCTCATCCGCCCCGCCGGCCTGTTCGGCAAAGAGAAATAACAAGAACGAGGACAAGGGGCCGACCACATGAAATCCAAGACTCTCGTTCAACGCATTGCCCCCTGGGGCTATGGCCTGCTGCTGCTGGGCCTGCTGGCGGCGCCCCTGCTGGGCGCGTATCCGGTGTTCGTGATGAAGCTCATGTGCTTCGCACTGTTCGCCTCGGCCTTCAACCTGCTGCTGGGCTACACGGGCCTGCTGTCCTTCGGCCACGCGGCCTTCCTGGGCGGCGCGGCCTATGTGACGGGCTACGCTATCAAGGGCTGGGGCTTCACGCCCGAGCTGGCCATGCTGGCCGGCACGGCCGGCGGTGCGCTGCTGGGGCTGATCTTCGGCTGGCTGGCCATCCGCCGCCAGGGCATTTACTTCTCGATGATCACGCTGGCGCTGGCCCAGATGCTGTTCTTCGTGTGCCTGCAGGCGCCCTTCACGGGCGGCGAGGACGGGCTGCAGGGCGTGCCGCGCGGCAAGCTGTTCGGCCTCATCGACCTGGCCAGCGACATGACCATGTACTACGTCACGCTGGTCATCGTGGTCCTGGCCTTCCTGCTGATCGTGCGCACCATCCACTCGCCCTTCGGCCAGGTGCTCAAGGCCATCAAGGAGAACGAGCCGCGCGCGACCTCGCTGGGCTATGACGTGGCGCGCTTCAAGCTGCTGGCCTTCGTGATCTCGGCCGCGCTCACGGGCCTGGCCGGTTCGCTCAAGACCGTGGTGCTGGGCTTTGCCACGCTGTCGGATGTGCACTGGACCACCTCCGGCCACGTGATCCTGATGACGCTGATGGGCGGCCTGGGCACGCTGTCCGGCCCCATCCTGGGATCGGCCGTGGTGGTCATGCTGGAGAACAAGATCGGCGAGTTCGGCCTCTTCCTGCAGCGCCTCACGGGCGTGGAGTGGTTCTCCACGCTGGGCGAGTCGGTGACCATCGTCACGGGCCTGATCTTCGTGGTCTGCGTGCTGCTGTTCCGCAAGGGCATCATGGGCGAGCTGATCGTCCGGCTGCAGAAGAAGCGCACCCCCTGAGCGGCTGCGCCGCTTCCCCCTCTCTCGCTGCGCGGGAGGGGGACGACACCCTCGCCGCGAGGCGGCTCTTGCTCGGTGTCCCTTGTTTTAGCCGCGCCAGTTTTGTGGGTTGTGCCCATCATTCGGATTCGATGGGGTGATGCGAAATGCTGCTACATCCGCAGCGGCCGGGCGTAGCCCGTCATCTCCAGGTATCCCTGACCGGCTCGCGCCTCCTGGCCCGGGCCGGTGGGCTTTTGCAGGCTGCACAGGCCCTCCCAGTAGATGGCGCCGGTGGAGGCGCTGCTGTCCAGCTCCTGGTCATCGACCAGGGCGTTCACGGTGAAGCGGCCTGCGGGCGTGTCCACCTGCCATTGCACGGGGTAGCGAGCTCCGCTGGCAGGGCTGCTCCAGTGGCGCAGCGGCGTGAACTGCACTGCATCGTGGGCGAAGACCTGCAGCGTGCCATCCACACCGCGCAGCGAGCCGCCGGCCCACAACGCGCTGCCATCCGCCCGTCGCACGCGAAAGGCCGTGAGCGCGCCGCCGTCGAACAGGTTCATGCCTATCCAGTCCCAGCCCACGGCCTCGGGGTGCAGCAGGGCCTGGCTCCATTCATGGTCCAGCCAGGCGCGGTTGTCGCCGGGCTCGCGTGCGGCTTCTATCGCCATGCGCTGGCCTGCCAGCTCCAGCGTACCGCTCACCTGCAGCTGCGGGCGGCTGTAGTAGTAGCTGGCCTGATCGGGTTCGGGACCCTTGCGCGACAGGCCGGCGCGGCCCTGCAGCAAGGGGGGCAGGTGGGTGTCAAAGCGCAGGTCCAGGGCGAATGTGCTGCTGCGCAGGCGCGTGGTATAGCGCTCGGCAGCGCCTTCATCGGTGCGGGCCAGCGACCAGTCCTGCAGCCGCACGTCGGCATCGGTCTCGCTGGCCTGGGCAATGCCCAAGCCTGCGCGCGCAATGCGCTGGTCGTGGTGCAGGCGGGCGCCCTGCACATCGCACAGCGCCGCGTGGGCAAACAGCAGCTGGCGCGCCGCAAAGGCGGAGCGCAGCTCCTGCGTGGCCTGCACGCGCGACCGGAAGAAGGTGATCTGGAAACCCCAGGCCCGGCCCGCCGCGCGTGCCTGGCCGGTGATGTACCACCACTCGGTGCGCAGCCCGGGGTGGCTGCCGTGGTCGCGCGGGAAGACCAGCGTGCGTGGCGGCAGTGCCTGGGCGGGCAGTCCTGCCGCCCCCAGGCCCAGGCCGGCAGCCAGGCCCAGAAGATGGCGGCGGGGCAGGGGCATCATGGATCAGCCTTGCAGCTGCGCGATGCGCGCCTGGGCCGGCCCGCAGTCGCCGATGCGCTGCATCACCCAGTCCGCATCATGGTAGGTGGGCAGGTAGCGCTCGCCCGCATCGCACAGCAGCGAAAGAATGGAGCCCTGCTCGCCGCGCTGGCGCATCTCGCTGGCCAGCCTGAGCATGGCCACGTAGTTGGTGCCCGTGGACGGCCCCACGCGCCGGCCCAGCAGTGCGGACAGGCTGCGCATGGCGGCCAGGGAATCGCAGTCCGCCACTTCCTCCATGCGGTCCACCAGCGTGCGCACAAAGCTGGGCTCCACGCGCGGGCGGCCTATGCCCTCGATGCGCGAGCCCGGCGCGGTGAGGGTGGCATCGCCCGTGCGGTGGTAGGCGGCGAACACCGAGCCCTCGGGGTCGGCCACGCAGATGCCCGTGGCATGGCGCTGGAAACGCACGTAGCGGCCGATGGTGGCACTGGTGCCGCCCGTGCCCGCGCCCACCACGATCCAGCGCGGCACGGCATGGCGCTCGCGCCGCATCTGGGTGAACATGCTCTCCGCAATATTGTTGTTGCCACGCCAGTCGGTGGCGCGCTCGGCATAGGTGAACTGGTCCATGTAGTGGCCGCCGGCCTGCGCGGCCACGGCGCGTGCCTCGTCGTAGACCTGGGCGGCGCTGTCCACCAGATGGCAGCGGCCGCCGTAGAACTCGATCAGTGCAATCTTCTCCACCGAGGTGCTGCGCGGCATCACGGCCACGAAGGGCAGGCCCAGCAGGCGCGCGAAGTAGGCCTCGCTCACGGCCGTGGAGCCGCTCGATGCCTCGACGATGGTCGATCCCTCGTGCACCCAGCCATTGCACAGCGCATAGAGAAACAGCGAGCGCGCCAGCCGGTGCTTGAGGCTGCCCGTGGGATGGGTGGATTCGTCCTTGAGGTAGAGGTCGATCCCCAGGCCGGCAAAGCCGGGCAGGGGCAGCGGTATCAGGTGCGTGTCGGCACTGCGCTGGTAGTCGGCCTCGATGCGGTTGATGGCTTCATGCAGCCAGGGGGAGGTGGTGTGCGGCATGGCGGCCATTGTCGCAGGCTGCCTCTTACCAATCCTCCTTGACCGCCAGCACTGCCTCGCGCCCTGCAGCCGCACGCCCGGCCAGCCAGGCCGTCAGCGTGCCTGCCGCGATCACGCTGGCAGCCAGCGCCAAAAGGCGGGGCCACGGCAGTGACAGCTCCATGGTCCAGTGAAAGCTTTGCGGATTCACCACATGCACCAGGATCACGGCCACACCCAGGCCCAGCAGGCTGCCGGCGATGGCGCCGGCCGTGGTCCAGGCCATGCCTTCGCCGGCCACCACGGCCAGGATGTCGCGCCGCGTCAGGCCCAGGTGGGCCAGCAGGCCGAATTCCTTGCGCCGCGCCAGCACCTGGGCGCTGAAGCTGGCCGCGATGCCGAACAGGCCGATGCCGATGGCCACGGCCTGCAGCCAGTAGGTCACGGCAAAGCTGCGATCGAAGATGCGCATGGAGCGCTCGCGCAGCGCGCCGCTGCTGGCGAACTCCAGTGCCTGCGCGGCGCCCGGCCCGGTCATCAGCGACTGGATGCGCGCCTGCAGCTGCTGCTCCGTGGCCGTGTCGTCGCCGTCCGGCCAGATGGCGATTTCGGTGGGGCCTGCTGTGGTGGCGCTGCCGTCGGCAAGCCGTTGGTAGTCGTCCCAGTCCATGGCGATGGCGCCGAACTGGCGCACATAGTCGCGCCAGATGCCGGCCACAAACACGCGGGAATCTTCCGACGGCAGGGCCTGGGCCAGCAGCGGCCACTCCTGGCCCGGCCGCACGCCATAGAGTTGGGCCACGGCTTCACTGACATAAACGGGCGTGCTGCCAGCGGGCGCTTGCACGGGGCCTTGTATCCACGGCAACTGCTGGCCCTGGGGGCCATGCAGCGGACGCAGCAGCAGGCTGACGGCAGGGCGATCCGGGCTGAGCCACAGGCTGGTGCTGCGCATGGGCTGGGCGCGCTGCACGCCAGGCAGGGCGGCAATGCGCGCGGCCAGATCGGCGGGCAGGGGCGCGGCATCGGCACGGCCTGCGCTGCCGGCCGTGCGCAGGTACAGCGGGGCGGGCAGCACGGCATCCAGCCAGGCGATCATGCTGTCCCTGAAGCTGGCCACCATCACGGTCAGCGCCACGGCCAGGCTCAGGCTGGCCACCACGCCGCCCACGGCCACCGTGGTGCTGCGGCGCATGCGCCGTGCGCGTTCCACGGGCAGCAGGGCCAGCGGCTGGCGCAGCAGCGATTGCGGCACCAGGCGCAACAGCTGGCCCAACAGCCAGGGCAGGGCGGCCATGCCACCCAGAAGCAGCAGGGCCACGGCGACATAGGCGGCCAGGGGAATGCCGGCCACGGGCGGCACAAAGGCCAGGGCCACGCTGGCTGCCATCAGCAGCAGGGCCGGCAGGCCGCGCGCCGCGCGTTCGGAGCCCGCACCCTGGCCCTTGAGCGTGGCCGCAGGCGGCAACTCCATGGCCTGGCGCGCCGGCCACCAGCCGCCAGCCACGGTGGCGGCCACGCCCAGCAGGCCAAAGGTCAGCGCGGCGCCGGCACTCCACTGCAGCGCGGGCTGCACGCCGGCAAAGTAGCCGCCGCCCAGGTCACCGCCCAGCAGGTGCAGGGCCAGCCAGGCCAGTCCCGCACCCAGCGCAATGCCGGCCGCGCTGCCCACCATGCCCAGCAGCAGCGATTCCAGCAGCACCAGGCCCAGGCGCTGGCGCGGTGTCAATCCCAGCACGGCCAGCAGGGCGAACTGCGGCGCGCGCTGGGCCACGCTGAGCGCCAGCACCGAGAACACCAGGAACGCCCCCGTGAACAGCGCCACCAGGGCCAGCACCGTGAGGTTGACGCGGTAGGCGCGCGACATCTCGGCAATGCGCTGCTGGTCGTCGCCGGGGCGGCTGGCGAGGGCCTGGGCGGGCCAGTCGGGCAGGCGGCGCAGTTCGGCCAGCAGGGACTCGCGCGTGGCGCCTTCGGCCAGCAGCACATCGATGCGGTCCACCTGGCCCCAGCGCTGCAGGCTGTCCTGCAGCGCACCGATGTCCATCACGGCCAGCGGCGGGCCGGATGCGGCCACCGTGCCCGCGATGCGCAGGGTCTGCGCGCGCCCGCCCAGTTGCCATGGCAGGGGCGTGTGCCGCGCCTGCTCCGGCGTCAGGCCCAGGGCTTCGAGTGCCGTTGCATTGAGGAAGACCGCATCGGGCGCGAACAGGTCCAGCCGCCCGCCGCCATCGAACAGCCGGGGCATGAGCGCAGGCGCCACGGGCGCCAGCCGCAGCGCATCGCCGCCCAGCACGCGCAACTGCACCGGCGTGGCGGTGCCGGCCAGGGCCGTGGCTTCGATCCAGGGTGCGGCCAGGCTGACCTGGGGCTGCTGCGCAACACGGCCATACAGCGATTCGGGCAGGCCGCCCTGCATGGCACGCAACTCCAGGTCCGGCTGGCCGCTGACCGTGCGCACGGCGCGCGAGAACTCATCGAGCGCGGACTGGTTGATCACGTGCACGGCAAAGCCCAGGGCCACGCCCAGCATGATGGCCACCAGGGCGGTGGCCGTGCGCCAGGGATGCTGGCGCAGCTCCTGCCAGGAAAAGGTGCGAAGCAGGGCGAGCATGGGCGGATGGTCTCTGGCGCTAGGCGGGCTGCATGCCCTGTGCGGTCAGGCGCAGCAGGCGGTCGGCACGGCGAGCGGCCTCGATGGAGTGCGTGACCAGCACCAGGGCGGCCTGGTGCTCGCGGGTCTGCTGCAGCAGCAGCTCCATGACCTGTGCGGCCGTGCCGGGGTCCAGGTTGCCCGTGGGCTCGTCGGCCAGCAGCAGGGCCGGGCCGTGGACCAGGGCACGCGCAATCGCCACGCGCTGCAGCTGGCCGCCGCTGAGCTGCCAGGGCAGGCGCTGCTCCAGCCCCTGCAGCCCGACGGCCTGCAGCAGTTGCTGAACGCGCTGGCGGCCCGCCGCATCCAGCCGCTGCAGCAGCATCAGCGGCAGGGCCACGTTGTGCCAGACATCCAGGTGCGGCAGCACATGGAAGGCCTGGAACACGAAGCCGACATGGCTGCGCCGCCACAGCGCACGGCCGGTTTCATCCAGGGCCGACAGGTCCTGGCCTTCGTGCAGCACGCGGCCCTGCTGCCACTCATCAAGCCCGGCCAGGCAGTTGAGAAAGGTGGACTTGCCCACGCCCGAGTCACCCACGATGGCCACGAACTCGCCGCGCGCCACGCTGCAGTCCACGTTCTCGAAGACGGCGGTTTCCGTGCCGCCGTCGTTGCGGTAGCGCCGCGCCAGGCCCTGGACCTGAAGCAGCGGCGGCTGAGTCAGCGGCGTGTTGTCCTGGGGCACGGCAGTCATGAAGGCGGTTTCCTGTTCAGCCGTTGCGGGCCTGGGTTGCTGCGGCCACCACGGCCATCGCTGCCTGCAGCAGTTGCTGCTGGGCATCGGGCATATCGCAGGCAATGGCATGGCGGGCGGGCATGCTGCGCAGCCAGGTGATCTGGCGCTTGGCCAGCTGGCGCGTGGCGGCAATGCCGCGTTCGCGCAGCGAGTCCATGGAGTACAGGCCGTCCAGCGATTCCCAGGCCTGGCGGTAGCCCACGCAGCGGATGGAGGGCAGGTCCAGGTGCAGGTCGCCGCGCGCGCGCAACTGCTGCACTTCGTCGATGAAGCCGGCGCTCAGCATGGCGTCGAACCGCTGGGCGATGCGCGCATGCAGCCAGGCGCGGTCCTGCGGCTCCAGCGAGAAGAAGCCGCCGGGGCTGATCAGGCCCTGTGCCGCACCCTTGCCCGCTCGTGTATGAAAGCTGGACAGCGGTTTGCCCGACACCTGCCAGACCTCCAGCGCGCGCTGTATGCGCTGGCTGTCGGCCGGCGCCAGGCGTGCGGCCGTGGCGGGATCGACCTGGGCCAGCAGCGCATGCATGGCGGGCCAGCCGATCTCGGTGGCCTGGGCGTCCAGCCGCTCGCGCACGGCGGGGTCGGCGGCCGGCATGTCGTCAATGCCATCCTGCAGGGCCTTGAAATACAGCATGGTGCCGCCCACCAGCAGCGGCAGGGCGCCGCGCGCGCGGATCTCGGCCACCAGGCGCTGCGTGTCCTGCACGAACTCGGCCGCGCTGTAGGCCTGCAGCGGGTCGCGGATATCGATCAGGTGATGGGGGCTGGCAGCCAGTTCTTCGGGCGTGGGCTTGGCCGTGCCGATGTCCATGCCGCGATAGACCAGGGCCGAGTCCACGCTGATGATTTCTGCGGCCTGGCAGCGTTCGGCCAGCAGCCTGGCCAGGGCCAGGGCGGCAGCGGTCTTGCCGGAAGCGGTGGGGCCGGCGATGGCCAGGCAGGGGAGCGAGGAAGCGGTGGACATTCAAAAAACGCAAACGCAGGAAATGAAAATCAGCGGTGGCCATCGACCCCGCCGTGGCGGCGCACCAGCCCCCAGGCGACCAGGGCCGTGCACACGCCCCAGAACCAGATGCCGAAGGCCATGGGCCGGGTGGACTGGCCGTCCAGGTGCAGGCCCAGCCAGTGTCCCATGGCAAAGGCGATGAGCATCATGGTGAAGCCGTTGAGCGCCGAGGCCGTGCCCGCCGACTGCGGGAAGGGCGCGATGGCATTGCTCTGGCCGCAGGGCATGTGCACGCCATGGGCGATCTGGAAGATATAGAAGGGCAGGGCATAGGCCCAGAGGCTGCGCGCATCGGCCAGCGCCGCAATGCCGATGGCCGTGGCCGACAGCAGGCTGGCCAGCCCGGCAATCTGCACGGCGCGCCGCACATCCATGCGCTGCAGCAGCCAGCGGCACAGGAAGGTGCCCGCGATGTAGCACAGCGCATTGCTGCCCATCAGCAGGCCGTAGCCCGTGCGGCTCACGCCCAGCACATGGATATAGGTGAAGGAAGATGCGGCCAGGTTGGTGAACAGGGCCGCATAGGTGCAGCAGGTCAGCAACTGGTAGGACTGGAATCCCGGGTGGCGCACGATGGTGATCCAGTTGCGCGCCAGGGCCAGCGGCTGCAGCGCCGTGGGATTGGTGCGGGCCAGTGTCTCCGTGAAGCGTAGGGCCACCAGCAGCAGGGCCAGCGCACCCATCACCGCCTGGGCCAGCATGGTGGCGCGCCAGCCCAGCGAATCCACCAGCAGGCTGCCGCTGACGGGGCTCAGGAAGGCGATCACGCCCAGCCCGGTCAGCGCCTTGGACATGACCTGGGCGCCCAGGTGCGGCGCGAACAGGTCGCGCACCATGGCGCGTGCGCACATCACGCCGGCGCCCAGCGATGCCCCCTGCAGCGCGCGCCAGGCAATCAGCGATTCCATGGTCTCGGCGCTGGCGCTGCCCAGCGCGGCCAGCACATAGATGGACATGCCTGCCAGCAGGATGGGCCGGCGCCCGAAGCGGTCGGACAGCGGCCCCCAGGCCAGCTGCGAGCAGCCGAAGGCCAGCAGGAAGGCCGTCAGCGTGAGCTGCACCTGGGACACCTGGGTGGAGAAGGCTGCCTGTATCGAGGGCAGGGCGGGCAGGTACAGATCTGTGGCCAGCGGCTGAAGCCCCAGCAGCAGGCCGAGCAGGATGACGACCAGGACGGGGGACATGGCCGGCTGCGCTTGCGCGACGGCGGGAGACAGGGGCGCTGACATAGGCGCCCGAGGGTAGCAGAGAACCCGGGGTGCCGCTGTCCATGCCTTGGCGGCGCATATCCATCTGCGGATTGCGCAGTTGGGAACCGGCCCGCCCCTGCCTACATTGCATTGCAGAGCAACCCGACCCCAACCGAGCAACCAACGCAACTGCGAACAAAGGACCGTGATGGCAACGCCGACCGCTTTCTCCACCATCCCCGCCACCCTGCGCCAGGGTGCCTGCACCGTGCTGTACGTCGCGGCCCTGATCGGCGGCACGGCCCATGCCAATGCGCCCGTTCCCGAAGGTCCGCTGGTCAGCACCGAATGGCTGGCGGCCAACCTCAACCGCGCCGACGTGCGCATCGTCGAAGTCAGCGTCAACCCCGGCCTGTACGAGCGCTCCCATGTGCCGGGCGCGGTCAATTTCTCGTGGCACAACGATCTCAACGACAAGGTGCGCCGCGACATCGTGGGCAAGGAGCAGTTCGAGAAACTGCTGTCGCAGGCCGGCGTGAAGGACGGCACCACGGTCGTGCTGTACGGCGATACCAACAACTGGTTCGCGGCCTGGGGGGCCTGGGTCTTCGACATCTATGGCGTGCAGAACGTCAAGCTGCTGGACGGCGGCCGCAAGAAGTGGGAGGCCGAGAACCGCCCCCTCAACAACCGCGCCCCGGAATATGCGGCCACCACCTACCGCGTGGGCAAGGTCAACACCGCGCTGCGCGCGCGCCTGACCGATGCGCTGGCCTCGGCCGAAGGGCGCAGCGACGCCAGGCTCGTCGACATCCGCTCGGCCGACGAATACCAGGGCAAGGTCTTCGCCCCGGCCGGCGTGCCGGAGCTGGCCATCCGCGCCGGCCACATTCCCGGCGCCGTCAACGTGCCCTGGGGCCAAGCAGTGCGCGAGGACGGCAGCTTCAAGTCCGCCGAAGAACTCAAGAAGCTCTATGCGGGTGTGGGCATCGACGGCAGCAAGCCCGTCATCACTTACTGCCGCATCGGCGAGCGCTCCAGCCACACCTGGTTTGCGCTGTCCAAGATCCTCGGCTACCAGGTGCGCAACTACGACGGTTCGTGGACCGAATACGGCAACTCCGTGGGTGTGCCGATCAACAACCCGGCCGGCACGGTCTGGGCCGCGAAATGAACCTGCAGTCGATCAACCTGTCTTGAAGGCGGGGGCCGGGCGAGGGGTGTCAGTGCTCTTGGTTCGACGGATCAGGTGCGTGACGTGTGGCTTTGGCAAAAGCTCGGCTCCTTTGGGGCCCGCAGGCTGCGGGCCCCTTTTTTATGGGTGGATGGCAACAAAAGGGGGAAGCAATGACAAGCGTGACCGGTGAGCACACGCAGAACGTGAATGGCAGGCACAGGGCAAGGGACTGGACCAGATGGCTGCCCTTGGCCGCCGTGCTGGCCGCAGCCTGGCCTGTGGCGGCGCAGCTGCAGCTGCAGCTGCAGCTGCAAGGCGGCGGGCGCACCCTGGTCTTTGCGCTGGCGCTGGGCCTGCTGCTGGGGCTGGTGCTGCAGCGCTCGCGCTTTTGCTTTTACTGCCATGCGCGCGACTGGTTCGAGTTCGGCGACCCGCGCGGCGTGCTCTCCATCCTGCTGGCGCTGGCCGTGGGATCGGCGGGCATGACCGTGGTGCTGGGCAGCTGGGTGGCCGTGCCCCAGCCGGGCCAGTTGCCGCCCGACATGCACATAGGCCCCGTGAGCTGGGTGCTGGTCCTTGCGGGCCTCGCCTTTGGCGCGGGCATGTCGGTCTCGGGCTCGTGCATCAGTGCCCACTGGTACCGGCTGGGCGAGGGCTCGCCCGTGGCGCCGTTTGCCCTGGTCGGCACGGGCCTGGGCTTCGTGCTGGGGTTTCGCAGTTGGAACCCGCTGTACAGCCTGGCCATTGCCGATGCACCCGTCATCTGGCTGCCGGCCCATCTGGGCTATGGCGGCGCGCTGGCGCTGCAACTGGCCGTGCTGGGCCTGCTGGCGGCCTGGGTCTGGCGCATTCATGGGCGCTCGGGCCGCGCACGGCCCCGGCCTGCGGCAGAACCGGCGCAGCCACCGGGCCTGTGCCAGCTGTGGCTGTCACTGTGGCAAGGCCGCTGGAACGCCGCGCTGGGCGGCCTGGCCGTGGGCCTGATCGCGGCCGCCGCCATCGTGCGCATGCGGCCGCTGGGCGTGACCACCACGCTGGGCAGCACCGTGCGTGGCTGGGCCCAGGCAGGCGGCTGGGTGCCCGAGCGCCTGCATGGCCTGGATACCCTGGGCGGATGCGCCACGGCCGTGCTCAACAGCCTGCTCACGCCCCATGCCGTGCTGCTGCTGGGCCTGGTGGCCGGTGCCTGGGGCGCCGCCGTGGCCAGCCGCCAGTGGACGCCACGCCGCCCCACCTGGCGCGATGCGGCTCGCGGCCTGGCCGGTGGCGCCTTGCTGGGCTGGGGCGCCATGACGGGGCTGGGCTGCACCATCGGCACGCTGCTGTCGGGCAGCATGGCGGGCGCGCTGTCGGGCTGGGTCTTTGGCGCGGCCGTGTTCACGGCGCTGTGGCTGGGTTTCGTGCTGCGGCGCTGGCAGGCCAGCCGGGACTGAGGGCCTTCAGCCGGCAGCCACACCCAGCAGCAGATCCGCGATCTCCTCCGGATACCGCTGCCGACGTCCGTCGATGAGCACGCAGCCGGGCGCCTCGGGGTCGGGCCTGGCCAGGGGCATGCCGTGGTCCAGCAGGGCCTGGGCGCAGCCCAGCCAGTCGCCGCCGCCGGGTTCCGTGGATTCGGGCCGGTTCAGCGATGCCCAGCACAGGGTTCCTGCGCAGTTGTCGCCATAAGCGTGGCGTTCGGTCCACTGTGCGCCGTGCTCCAGCAGGAAGCGCGCCATGGCGGCATCGCCACGGAAAACGGCCTGGTTCAGTGCGGATGCATCCCAGTCGCCGCCGCGCGCAGCAATGGGCCAGCCCAGTTCCACCATGCAGCGCACGGCCTCCAAGCGGCCCAGGGCTGCCAGTTCGGGCAGCATGCGCAGCTGCTCGTGAGACAGTCCTTGCAGCAGACCCGGGTGGGACGCGAGAAGCCCTCCGGCCCGGGCCCGGTCGCCCATGGCGCAGGCGGCAACGAACTGTTCTTCGGGCGTGGCGGTTTCAGCGCCCGTGGCCTGTTCCAGCAGGACGGCCACGTCTGCCAGGCCAAAGCGCCGTGCCAGGCGGGCGGCGCCCAGGCCTTGCGGTGTGCGGGTGGCCGGGTCGGCTCCTGCATCCAGCAAGGCCTGCACGTGGGCGGGCGAGCGCAGCCGGCGTATGGCCCACAGCAGCGGGCGGCCCCATTCGCCCTGGCCGTTGTCCTCGTTCGGATCGGCGCCGTGGTCCAGCAGCAGGCGCAGGGCCTGCACATCGTCCATGTCCAGCACGCGGAACAGGGCATTGCTGCCCTCCACGCGCGCGCCCGCCTGCAGCAGCAGCCGCGTGCATTCGCGGCTGGCCGGCGTGCCTTCCAGAGAGTGGTAGAGCGATTCGCCGTCGTTGGGGTCGGCCCCGGCCTGCAGCAGCATCTGCGTCAGTTGCGCATCATGGTTCTGGCCTGCTGCGCCATAGAGTGCTGACAGCCGCTCGGTCTCGGAGGGCGCCTGCAGCGAGGCCGGCGGCCAGCGATTGCCCACGGTCTGCAGCGGGTCGGCTCCCGCGTCCAGCAGCCAGCGCGCGCAGGCGCGCAGCGGCTCGGCGAACTCGGGCAGACGCAGCAGGCACGAGTGCGTGACGGCGACCAGCGGCGGCAGTCCCAGCGGCCCGCCTGCGCGCTGCAGCCAGCCGGGATCTCTGTGCGTGGCTTCGCGCAGCGCGGCCAGGTTGCCGATGGCGCAGGCCATCCAGGGATCATTGCCCGGCAGCTCCGGCCGCTCGTCCAGCAGGCGCCGGGCCAGCGCGGGCTGCGCGCGGTGCGTGCCGCCCGCCACATCGCCGGCATAGACCAGGGCCAGCCAGTGCAGCCGGGATGTCTCTAGGTCCGCCGCCAGGCGCTGGCATGCCTCGACGTAGCCTGACAGCTCGCTCCATGAGGCGAAACCGTGCTCGCGCGCCACGGCGGACTGGGCGTCGTGCAGCCGCAGGTCCATGGCGGCCAGCGCTTCATCCGTGCGACCCCGGGCAGCGGGCAGGTGGGCGCGCAATTGCTCCATGGCCTGGGCCGAGCCTGCGCGATAGGCGGCCAGCAGTTGCTTGGCCTGTTTCTTGAGATGGCCCATGTCGGGCCGGGCGGGGATGCGTTTCACAGGGATACCTCCGTGCACGAAGGCCAATGACCTGCAGCTTGGCGCACAAAGGCATGTGGCAAGAGAAAAACGCCGAGAGGCGCATACAGGTGGGTTCAACCCTTCCCGCAGGTCCGGGTGCGGCCTGCACCGCAAGCGCGGATGTTATCGCAAGGCGACAGTCATCTGGGTGACAGCCGGCAGCCCCTGCTTGCGGGTTCCTACCCGCATGGCGGGCCAGTTGTCTGGCATAGGCTGCGTCGGCACTCCCCCTTGAAACGGATTTTTTGCGCGCGTTCCCCTTCAAACCTTCATCCCAAGGAGACAGTCTTATGCGAGCCCTGCGTTGGAATCGTTGGAAGTATCTCGGTCTGCTGGCGGTCACGGGCCTTGCGGCCTGCGGCGGGGGGGACGGTGATGCGCCCGAGGAAACCCGGGCCCAGGACAGCCGCAGCTTTGCGCCGGCCAATCCTTCTGCCACCACGTTCGATGCGCTGGCGGCTGCCGCTGGCGACACGGTGGACAATGCCAGCACCAGCCGCTGGGCCGGAGTGCTGGAAGGCGCGGCCTACCGCATCGAGGTGCCGGCCAACTGGAATGGCCGCCTGGTGATGTATGCCCACGGCTATGCGGGCGAGGGCAGTGCGCTCAACGTCACCAATCCGTCCATACGCCGCTACCTGATCCAGAACGGCTATGCCTGGGCGGCGTCCAGCTACAGCAGGAACTACTACGACGTGCGCGCCGGCGTGGAGGACACGAATGCGCTGGCCCTGGCCTTCAACCGCCTGGCCGCATCCCACGGCCGGCCGCTGGCGCAGCCGCAGCGCCTGTACATCACCGGCCATTCCATGGGCGGCCATGTCACGGCGGCGGCCATCGAGGCCGAAGCCCAGTCAACGGCCCGCAACAAGGTGCGCTACCAGGGCGCCGTGCCCATGTGCGGCGTGATGGGCGATACCCAGCTGTTCGACTACTTCGCGGCGGCCCAGGTCACTGCCCAGGCCCTGGCGGGCGAGGCCCAGCATACCGTCACCGACTGGGCGGCCATCCAGGGCAAGGTGACATCGGCCCTGTTCACGACCTTCCCGTCTGCACCTACCGCGACGGGCCGCGCCTATCTGTCGGTGATCCAGAATCTCACGGGCGGTCCGCGCCCGCTGTTCGACCTGGGTGTGGCCGTGGGCGGCTCGTTCGCTCCGGTCTGGGGCGTGTTCGGCAGCGACGGCTCGGTCAACGGCATCCTGAACCGCAACGTGACCGATACCAACCGCTTCACCTACCGCATCGATGGGGATGCAGCGGCCTCGGCCGCGCTCAATGCCGCCGCGCAAAAGCGCACGGCCGCGCCCGATGCCAACCGGCTGCGCCGCGACGGCCTGCGCTGGATTCCCGTGAGCCCAGGCGACATCGGCATTCCCGTGGTGACGCTGCACACGCTGGGCGACCTGTATGTGCCGTTCAGCATGCAGCAGATCTACCAGCGACGTGTGGCCGACAAGGGCAAGGACCGTTGGCTGGTGCAGCGCGCCATCCGCGGCGCATCGCACTGCGACTTCACCGTGGCCGAGCAGGTGGAGGCCTTCGATGCCATGGTGCAGTGGGAGCAGGGCGGCGCCAGGCCGGGCGGTGACGATGTGCAGACGGCCGCCACGGTGGCCGCGCCGACCTATGGCTGCCGCTACACGCGCAACACCCTGGGCCCGGATGACAGCACCACCACGCGGCAGTTGCGCGCCGTGATCTCGCAGAACGCGGCAAGCTGCCCGTAGCGCGGAAGGCGGCGCAGGCTGCGCCGCTCAGCGCGGGCTTGCTGGCGCGGTGGGCGCCTGTGCGAGCAGGCGCAGGCCGAACAGCTCGCCCAGCGCCTGCCGGTACTGCTCCATGGCGCGCGACTGGGTGTTGTGGTGGTTGCCGCCTTCGATGAGCACGAAGCGCTTGGGCTCGCTGGCCGCGTCGAACAGCTGGCGGCCCAGCGTGGCGGGGATCAGTGGGTCGGCGCTGCCGTGCACGACCAGCAGCGGCGAGCCTATGCCGGCCACCTTGTCGATGGAGGCAAAGCGCTGGGTGATCAGCGGCCCCACGGGCAGCCAGCCCCAGCGGAAGCTGCGGACCACGTCGGGAATGCTGGTGAAGGTGGCCTCGACCATGACGCCGGCCTCATCCTGAACGCTGCGCGCCAGGTCGATGGCGATGGCGCCGCCCAGCGAATGGCCGAAGATGAAGCGCGGCCGGTCCGGAGCGTGCCGGCCCAGCCAGTCCCAGCCGGCGCGGGCATCCTCGGCGGCCGATTCCTCGGACGGCAGGCCGGCGCTGCTCTTGCCGAAGCCCCGGTAGTCGATGGCCAGCACCGAAAAGCCCAGCTCGTGCAGCCGCCGGATGCGCGGCGAGGAGCCGGCAACGTTCCAGCGCGCGCCATGCAGGTACAGCAGCACGGGGGCGTTGCCGGCCGTGGCCGGCTGGGGCAGCCACAGCGCATGCAGGCGGGCGCCGTCCTGCGTTGGCATGTCGATCCAGACATCTTCCATGCCGGCCGTGTTGGCGCCGGGCCAGCTGCGGTCGCTGGGCTGGAAGATCCATTCGCGCTGCTTGGTATCCAGCACGGAGCAGCCGCTGGCCGCCAGCAGCGCGGCCACGCCCAGCGCTGCCGTGAGCCGGTGCAGGCGCCGTCGGGGCCACAGGTGGGAAAGCAGTGAGGGCATGACGCAACAATGGATGCACGGGCCGGCCAAAAGTTCAGCGCCGCTGCCGTGCCGGCCGGCGTTGTCATGGATTGGCGCTATTCTTGCCGCTGGTCCGCAGGCTGTCCTGGCTGCACGGGCCTCTCCCCACTGTTGATGAGTGAACCTGTATGCCGATACGCCTGGGCCTGGCCGCCAACCGAATCCACCACCAAACCGAGGATGCCGCACTGTTCGGCTGGCTGCGCGCCTGCGAGTCCGGCATCCGCGAGCTGCAGCTGGGCCTGCATGCCGTGGGCCGCACCTTCGATGCCATCCAGGCGGCCGGCATGCTGGCGTCCTACCGGGGCCTGCGCCGCTATCCCTATGGCCGCGAAGGCGGGCTGATGAAACTGGTGGCCGAGGTGGTGGGCGTGGAAGGTGACGAGCGCACCATCGACGGGGCCATCTATTTCACCGACCCGGTGGATCCGTCCTCCATCTTTCCCGAGGCCGTGGCGCTCAAGCGCCAGTGCGTGATCCATGGCAAGCCCTTCCTGTCCACCGTGGCCTCGGCGCGGGACTGGGTCGAGATGGAGCGCATCCAGGCAGGTCTGCCCAAGGATGCCGGTGCGCAGCGCTTTCACGACTACGCACAGCAGACGCTGGCGCTGATCGCCCACGATGCGCTCAAGCCCACCATGCTGGATTTCGCGGCGCGCAACTTCGAGCTGCTGTCGCGCTTTGGCCGGCGCGTGGGCACGGGCACCACGGGACAGAGGCTCAACGAAATGGCCTGGAGCCGTGGCTGGCCCGAGGACCGGCCCTGGGTGGACCGCTACAACAGCGGCCCGCTGGGCGGCGATGCGCAGATCGCCGACCTGGTGCTGGACCGCCGCTGCCAGCGCGTGATCTTCTTCGAGGACCCGCATGTGGCGCGCCAGCACGAGGCCGACATCCAGCTGCTGGAGCGCGCCGTGACCACGGTGACGCACGACACGGTCTGCACCACTTCTCCGGCCGTGGCGCAGCGCTGGTGCGATGCGGCCTTGATGCGCCGCTGAAACCTTCGTCACGCAGACGACAGCCCGCCGGCCTGCGGGTGGGCGAACACCCGTGACCGGCCGAGGGCTTTCTGCAAGACTGGCCGTTTCCAAAAACCAAGGAGACAACGATGGTCAGTCCGCTCTTTCGGCGTTCCCGGCATGCCATGGCCCTGCTGGCACTGCTGCCCGGCTGGGTGGCGGCCCAGGCACAGGCCCC
This sequence comes from Delftia sp. DT-2, assembly GCF_028401915.1. Classification (NCBI taxonomy): domain Bacteria; kingdom Pseudomonadati; phylum Pseudomonadota; class Betaproteobacteria; order Burkholderiales; family Comamonadaceae; genus Delftia; species Delftia sp. DT-2. Next base: position 158,340 of record NZ_JAQOTI010000006.1, read on the forward strand.
CGCAGCGCCCGCGCTGCCGCCGCCCGACAGCGTGCGCCTGGAGCAGCTGGGGCTGATGCAGGGCTTTCCGCCGGCCGCCGACAAGCGCGTGGACGTGTCCAACGGCTACCGCTATCCGCAGCTGCGCTGGGTGGTGCAGCACCTGCGCGAAATCCAGCCCACGCAGAACATCCGGCGCGGCGCGGCGGGGCCCTCGGCACTGCCCGAAGCGCCCATGGCCCTGGGCGGCCTGCGCTTTGACGACGACAAGGGCCAGCCCATCACCGTGGACCAGTGGCTGGACCGCACCTATACCGACGCCATCGTGGTGCTGCACAAGGGACGGGTGGTCTTCGAGCGCTACCAGAACCAGATGCAGGCCAGCTCGCCCCACCTGCTGTTCTCGGTCACCAAATCGTTCACCGGCCTGATGGCCGCGCAACTGGCCCACGATGGGCGCATCGATCCCCAGGCCCTGGTCACTAAATACGTGCCCGAGCTGGAAGGCTCTGCCTGGGGCGACATGACGGTGCGCCAGGTCATGGACATGACCGGGGCCGTGCGCTTTCGCGAGGACTACACCGACCCCAGGACCGAGATCTTCGGCTACTCCTGGGCCTCGGGCATGCTGCCGCGTCCGCCCGGCTACGCGGGGCCGACCAATGTGTACGACTTCCTCAAGACGCTGCCCAAGGAAGGCACGCATGGCGAGGGCTTTGTCTACCGCACCGTGCATTCCGAGGTGCTGGGCTGGATCGTCTCGCGCGTCACGGGCCGGCGCTGGAGCGATCTCATGAGCGAGAACATCTGGCAGAAGCTGGGCATGCAGGAAGACGCCTATGTGATGGTGGACAGCACCGGCACGCCGCTGCAGGGCGCGGGCCTGAACGCCACGGCGCGTGACCTGGCGCGCGTGGGCGAGATGCTGCGCCTGGGCGGCAGCTTCAACGGCCACAAGGTCTTCGACAAGGCGGTGCTGGACGACATTGCGCGCGGCGGCGACCGCGAGCAGTTCAAGTTCCGCGGCATCCAGGCCGCGCGGCCCGGCTACAGCTACCGCAACCAATGGTGGGTACTGCACAACGCCGATGGCGCCTACGAGGCCGCCGGCATACACGGCCAGTTCATCCACGTGAACCCGGCCGCGCAGATGGTGGTGGTCAAGCTGTCATCGCACCCGGTGGCGGGCGCGGCCTTCACGCATGCGCTGACGCTCAAGGCCTGGGCGGCGCTGGCCGATGCGGTGCGCGACAGGTAAGGCGCGCGAATCCATCTCTTTCAATGAAAAAAGCCCATGCAGCAGGCTGCATGGGCTTTCGTCAGGGATGGGGAGCGCTGATGCTCAGATCACGCCCTGGGCCAGCATGGCATCGGCTACCTTGACGAAGCCGGCGATGTTGGCGCCGTCGATGTAGCTGACCGTGCCGTCCTCGCGCTTGCCGTACTTCAGGCAGGCGGCGTGGATGCCTTGCATGATCTGCAGCAGGCGGGCATCGACTTCCTCGGCGGGCCAGGACAGGCGGGCCGCGTTCTGGCTCATCTCCAGGCCCGAGGTGGCCACGCCACCGGCATTGCTGGCCTTGCCCGGTGCGTACAGCACGCCGGCCTTCTCGAAGGCCTTGGCGGCTTCGATGGTCGAGGGCATGTTGGCGCCTTCGGCCACGCAGACCACGCCGTTGGCGATCAGCACCTTGGCATCTTCCTCGGTCAGTTCGTTCTGCGTGGCGCAGGGCAGGGCCACGTCCACCTTCAGGTGCCACGGCGTCTTGCCGCGCAGGAACTCTGCGCCCACCAGCTTGGCGTACTCGTCCACGCGGCCGTAGCGGTGGTTCTTCACGTCCATCAGGATGGCCAGCTTCTCGGTGGTGAAGCCGTCCTGGTCATACACGGTGCCCGAGGAGTCGGAGACCGACACCACCTTGGCGCCCAGCTGCATGGCCTTTTCCACGGCGTACTGGGCCACATTGCCCGAGCCGGAGATGGAGACGGTCTTGCCTGCGAAGGACTGGCCGCGCGTGGCCAGCATTTCCTGGGCGAAGTAGACGGTGCCGTAGCCGGTGGCTTCGGGGCGGATCAGCGAGCCGCCGAAGGACAGGCCCTTGCCCGTGAACACGCTGGCGGCGCTGTTGGACAGCTTCTTGTACATGCCGGCCATGAAGCCCACTTCGCGGCCGCCCACGCCGATGTCGCCTGCCGGCACGTCGGTGTCCGGGCCCACGTGGCGGAACAGCTCGGTGACGAAGGCCTGGCAAAAGCGCATGACTTCAGCGGGGCTCTTGCCCTTGGGATCGAAGTCCGAGCCGCCCTTGCCGCCGCCCATGGGCAGCGTGGTCAGCGCGTTCTTGAAGGTCTGCTCGAACGCCAGGAACTTGAGCACGGACAGCGTGACCGAGGGGTGGAAACGCAGGCCGCCCTTGTAGGGGCCGATGGCCATGCTGTGCTGGATGCGGAAGCCGCGGTTGACCTGCACCTGGCCCTTGTCGTCGGTCCAGCTCACGCGGAACATGACCACGCGCTCGGGCTCGACCAGGCGCTCCAGCAGTCCGTGCTCGGCGTACTTGGGGTTCTTCTCGATGAAGGGCCACAGGCTTTCCATCACTTCGGTGACGGCTTGCAGGAATTCGGGCTGGCCGGGATTGCGTTGCGCGACTTCATCAAGGAACTGGCCGACGGACTCGTACTTCATGGAAAAAACCTCTGACTAAAAACGGCTGCGGGAAGGGGTGAGTGCAAACCAAGATTATGCCTAAAAGTTATGCCGTCATGCATCGTTTTGGTGAACGGCGCCCGAGCTTGGTGCCTTCGTGCCGTGTTTCGGTGCATCTTCAGAGGAGGTTGACGGTATTTGGTGCATGGCAGAAAGCTGCGTGCAGCAGTGGGCGGGCAGGCAGGCTCCTGGATCGGCCGTATCCGGTGGCGTGCATGGTCATGGCGAATGGGAATGGCTGGCGCCATGCCCGCTGACATGAAGAATGGCTAGGAAGGCCTTGCAGCCGGACGGGGCTTGGGCCCGCCCGGCCATCCCATCGCCGGCCTTTCAGCTGCGCTGCAGCTGGGGATGGCGCGCGAACAGGTCGGCCGCCCAGTCCACGAAGGCCCGCACCTTGGCGCTGAGGTGGCGGTTGGGCGGGTAGACCACGTGTATGGGCAGCGGCGGCTGGGTCCAATCGGGCAGGACCTCGACCAGTTCGCCGCTGTCGATCAGCGGCTGGGCAAAGGCCGTGACCAGCTGCGCGATGCCAAAGCCCGCCAGCACGGCGGCCGTGTAGGCATTGCTGTCGTTGGCCGCGATGCGGTAGTTGCCCGCCACCTCGATGGATTCATCGCCCCGCTGGAATTCCAGCGGGTACATGCGCCGCGTATGGCCCGAGAAGAAGGCGACGATCTGGTGCTTCGTATCCAGTTCGGACGGATGCTGGGGCACGCCATGGCGTGCCAGGTAGGCGGGCGAGGCCACGGTGACCCAGTTCATCGAGCCGATGCGCCGCGCCACCAGGGACTGGTCGCTGAGCTCGCCCCCGCGGATCACGCAGTCCACGTTGTCGCTGATCAGGTCCACCAGGCGGTCGCCCACGCCCAGGTCGATCTGTATGTCGGGATAGCGTTCGCAGAATTCGGTCAGCGCCGGAATGATGATCAGCCGGGCCATGGAGCTGCCCACGTCCAGCCGCAGCCGCCCGCTGGGCGCGGTCTGGGTGTTGACCATGCTGGCTTCGAGATCGTCGAAGTCGTTGAGCAGGCGTGCCGCGCGTTCGTAGTAGGCGGCGCCATCGGGCGTGACGGTGACGCGCCGCGTCGTGCGGTTGAGCAGCTTGACGCGCACGCGCGCCTCCAGCGCCTGGATCTGTTTGGTGACCGTGCCCTTGGGCAGGTCCAGCGAATCGGCGGCGCGGGTGAAGTTGCCGGCTTCCACCACGCGAACGAAGACACGCATGGCCTGGATCTGGTCCATGGAAAGTTGCTCCTGCAGCGCCCGGCAAGGGAATGCCGGCTCGGCGGAATTCTCACACGCGCCGTGTCGGGCGATTGTTCGTGAAACGGAAACAGAGCGATGGCTGCGTTGCTATTTCAGACATGGCCGGCGCCGCCTATATTCCAACCATCGACCATTGCCGCAGGTTCGCGCCATGTCCACTTCCTCGTCGCCTCCGAACGGCCCCGCCGCCGGGGCGCAGATTGCCGAAACAGAATTCTCCATCGAGCTGCCCGAGCACGGCACCGTGGCTGCGCGCGCCTATGGCCAGCGCAGGCCCGGCACGGTTTCGCCTCTGGTGCTGCATTTCCATGGCGGCACCTTTGTCTGCGGCACGCTGGACAACGGCCGCTACATCGGCCGGCTGCTGGCCGAGGCGGGCGCCGTCGTGGTGTCGCTGGCCTATCCGCTGGCGCCCGAGCATCCGTTTCCCCAGCCCATCGAGGTGGGCTACGCCGTGCTGCAGTGGCTGTACAAGCACCGCGTGAAGATGGCGGGCAAGGGCGCGCCGCTGTTCCTCGCGGGTGAAGAAGCCGGCGGCAACCTGGCCGCCGCCGTGGCCGTGATCTCGCGAGACCGGGGCCACCCTCCGCTGGCAGGCCAGATCCTGGTGTCGCCCATGCTCGATCCCTGCACCGGCACCGCCTCGCAGCGCGAGGCCACGCCCGAGGCCGGCGAATGCCGCTGGGCCACGGGCTGGCGCGAGTACCTGAGCTGCCCCAAGGACGCCATGCATCCCTATGCCGTACCCGGCAGCTCGCTGCGCCTGGCCCAGCTGCCGCCGGCTCTGGTGCTGGTGGGCGGTGACGACCCGCTGCGCGACGAGGCCCAGGCCTATGCGGCCCGCCTGCGCGCGGCCGGCGTGACGGCCAGCAGCCATGTGCTGCCCAGCGCGTCGAACTGGCCGCAGGCCCTGTCCGAGGCCGAGGCCTGTACGGCCTGCAGCGCCGCCGTGTTCCAGCATGTGCATGACTTCTTCGAGGCCGCCATGAACAAGCCCGCAGCACCGGGCTAGGCCCCGCGCCGCCGCAGCCGGCGAACCTTGCTGCCCCCGTTTTCCCATTTCGATTCCGCCTTCCCGGCGCGTTCAGGCGCCGGGCGGGCATCGTGTTCCCTGAATTACGCAAAAAAACACCATGTCCACCCAATCCACCTCATCCTCCTCATCCTCTTCTTCCGCCTCGGCCCAGCGCAAGGGCTGGAAGCTGCCGGCCGCCGCTGCAGCCATCCTCGCCGTCAGCGCCGGCCTGTTCGGCCTGCACGGCTTCGATGCCAAGGCCGATGACGCGCCCGCCAGCGCCCAGCCCGCCGCCACGCCCGTGTCGGTGGCCACGGTCGCCGAAAGCGAAGTCACCGCCTGGGACGAGTTCTCGGGCCGCCTTGAAGCCGTGGAGCGCGTGGACATCCGCTCCCGCGTGGCCGGCGCCGTGCAGGCCGTGCACTTTCGCGAGGGCGCGCTGGTCAAGCAGGGCGATCTGCTGATCACCATCGACCCCGCACCGTATGCGGCCGAGGTCGAGCGGGCCGAAGCGCAGGTGGCCTCGGCCCAGGCACGCCAGTCCTATGCGCGCAGCGAGCAGGAGCGTGCACGCCGCCTGTGGGACGAGCGGGCGATTGCCCAGCGCGAGCTGGACGAGCGCATCAACGCAGGCAGCGAGGCCGAGGCCAATCTGCGCGCGGCCCAGGCGTCCCTGCAATCGGCGCGGCTGAACCTGGGCTACACCCAGGTGCGCGCCCCCGTGTCGGGCCGCATCGGCAAGCGCGAGATCACCGTGGGCAACCTGGTGGCCGCAGGCCCGGGCGCGCCGGTGCTGACCACGCTGGTCTCGGTCAGCCCCATCTACGCGAGCTTCGATGCCGATGAGCAGGTCATCACGCGCGCGCTCAAGGAGCTGGGCGGCGGCGCGGGCAACCGCACCAGGATCGACAGCATTCCCGTGCAGATGGGCACGGCCACGGCCGGCAGCACGCCCTTCGAGGGCCGGCTGCAGCTGATCGACAACCAGGTCGATGCCCGAAGCGGCACCGTGCGCGTGCGCGCCGCCTTCGACAACAAGGACGGCGCCCTCATGCCCGGCCAGTTCGCCCGCATCCGCATGGGCCAGGCGCGCGACAGCAGCATGCTGCTGGTCAGCGAGCGCGCCATCGGCACGGACCAGAGCAAGAAGTACGTGATGGTGGTGGGCGGCGACAACAAGGCCGTCTACCGCGAGGTGGTGCTGGGCGCCTCGGTCAACGGCCTGCGCAACGTGACCCAGGGCCTGCAGCCCGGCGAGCGCGTGGTGGTCAACGGCCTGCAGCACATCCGCCCCGGCGCCCTGGTCGCGCCCAAGGAGGTGTCCATGGATGCGCGGGCCGATGCCCGCCAGCCGGGCACCCGGCAGGCAGCCGAACAAGTGGCTGACGCAACCAAGTCCTGATCTAGCCGCACACCTTTCCTGCCTCTGAAATGCCGCCTGACCGCAGGCGGCATGGGCCGCGCTTTGCCGTGGCGGAGCCAAACACCATGAACCTATCCAAATTCTTCATTGACCGGCCGATCTTCGCGGGCGTGCTTTCGCTGCTGATGCTGATCGCCGGCCTGATCGCCATGGGCGGGCTGCCGATCTCGGAATACCCCGAGGTCGCGCCGCCATCCGTGGTGGTGCGCGCCCAGTACCCGGGCGCCAATCCCAAGGTGATCGCCGAGACCGTGGCCACGCCGCTGGAAGAGCAGATCAACGGCGTCGAAGGCATGCTCTACATGGGCAGCCAGGCCACCAGCGACGGCGTGATGACGCTGACCGTCACCTTCCGCCTGGGCACCGACCCCGACAAGGCGCAGCAGATGGTGCAAAACCGCGTCTCGCAGGCCGAGCCGCGCCTGCCGGAAGAGGTGCGCCGCCTGGGCATCACCACGGTCAAGAGCGCACCCGACCTGACCATGGTGGTCCACCTGGTCTCGCCCAACCAGCGCTATGACATCAACTACCTGCGCAACTACGCGGTGCTGAACGTGAAGGACCCGCTGGCGCGCATCGAGGGCGTGGGCCAGATCCAGATCTTCGGCGGCGGCGACTACGCCATGCGCGTGTGGCTGGACCCGCAGAAGGTGGCGCAGCGCGGCCTGTCGGCCAGCGATGTGGTGGCCGCCATCCGTGGCCAGAACGTGCAGGCTGCGGCCGGCGTGGTCGGCGCCTCGCCGGGACTGCCGGGCGTGGACATGCAGTTGTCCATCAACGCCCAGGGCCGGCTGCAAAGCGAGGAGGACTTCGGCGACATCATCGTCAAGAGCGGCGCCGACGGCGCCGTGACCCGCCTGCGCGACATCGGCCGCCTGGAGATGGGCGCGGCCGACTATTCGCTGCGCTCGCTGCTGAACAACGACCCGGCCGTGGGCATGGGCGTGTTCCAGGCGCCGGGCTCCAATGCGCTGGAGATCTCGGCCAATGTGCGCAAGACCATGGAGGCCCTGAACAAGAACATGCCCGAGGGCCTGGAGTACCGCATCGCTTACGACCCCACGCAGTTCGTGCGCGCCTCCATCGAATCGGTGGTGCACACGCTGCTGGAGGCCATCGTGCTCGTGGTGCTGGTGGTGATCCTGTTCCTGCAGACCTGGCGCGCCTCCATCATCCCGCTGCTGGCCGTGCCGGTGTCGGTGATCGGCACCTTTGCCGTGCTGCATCTGCTGGGCTTTTCCATCAACGCGCTGAGCCTGTTCGGCCTGGTGCTGGCCATCGGCATCGTGGTGGATGACGCCATCGTCGTGGTCGAGAACGTGGAGCGCAACATCGAGGCCGGTCTCACGCCGCGCAACGCCACCTACCGCGCCATGCGCGAAGTGTCCGGGCCCATCATCGCCATCGCCCTGGTGCTGGTGGCGGTGTTCGTGCCGCTGGCCTTCATCAGCGGCCTCACGGGCCAGTTCTACAAGCAGTTCGCGGTGACCATCGCCATCTCCACGGTGATCTCGGCCATCAACTCGCTGACCCTGTCGCCCGCGCTGGCGGCCCTGCTGCTGCGCGGCCACGATGCGCCCAAGGACGCGCTGACGCGCGGCATGGACCGGGCCTTCGGCTGGCTGTTCCGCGGCTTCAACCGCATGTTCCACCGGGGCTCCGAGGCCTACAGCGGCGGCGTGGGCCGCGTGATCTCGCGCAAGACGCTGATGCTGGCCATCTACCTGGCGCTGATCGCCGTGACCTTCGGCCTGTTCAAGGCCGTGCCTTCGGGCTTCGTGCCGGCGCAGGACAAGCAGTACCTGATAGGCTTTGCCCAGCTGCCCGACGGCGCCACGCTGGACCGCACGGACGAGGTGATCCGCCGCATGGGCGAGATCATGAAGGACAACCCCAACGTGGAGGACACCATCGCCTTCCCGGGCCTGTCCATCAACGGCTTCACCAACAGCTCCAACTCGGGCATCGTCTTCGCCACGCTCAAGCCCTTCGACGAGCGCAAGCGCGCCGACCAGAGCGGCGGCGCCGTGGCCGGCCAACTGAACCAGGCCTTCGCAGGCATCCAGGACGCCTTCATCGTCATGTTCCCGCCGCCACCCGTGGCGGGCCTGGGCACGACGGGCGGCTTCAAGCTGCAGCTGGAAGACCGCGCCTCCCTGGGCTATGACCAGATGGATGCGGCCGTGAAGGCCTTCATGGCCAAGGCCTACCAGACGCCCGAGCTGACCGGCATGTTCACCAGCTGGCAGGTCAACGTTCCCCAGCTGTATGCCGACATCGACCGCACCAAGGCGCGCCAGCTTGGCGTGCCGGTGACGGACATCTTCGACACCATGCAGATCTACCTGGGCAGCCTGTATGCGAACGACTTCAACAAGTTCGGCCGCACCTACAGCGTCCGCGTGCAGGCCGACGCGCCCTACCGCGCGCGTGCCGAGGACGTGGGCATGCTCAAAGTGCGCTCCAGCTCGGGCGAGATGATTCCGCTGTCGGCGCTGATGAAGGTGGACTCCAGCTTCGGCCCCGAGCGCGCCATGCGCTACAACGGCTACCTCACGGCCGACATCAACGGCGGTGCCGCACCGGGCTTCTCTTCGGGCCAGGCGCAGGATGCCATCAAGCGCATCGCGGCCGAGACCCTGCCCAAGGGCATAGCCTTCGAATGGACCGACCTGACCTACCAGGAAATCCTGGCCGGCAATTCGGCGGTGATCGTGTTCCCGCTGGCCCTGCTGCTGGTCTTCCTGGTGCTGGCCGCGCAGTACGAGAGCCTGACCCTGCCCATTGCCATCATCCTGATCGTTCCCATGGGCCTGCTGGCGGCCATGACCGGCGTCTGGCTGTCGGGTGGCGACAGCAATGTCTTCACGCAGATCGGGCTCATCGTGCTGGTGGGGCTGAGTGCGAAGAACGCCATCCTGATCGTGGAATTCGCACGGGAGCTGGAGTTCGAGGGCCGCACGCCCATACAGGCCGCCATCGAGGCCAGCCGGCTGCGCCTGCGCCCCATTCTGATGACCTCGCTGGCCTTCGTCATGGGCGTGCTGCCCCTGGTGCTGTCCACGGGCGCGGGCTCGGAAATGCGCCGTGCCATGGGCGTGGCCGTGTTCTCGGGAATGATCGGGGTGACGGCCTTCGGCCTGTTCCTCACGCCCGTGTTCTACGTGCTGATGCGCCGCCTGGCAGGCAACCGGCCGCTCAAGCAGCATGGTCCAGAGATGGAGGAAGAGGCCCCTGCACAGGCACCCGCCCACGGCCATGCCTCGGGTGGTGGCGCACTGCCCATGCCCTCTGCTGCGCGTGGCGAGCATGAATGAGCCCACACCACAAGAACAGGAACCGATCATGAAGATCCCATCGCTTTCGAAACTGTCCAGGCGTCTGCTGCCCCTGGTGGCGGCGCTGGCCCTGGCCGGCTGCGCCAGCGTGTCCCAGAGCCTGCCCGAGCTGCCGGCCGCCCCCGCCTTCAAGGAGCAGGGCGCCGCGCCGCAGGCGGGCTGGACCCAGGCCCTGCCCGTCGAAGCCCAGGCACGCGGCCAATGGTGGCTGGCCTTTGCCGACCCGGCGCTGGACGCGCTGGTGGACAAGGCCACGCTGGACAACCAGAGCATCCAGGCCGCGGCCGCACGCTTGGCCGAGGCCCGCGCCCTGGCGCGCAGCGCCAATGCCGAGCGCATGCCCCAACTGGGCCTGGGCGCAGGGGCCACGCGCGGCGCGGGGCTGGACAAGGCCTCGGGCACGCGGCCTGCCACCCTGGTCAATGCGGGACTGAACCTGTCGTACGAGGTCGATCTGTTCGGCCGCATTTCCCAGGCGGCCGACGCATCGCGGCTGGACGCCGAGGGCCGCGAGGCCCTGCTGCAAAGCACGCGGCTGGCCGTGCAGGCCGAGGTCGCGCAGACCTATCTGCAGCTGCGCGCGCTGGACGCCGAGCGCGCCCTGATGCGCGAGACCGTGGAGGCCTACCGCGACACGCTGCGCCTGTCGGAGCGAAGGCTGCAGGCCGGCGACATTGCCGAACTGGACGTGGCGCGCATCCAGGCCGAGCTGTCGGCCACCGAATCGGACGCGCTGGCGCTGGACCGCCAGCGCGCCCAGGTCGAGCATGCGTTGGCAGTGCTGGTGGGCGACTCGGCCTCGCGCTTCGGCCTGGGCGAAGGCGCCTGGACCACGGCTCTGCCCGCCATCCCAGCCGGCGTGCCGGCCACGGTGCTGATGCGCCGGCCCGACATCTCGGCCGCGCAGCGCGCCGTGTTCGCCGCGCAGTCGCGCGTGGGCGTGGCGAAGACGGCATGGTTCCCCAGCATCTCGCTGACCGGCGCGGCCGGCCACGCCTCGCCCGAGGTCGGTGACCTGTTCAAGTGGTCCATGCGCTCCTGGGGCGTGGGCGCCCTGCTGTCGCTGCCGCTGTTCGACGGCGGCCGGCGCGAGGCCGGCGTGCAGGCTGCCGGCGCACAGCTCGATGCCGCGCTGGCCGCCTACCGCCAGCAGGCGCTGGTGGCCTTCCAGGAGGTGGAGGACCAGCTGTCTTCCATCCGCATCCTGCAGGAGCAGTCCACCGTGCAGGGCCAGGCCGTGGTGGCCGCCCAGCGCGCCACCAGCCTGTCGGACACGCGCTACCGCAATGGCTACGTCAGCCAGCTGGACCTGCTGGATGCGCGCCGCAGCGAGCTGCGCAACCGCCGCCAGGCGCTGCAGGTGAAGTCCGCGCAGTACCAGGCCGCCGTGGGCCTGATCCGCGCGCTGGGCGGGGGCTGGGATGTGCCGGCTGACGTGCCGGCCGGCGAATCGGCGAACGTGCCGGTGGCCCAGGCCACGTTGCGCTGAGGCACCCTCAGGCCAGCACGTCAATGGAGCGGAACACGCGCTGCAGCACCGGGTCCGGGCTGTGGCGGCAGGCGTGGACCTGCTCCATGAGGTGGTGCACGAAGCGCTCGGCCACCCAGGGCAGGGGGCCGTGGCCGCGCTGGACCACGCCCACCGTGTGGGGCTCGAACTGCTCGCGCAGGGACAGCGGCACCAGGGTGCCCTGGGGCACGCCCGATTCGATCAGCGGCCAGGGGCACAACGAGAGCATGTCGCTGTGCGCGATCAGGTGCAGCAGCAGCGATGCCGAATGCACCAGGTGGATGTGGCCCACGGGCACGGGCAGGCCGTGGCGCAGGAACAGGCGCCGCACCAGGTCGTCTTCTTCAGGCGGCGTGTAGTTGAGCAGCCAGTCGCAGTCCATCAGCTCGGCCAGTGAGCGGGCGCCTGCCAGCGGATGGCCCGTGCGGGCCACGACGGTGGCGTCGTAGCGGAACAGCGGCGTGCCATGCAGGTCGCCGCCCGAGGGGCCCGAGGGCACGCGGCCGATCAGCAGGTCCAGCGTGCCTTCGCGCAGGCGCGGATGGGCCACGGCCGACAGGCCCTCGAACAGCTCCAGCCGCACCTGGGGCAGTTCGGCGCGGAAGGCGCGCAGCACATGGGGCAGCAGGCTCTGGCCCACCCAGGGCGTCACGCCCACGGACAGGCGCGCCACGGCGCAGGTGTCGCGCAGGCGGGCCATTTCATCCTCGGCCTGGGCCATCTGCCCGGTGATCAGCTGGGCATGGCGCAGCAGCGTGCGCCCGGCCGGCGTGAGGACGATGCCGCTGCTTTGGCGCTCGAACAGCGCAAGGCGGTGGCCTTCCTCCAGTTCGCGCAGGGCCTGGGTGATGGCCGACTGGGTGATGCCCAGCGCGCGTGACGCGGCGCGCACGCTGCCGCAGCCGGCCACTGCGACGAGGTAGCGCATCTGGTGCAGCTTCATGGCGGGACCGGCATCGGGGTGGGGCTGGGAATTCATGGGCCGATCTTGCAGGTTTCGTGCCATGTGTGCCATGCCCGTGATTGGCGCGTGCAGGTGTTCAGGGGATGACAGGCAATGCCTGGCAGGGCAGGCGCTGGCGGTCTTCCGCCCGCTGCCCACGCTTCCTAGACTGCGGGCATGAACATTGACCCGCCCGTTTCCACCACGGCCGAAGCCGCCGATCCGGTGCTTGCCGGCATTCGTGCCACGCAGGCCGAGATGGTGGCCCTGCGCCATCACCTGCATGCCCATCCCGAGCTGGCCTTCGAGGAGTTCGCCACCAGCGACTTGGTGGCCGAGCGCCTGGCCTCCTGGGGCTACGAAGTGCGCCGGGGCCTGGGAGGCACGGGCGTGGTCGGCACGCTGCGCTGCGGTACGGGCACGCGGCGCCTGGGCCTGCGCGCCGATATGGATGCGCTGCCCATCCACGAGCAGACCGGCCTGCCCTACGCCAGCCGCCATGCGGGCCGCATGCATGCCTGCGGGCACGACGGCCATACCGCCATCCTGCTGGCCGCCGCGCGGGAGCTGGCCCAGGCACGCGGCTTCGACGGCACGCTGCACCTGATCTTCCAGCCGGCCGAGGAGGGCCTGGGCGGCGGCCGCAAGATGGTGGAGGACGGCCTGTTCGAGCGCTTCCCCTGCGATGCCATCTTTGCGCTGCACAACATGCCGGGCTTTGCCGAGGGGCAGTTCGGCTTTCGCGAGGGCTCGTTCATGGCCTCGTCGGACACGGTGATCATCACCGTGCGCGGCAAGGGCGGCCATGGCTCGGCCCCGCACCTGTCGGCCGACCCGGTGGTGGCGGCGGCCCACCTGGTGCTGGCGCTGCAGACGGTGGTCTCGCGCAATGTCGATCCCCGCGACATGGCCGTGGTCAGCGTGGGCGCCATCCATGGCGGCGATGCGCCCAACGTGATCCCTGGCGAGGTGGAGCTGCGCCTGTCCGTGCGCGCCTACCGGCCCGAGGTGCGTGCCCTGCTGCGCGAACGCATCACCGCGCTGGCCCATGCCCAGGCCGCCACGCTGGGGGCCGAGGCCGTGGTGGACTACCGCTGGCGCTATCCGGCCCTGGTCAACGATGCGGCCAGCACGGCCTTCGCCCGCGAGGTGGCGCGCGACTGGCTGGGCGAGCAGGCGCTGATCCCCGGCCTGCAGCCGCTGACGGGCAGCGAGGACTTCTCCTTCATGCTCGAACAATGCCCGGGCAGCTACCTGATCGTGGGCAACGGCGTGGGCGACACCCATGGCACGGGCGGCTGCATGGTCCACAACCCCGGCTACGACTTCAACGACCGCATCCTGCCGCTGGCTGCCACCTACTGGGTGAAGCTGGCCCGGCGCTTTCTGTCCGCCGCCTGAGGCGCCGCGCCCGCACCGGATTCCTTTCACGACTTCACCTGCGATTGCCACCATGCGCACTGCATTTCCTCTCTCCTCCGAGGCCCGCCAGGTCCTGAGCCGCCGCAGCCTCCTGGGCGCGGCCGCGCTGGGGCTGGTCCTGCCGGCCGCTGCTCAGGGCAGCTTCCCCTCCAAGCCCTTGAAGCTGGTCGTCGGATACCCGGCCGGTGGTTCGGTGGACCTGGCCGCCCGCGTGGTGGGGGATGGGCTGGCCGCGCGGCTGCGCGGCACGGTGGTGGTGGACAACGTGGGCGGGGCGGCCGGCGCCATTGCGGCCCAGCGCGTGGCCTCGGCACCGGCCGATGGCTACACGCTGCTGGTGGGGGCCAGCAACGAGCTGGTGGCCACGCGCATCGTCAACCCCGCGCAGCGCTATGACGGGCGCCGCGATTTCACGCCGCTGGGCCTGGTGGCCACCAGCCCGCTGATCCTGGCCGCACGCCCCGGCCTGGGCGTGAAGACCCTGGCCGAGCTGCTGGAGCTGGCGAAGCGCCAGCCCGGCAAGCTCAGCTACGGCAGCTCGGGCGTGGGATCGACCCTGCATTTCGCGGGAGAGCTGCTCAACCAGCGCGCGGGCATCTCCATCGCCCATGTGCCCTACCGCGGCGTGGCGCCGCTGACCAGCGACCTGGCGGGCGGCAGCCTGGACCTGGCCGTGCTCTCGCCCACGGCGGCGCAACCGTTCCTGCAGAGCGGGCGCATCGTGCCGCTGGCGGTCACCAGCGCGCAGCGCCTGTCCGCCTTGCCCCAGGTTCCGGCCATGGCCGAGCTGGCGCCGCTGCGCGGCTATGAATTGGTGGGCTGGTTTGCGCTGATGGCGCCGCGCGCCCTGCCTGCGGACACGGCCCAGCGCATCACCGCTGCGCTGCAGGAGGCGCTGGCCGAGCCCGCCGTGCGCAAGCGCCTGGAAGATGCCGGCATGGTGCCGGCCACGGGCCGCGAGGACCTGGCGCGCCTGATCGCCGAGGAAGACCGCAAGTACGAGCAACTCGCGGCCTTCGCAAAAATGCGTGACTGAGTGTTGCCGGGGCGGTTTACCGGCCGCGCAGGAACAGCGCGTCCAGCTCCTTCATGCTCATCTGCCGCCAGGTGGGGCGGCCGTGGTTGCATTGGTCGGAGCGTTCGGTGACTTCCATCTGGCGCAGCAGGGCGTTCATCTCGTCCAGCGTGAGGCGGCGGTTGGCGCGCACGGCGCCGTGGCAGGCCATGGTGGCCAGGATCTCATTGCGCGCGCGCTGCACCACGGTGCTGGCGTCGTGCTGGGCCAGCTCGGCCAGCACGCTGCGCGCCAGCTCCACGGCATCGCCCTGGGCCAGGGTGGCGGGCACGGCACGCACGGCCAGGGTCTTGGGAGAGAAGGGCGAGACTTCCATGCCCAGCGCCTGCAGCGTGTCGCCATGGGCCTCGGCCGTGGCCACTTCCTCGGGCGTGGCGGCGAAGGTGGCGGGAATCAGCAGCGGCTGGCTGGGGATCTGTTCTGCCGTATTGACGGCATTCTTGAGCTGCTCGTAGACGATGCGCTCGTGCGCCGCATGCATGTCCACCACGACCATGCCCTGGGCATTCTCGGCCAGGATGTAGACGCCGTGGATCTGGGCGACGGCGCGGCCCAGGGGCCAGACGGGCTCGTCGGACGCTGCCGGGGCCGCTGCGGATGATGTGCGGGGCGCAGAGAAATCCGCAGGAGCAGGCTCGGCAACGGCAACAGTCGGGGACTGGACGGCCGGCGCGTAAGCCGGGGGCGCGTAGCTGACGGGGGCCAGGGCAGCAGTGGGCACAGCGGGTACGGCGAGCACGGCTGGCTGCTCGGCGGCCAAGGCCTGGGCCGGACTTGCAACCGTTGCGGCTGCGGACTCGCGCATGGGGGCCCACAGCCCCGCCATATTGCTGACCTTGTGGCCGCCTTGCTCATCGCCAAAGCTCATGCGGGCCTGGGGCCAGGCGGGCATGGATGCCTTGGGCGCCGTGGCCGGCGCTGCCGCAGCGGCGGGCGCAAGCTCGGGCGTGCGTGCGGCCTCTTCGGCAGCCGCAGCGGCTGCTGCGGCGGCACGCGGTGCGGCCAGCGCGTTCTCTATGGCGTGGCGCACGGCCTGGTGCACCTCGCGGCTGTCGCGAAAGCGTACTTCGATCTTGGTGGGGTGCACGTTCACGTCCACGCGCGCGGGGTCGATCTCCACATACAGCGCATACACGGGCTGCTTGTGGCCGTGCAGAACATCCTCGTAGGCGCTGCGCGAGGCGTGGGTCAGCACCTTGTCGCGCACGAAGCGGCCATTGACGTAGCAGAACTGGTGGTCGGGACGGGAGCGCGCCGCATCGGGAATGCCCGCGCGGCCCGTGACATGGACGGCGCCCGACCAGTGCTCCACGGTCACGGAGTTCTGCACGAAGGCGTCGCCCAGCACATCGCCCAGGCGGCGCGCAAGGGCTTCGTCCGACATGCTGCCGGCGGCACGCCACTGCTCGACCAGCTTGCCTTCGTGCCAGATGGCAAAGCCCACGTCGGGCCGGGCCAGGGCATGGCGGCGCACGGACTCTATGCAGTGGGCCAGCTCCGTGGCATCGCTCTTGAGGAATTTGCGGCGGGCCGGCGTGGAGAAGAACAGCTCCTTGACCTCGACCGTCGTGCCCTGGTTGCGCGCGGCGGGGCGCAGCTCGCCGCTGCGCGCGTCGAGCAGATAGGCCGAGTCCTGGCCCGCAGGGCGCGAGAGGATGGACGCCTCCGACACCGAGCAGATGGCCGCCAGCGCCTCGCCGCGAAAGCCCATGGTGGCCACGGTCTCCAGGTCGTGCAGATCGGTGATCTTGCTGGTGGCATGGCGGCGCAATGCCACGGGCAGCTCATCGCGCGGGATGCCGCCGCCGTCGTCCTCCACCGAGATCAGCCGCACGCCGCCGGCCAGCAGCCGCACGTTGATCTGGCGGGCGCCCGCATCCAGTGCGTTGTCCACGAGTTCGCGCACCACCGAGGCAGGACGCTCGACGACTTCGCCGGCCGCGATCTGGCTGATCAGCTCGTCGGGCAGGTCGCGGATGGGGCGGCGGGGGAGGGTGTCGGAGGAGGGGATGGATGCGTTCACGCGGCAATTCTAGGGGCTCGCATCCACCGCTTGCGGGCTGTGGGAATGGGGGTGTGCGGCGCCGGCACCCTCAAAAAAAAGGAGCCGCGAAAGCGGCTCCAAGAGGCGTCCCCGGCAACAAAAGCCGGAGCCGGGGGCACTCTTTGAATGAGGGTGGCTGCAGGGTCAGCGGCGGCGGCCTGCGCGGTCGCTATTGCTGCCCATCTGGTTGCCGACCAGCGCACCGGCCGCGGCGCCGCCCACGGTGCCCAGCGTGGTGCCGAACAGCGCGCTGCCCAGCACACCACCGGCCACGGCACCCACGCCCGTGCCCAGTTGCGCGTTGTTGGGACGGTGGGCGCAGCCGCCCATCGCGAGCGCGCCGGTCAGCAGGGCGGCGATGGCCAGGGTGCGGCCCATCGTGGAGCCGGACTGGCGTTCGGACTTGTGCGCGAAAGTGCGAAGGGTCTTGTTCATGGCTTGCTTCCTTGTGTCTTGGCGATGGTGGTGAGGCCGGGCCGGCATTGCCGACGGCATGGAAGCACTTTGCCTGCAAAAAGCTGACGCACTCATGAGTTTTTCGTAGAGTTTTATCAAGTTGTGTAACAAAACAAGCTTGATTTCAAGCATTTGTAGATTCCTGCAAGCGCCGGTGTGTGCGATGGCGTAACCGGCTCCGGCTCGGCCGTGGGGGCATGCCGGCGAAGTACAGTACGGGCCGGTGCGGCGCCCGCCGCGGAGGACTCTCTTTTGGAAATCATTCAGTTCCTGATCGACTTCATCCTGCACATCGACAAGCATCTGGAGGCCTTTGTCGTGGCCTATGGACCCTGGGTGTATGCGCTGCTGTTTCTCATCGTCTTCGTGGAGACGGGCGTGGTGGTCATGCCCTTTCTGCCCGGCGACTCGCTGCTGTTCATCGTCGGCGCGCTGTGCGGCGTGGGGCTGATGGACTATTCGATCGCCTGCACCGTGCTGCTGGTGGCGGCCGTGCTGGGCGACCAGTGCAACTACACCATAGGCCGCTACATAGGGCCCAAGGTGTTCCAGTGGGAGGATTCGCGCTGGTTCAACCGCCGCGCCTTCGACCAGGCCCATGCGTTCTACGAGCGCTACGGCGGCATCACCATCGTGCTGGCGCGCTTCATGCCGTTCATTCGCACCTTTGCCCCCTTCGTGGCCGGTGTGGCTGCCATGGACCGGGGCAAGTTCACGGCATTCAACGTGGGCGGAGCCATTGTCTGGGTGTTCGGCATCAGCGCCGCCGGCTATTTCTTCGGCAACCTGCCCTGGGTGCGCGAGAACCTGGAGAAGATCATCTGGGGCCTGATCCTGGTGCCGGGCCTGATCGCCATCTTCGGCGCATGGCGCGCGGGCCGCGCGCCCAAGACGGCTTCCTGAGCCTTCAGCGCCCAGCAAAAAGCCCCTTGCGCCATGATGGCGCAAGGGGCTTTTTCGTTCAGTGGCCGAACGGCGGCGGCAGCGGTCAGCGGCGGTCGTTGCGCTTGCCCACCTCGTTGCCGATGAGTGCGCCGGCGGCTGCGCCGCCCACGGTGCCCAGCGTGCTGCCGAACAGTGCGTCACCCACCACACCACCGGCCACGGCGCCGACGCCGGTACCGATCTGGGCGTTGCTGGGGTTGGTGGAACAGCCGGCAGAGAACAAGGCAATGGCGGCAGCGGCGGCAATGGAATAAAGGCGTGTCTTCATGTTCATCTCCTGTCGTGGCCTGCGTTGCTTCGGCGGATGGATGGTGGCGCAAGCATTGTGTGGAACATGTTGGCATGCTCTCATTCACGGCCTGCGGCCGTGGTAGGAGAGTTGCCCGAGCTGGGGCCGGGCGGTTTGGAAGCGTCCGGTCCTGCCTGTCCGACAGCGGCGGCGGACGGCATGCCGCCGTGCCTGTGGTAACCCTCGCGGCTCAGACGGAGCGGCTGCGGGCCAGCGGCGGGTTGTGCGCGAAGTAGTTGCGGATGCCGCGCATCAGCGCGTCGGCCAGCTGCACCTGGTAGGCGCTGCTGCGCAGCCGGGCTTCTTCCTCGGGGTTGCTGATGAAGGCGGTCTCCACCAGCACGCTGGGGATGTCGGGCGCCTTGAGCACGGCAAAGCCGGCCTGCTCCACGCGCGGCTTGTGCAGCTTGGCCATGTTGCCGATCTCGCCCAGCAGGGCGCCGCCGAGCTTGAGGCTGTCCTTGATCTGGGCCGTGGTGCTCATGTCCAGCAGCATGCGCTGCACGTGCTGGTCCTGCGAGCCCATGTTCAGCCCGCCCACGAGGTCGGACTGGTTTTCCTTGTTGGCCAGCCAGCGCGCGGCCGTGCTGGAGGCGCCCTTGTCGCTGAGCGCAAAGACGCTGGCGCCACGCGCGGCCGGCGTTGTGAAGGCATCGGCATGGATGCTGATGAAAAGGTCGGCCTGAACGCGCCGGGCTTTCTCGACGCGGGTGGCCAGCGGCACGAAGAAGTCGGCGTCGCGCGTCATGAAGGCGCGCATGGGGCTGCCGCCGATGCGGGTGTTGTTGATGCGGTCGCGCAGCAGGTGGGCGATCTTGAGCACCACATCCTTCTCGCGCGTGCCGCTGGGGCCGGTGGCGCCGGGGTCCTCGCCGCCGTGGCCCGGGTCCAGCGCCACGATGATGATGCGGTCGGTCTGGCGCGAGGTGGCGATGTTGGGCGCGGCAATGGGGGCAGGGGCCGGAACGGGTGCAGGCGCTGGGGCAGGAGGACGCGGCGCAGCCGCGGGAGCCGGCGCCTGCGCGATCACGGCAGGCGGCGGCGCAGGCGTCTTGCCGCCCGTGCCGCCGCTGTGCTGGGCGATCAGATCGCCCAGGGGGTCGGGGGCCGGCGCCGCGGCGCCTGGGGGGCGGGGCATTGCGGGTGCAGGAGGTGGTGGAGGTGCCGACGCCACGGCGGTGTCGTCGCCGGAGGCATCACGCAGGCGCTCGCTGATCAGCGCCTCCAGCGGGTCCACGGCCTTGGCCGGGTACAGGTCGAACACCAGCCGGTGCTTGTAGGCCGCCACCGGCTGCAGGGTGAAGACCTGGGGCTTGGCGGGCTGCTTGAGATCGATCACCAGGCGCACCACGCTGGGCGAGTTCTGGCCCACGCGGATGGATGCGATGTTGGGGTCGTCGGAGCGCACCTTGGCGACCAGCTCGCGCAGCGCGGGATTGAGGTCGATGCCTTCGATGTCCACGGCCAGCCGAGGCGGCTGGTCCACGAAGAACTGCTTGGCAGCCAGCGGCCGGTCGGACTCGATGGTCACGCGCGTGTACTCTGGCGCAGGCCAGACGCGCACGGCCACGATGGTGGCGCCGTGCGCAATGTGCTGGCGGCCCAGCAGCAGCACGATGGAGCCCGCCTGCAGCAGGTTGCGGCGCGACAGGCCGGACGGATAGGAGAAGGGTTGGGCGTCGCTCATGCCTTGAGTGCTTGGATCACGGCGCGGCCGACGGGCGTGCCGGCGATCAGGCTCACCTGGCGCTGCGTCTCGTCGATTGCTTCGATATGAATAGCTATATCTGCCGCAGGCGTAAGCGCTGCGGCCTTTTCGGGCCATTCTGCCAGCTTGAGACCGGGGCTGGCGAAAATATCGCGAAATCCTGCATCCTCCCACTCGCGCGGATCGTCGAAGCGGTAGAAGTCGAAATGCCAGATGGACAGGCCCGGCGCCTCATGCGGCTCCACCACGGCATAGGTGGGGCTTTTGATGCGGCCCTGCACGCCCAGTGCGCGCAGCCAGTGCCGCACCAGCGTGGTCTTGCCGGCGCCCAGGTCGCCGTGCAGCGTGACGTAGGCATTGCGCAGCGCCGGATGGTCCGCGAGCTGCTGCGCAAACCGCTGCGTGTCTTCCTCGCTGCTCCATATCCAGCGATGGCCCGCAGTTTCCGCATCCTGCGGCCGGGCGCTTTCTACAATCGAGGGAGTATGTTGTGCAGCAGTCAATTGGTTCCTTTGATGCAAGGCTGGGCCCGCGAACTGGGATTTTCCCAAATTGGCGTGGCTGGCGTGGATTTGTCGTCTGCGGAGCCGGGTTTGATGCAGTGGCTGGCCCAGGGGTTCCATGGCGAGATGGACTATATGCAGGCCCACGGACTGCGCCGCGCGCGGCCTGCCGAGCTGGTGCCAGGCACCGTGAGCGTGATCACGGCCCGCATGGACTACCTGCCGCGCGACACGCCCGCCGACGCGCCCGGCGCCTGGCAGGCCATGGAGTGGGAGAGGCTGCAGCGGCCCGCCGAGGGCATCGTCTCCGTCTATGCCCGGGGCCGTGACTACCACAAGGTGCTGCGCAACCGGCTGCAGAAGCTGGCAGAGCGCATCGCCCAGGAGGTCGGCCCCTTCGGCCACCGCGCCTTCACCGATTCCGCTCCCGTGCTGGAGGCCGAGCTGGCCCGGCGCAGCGGCCAGGGCTGGCGTGGCAAGCACACGCTGGTGCTCAACCGCGAGGCAGGCTCCATGTTCTTCCTGGGCGAGATCTATGTGGATCTGGCGCTGGAGCCCACGGCGCCGGTGACCGCGCACTGCGGCAGTTGCGCAGCCTGCATCACGGCCTGCCCCACGGGCGCCATCGTGGCGCCGCACAGGGTGGACGCGCGGCGCTGCATCTCCTATCTGACCATCGAGCACGCGGGCGCCATTCCCGAGGAGCTGCGGCCGCTGATGGCCAATCGCATCTATGGCTGCGACGACTGCCAGCTGGCCTGCCCCTGGAACAAGTTCGCCCAGCCCAGCCGCCTGCCTGACTTCGATGCGCGCGAGGCCCTGTCCGGCGGGCAGCTGGTGCACTTCTTTGCCTGGGACGAGCCGACCTTTCTGCGCCTGACCGAAGGCAGTCCCATCCGGCGCATAGGCCATGCGCGCTGGCTGCGCAATGTGGCCGTGGCGCTGGGCAATGCCTGGCGTGAAACCGGCAACGCGGCATTGCAGCAGGCGCTGGCCAGCCGCGCCGAACATCCGGACGCCCTGGTGCGCGAGCACGTGGCCTGGGCGCTGTCGCAAAGATCGGATTGAGCTGATAAGACCAGGGCGCTTGTGTGTGAAACAATTGTTGCGCTCTGTCGGAGTGCCCCCCGGCGGCCTGTTGCGGGCCACTGCCCTTGAAGGCGCGGGGCCTGTGTGACTCAACATGATGTTTGATATGCGCGCAAAGCCTCCCCGCAGCCTGTCCCGCCTGCTGAACGCAGAACCGCTGACCCAGACCACTGTGGCCGTCTGGGTGGGCCTGTGCTGCGTGCTGCTGGCCACGGTGGCGTACTGGACGGTGCTGGTGGACAGCCACCGCACGCAGCGCAGCTTTACCGAGTCCCAGTCCTGGCTGCGGGTGGGGCAAATGTCGCATGCGGTGTCGGTGCAGGTGCAGACCCTGCTGTCCGGCCTGGACTACACCATGCGCGGGCTGGAGTCCGACTTTGCCGATGGCGATGTCGACGGGTTCCGGCGTGCCGTGCAGACCACGTTCGACGCCTACCCGGCCGGCACCTTCCTGCAGATCGCCGTGGCCGACGAGAACGGGGACATCGTGTATTCCAACCTCCAGCAGGAGGTGCAGACGCGGGCTGCCAAGGTCTCCATCCGGGACCGCGAGCATTTCCAGGTGCATGCCAACCGCGAGAACATGGGCATGTTCATCGGCCGCCCCGTACAGGGGCGTGTCTCCCACAAATGGACCATACAGCTGAGCCGCGCGCTGTACCGCCAGGGGCAGTTCTCGGGCGTGCTGGTGCTGTCGCTGTCGCCCGAATACATCTCGCGCTATTTCCAGTCCATCTTCGATGGCGCCAACGACGTCATCCTGCTGCTGCGCACCGATGGAGCCTACCTGGCGCGTTCGCAGGGGCAGGAGCAGGTGATGGGCCGCTCGGTCTCCGATGTGCGCGTGGCGCGGTTCGCACCGGCCCTGGAGCGCGGCACCTACGAGGCCGAATCGTCCGTCGATGGCGTGCAGCGCATGTATGCCTGGAGCCGGGTGGAGGGCTATCCGCTGATCGTCAGTGCAGGGCTGGACAAGGAAGCCATCTTCGAGTCGCTGGAGGCATCGCTGGAGCGCGGCCTGCTGCGCAACGGCATAGGCACGGCCGTGCTGCTGCTGGGCATGCTGCTGACGCTGTGGCTGGCGCGCCAGCGCCAGCTCAGCGAGCGCATGCGGCTGCAGGGTGAGCGGCGCTTTGCGCGGCTGGCGCAGGAGGTGCCGGGCGGGCTGTTCCAGTTCCGCATAGGCGCGGATGGACAGTTCCGGTTCCCTTTCACCAGCCCCGGATTCTTCGAACTGCATGGCGCCAAGGCCGATGCCGCCCGGTTTGCCGACCATGAACTGCTCAAGCGGGTCCACCCCGAGGATTTGCCGGCCCTGGCGGCCTCGGTGCAGGCCAGCGTGGGCAGCAAGGGTGTCTGGGAGCACAAGTACCGCGTCTACGGCCCTGCAGGCGAGCTGCGCTGGCTGCATGGTCACGCCCGGCCGCAGCAGGAGGAAGACGGCTCCCTGCTGTGGCATGGCTATGTGCACGATGTGACGCAGGACCAGGCCATGCAGGAATCCATACGCCACAGCGAGGAACGCCTGCGCCTGACCGTGGGCGCCGTGCGCGACGGCCTGTGGCAGTGGGACTGCCGCAGCGGCCATGTGGAATGGGATGCCCGCTGCTACCAGATGCTGGGCTTCGAGGCCGCGCAGTTCCCCATGAACTATGACGCCTTCTGCGCGATGGTCCATCCCTCGGACAGGGCGCGGATGCTGGCGCGGCTGCAGCGCCATGCCGAGGCCGGGGCCGATTTCCGCGTGGAGATGCGGCTGCGTAGCTCGGCCGACAGCTGGCTGTGGGTGGAGTCGCGCGGCGAAATCACCCAGCGCGATGCCGACGGCAAGCCCGTGCGCATGCTGGGCACGCACACCGACATACAGCAGCGCGTGGAGCAGTCCCGGCTCATCAAGGCCTTGCTGGACCGGGGAAGCGCCCTGATCGTCATGGCCGGTCCCCAGCGCGAAATCCTCTATGCCAACGAGCGCGCGGTGCAGACCTTCGAGATCGAGACAGACCGGCTGCCCGGCGGCGTGAACTTTCGCTCCCTGCATGTCAGCGACGAGAGCTCCGAGCGCTTCGGCCAGCTCTACGGACAGCTCAACGCACGCGGCACGGTGCGCACGGAATGGATTTTGCGCATGCCTTCGGGCTCGGGCCACTGGTTCGACATGCAGGGCTCGCTGCTGGACCCCGACGAGGACGACGGCCGCGTCATCTGGACCATGATCGATACCGACGCGCGCCGGCGCGCCGAGACCGCGTTGGCCGAGACCCAGCACCGGCTGGAGGCCATCATCGACCGCTTTCCCGCCGGCATTCTGGTCACCGACGCCCAGGGCCGCCAGGTGCTGGCCGCCAACCGCATGCTGGCGGCCGCGCTGCGGCTGGACATGGCGCCTGCCGCCCTGGTGGGGCTGGGCATGCCGGCGCTGATCCAGCTGCTGCCGCCTTCGGTGGCTGGCGTGCTCAGCGCGGGGCCCGTGGCTGGCCGGTCCCTGCATGCGCTGCCCGACGACCACTATGTGGAGATCGAGGGCATGCAGCTGCGCGACGGTGATCGCTCCATCGGCCACTGCTGGGTCTTCCACGATGCGACGGAGAGGCAGCAGCGCGAATCCCAGCTGGAAACGCTGGCGCTGACCGATGCGCTGACGGGCATTCCCAACCGCCGCGCCTTCCTGGAGCGGCTGGCGATGGAGCTGGACCATCTGCGCAGCGGCCTGGTCGCGCATTCCACGCTGATCATGCTGGACATAGACCACTTCAAGCAGGTGAACGACGGCTACGGCCATGCGGTGGGCGATATCGTGCTCAAGGAGCTGCTGGCCTCGGTGGCGCAGGAAATGCGCAAGGAAGACATGGTGGGCCGGCTGGGCGGCGAGGAGTTTGCCGTGCTGCTGTCCGACACCGATGCCGAGGTGGGCCTGCGCCGCGCCGAAAGCCTGCGCGAAACCGTTGCCGCGCGCGCCATCGATGCGGGCCTGGCCGGCGACCTGCGCATCACCATCAGCCTGGGCGTGTACGAGCTGCAGCGCAGCGATGCCTCGGCCCAGGGCTGCCTGGAGCGTGCCGACGCCGCGCTGTACTACTCCAAGCGCAACGGCCGCAACCAGTCCACGCTGTGGAGCGAGCGGCTGCCTGCCATCGCGCGGTGATCCGGGCCGCTTCGGCGCAACGGCCTAGGAATTCATCCCGGTCGACTGCCG
The DNA here is from genome assembly GCF_028401915.1 of Delftia sp. DT-2. Classification (NCBI taxonomy): domain Bacteria; kingdom Pseudomonadati; phylum Pseudomonadota; class Betaproteobacteria; order Burkholderiales; family Comamonadaceae; genus Delftia; species Delftia sp. DT-2. Next base: position 183,248 of record NZ_JAQOTI010000006.1, read on the forward strand.
ATTTTCAGAATGGTCCAATGGCCTGATGGCGCCGGAATCCCGAAAATCCAGGGTTCATGCTGCCGCGTGGCCCTGTCGTCGGTCCGTCTGCCCGAGTCCCCGGGGCGCGATCGACTTCCCCGCACAGCCCCTCACAAAAACAGGCCGCGCGCTGCGCGCCGGGCGAGGAATGTATGACATACAACCGGTGGTCCACGATGCATGTCGCCCCCCTGGGGCGAGCGCAATTCTGGAGCGATGCCAGCCGTGAGGCGCAGATGCCGCACACGCCCCTGGTGGCGCGGCCCGAGCGCTTCGAGGCCGTGCTCACATCGCGTGGCGTGGGCGCGGTGGTGTTCAACCGCATCCAGATGGCGGCGGGCCACGGTATGCAGCGCCTGCAGGCGGGTTGCCAGCGCGCGAGCCCGGCCAGCCTGCTGTGCCTGCTCTACCTCAAGGGTCGCGCCCGGGTGTCTGCGCTCGATGGGCCGGGCGCGGCGGTTGCGGGCGGCGAGTCGCATGCGCAGCCCGGCCAACTGTTCCTGTTGGACGAGCGGTGCGGCTACCGCATCTGGCAGGACGAAGCCGTGGACCTGCTCGTGCTGGCCGTGCCGCTGGCGCTGATCGATTCGTGCGCAGGCATGGCTTCGCAACTGCTGGCACGCAGCCTGCCTGACTGCGCGTCGTTGCAGCTGCTCGTCCAGCAGATGCAACTGATCCATGCATGGCAGGCGCCCCTGCCCGAGGGCGAGTCCGCGCAGCTGTCCGATCTGGTCATCAACACCTTGAAGACCGTGCTGCAGGCCGGGGCCGAAAGGGCTGCAGCCCGGCCTGACGCGCCCATGCACGTGCTGTTGTGCCGGGTGCGCCAATTGATCGCCCGCCAATATCCGGACCCGGCGCTGGGGCCGGAGCGCGTGGCATCGAGGCTGGGACTTTCCGTGCGCTCGCTGCAATCGCGGCTGTCGCGCGAAGGCACCAGCCTCAGCGCCGAACTCATGGACTATCGACTGGAGCGCGCCCATGCGCTGCTGCGCGCAGCGAAGCCGGGAACGCTGGGCGTCACGGAAATCTCGCAGCGCTGCGGCTTCAACTCGCTCGCGCATTTTTCCCGGCGCTTCAGGGCACGCTACGGCAGCACGCCGCTGGAGCTGCTGCGTGAGCCGGGGGCGGAGGGCATGGGGCCGTCCACCTGGCACGGGGACGGGGCGGGCACCTAGACAGGGCTTGCGGCGCCTCGGTCAGCGTGGCGTGCGCAGATCAGGCTGAGGATTTCGAACAGCATCTGCGCGCCCGCATGGGCGGTGTTGGTGGTGGCGTCGTAGGCGGGCGAGACCTCGACCACGTCACCGCCCACGATGTGGATGCCGGCCAGGCCGCGTACCATGGCCTGGGCTTCGCGCACCGTCAGGCCTCCCACCTCGGGCGTGCCCGTGCCGGGCGCAAAGGCCGGGTCCAGGCAGTCGACGTCGAAGGAGACGTAGACGGGCGCATCGCCCACCACCTCGCGTGCGCGGGCAATGACGCCGTCCACGCCCAGCGCGGGAAGGTCCTCTGCGTGGATCACCGTCATGCCCGACTCGTAGGAGAACTCCCAGAGATATTCGGCCGCGCCGCGTATGCCGATCTGGATGGTCCGCGTGGGGTCGAGCACGCCATCCAGCACGGCCTGGCGAAAGGGGCCGCCGTGGTGGAAGCGGCTGCCGTCGAAGGGGCCGCCAGTATCGCAGTGGGCATCGAAGTGGACCAGGGCCAGTGGCCGGTCGCGGCCCAGCGCGCGCAGTATGGGCAGGGTGATGGAGTGGTCTCCGCCCGCAGACAGCGGAATCACGCCGGCCGCATGGATCTTCGCGAAGGCCGACTCTATGTCGCGGTGCGACTGCTCCAGGCTGTAGCGGCTGGACAGCGGCACGTCGCCGATGTCCGCCACGCGCAGCTCGCGCGTGGGCGCGGATCTGAGTACATGGTTGTAGGGGCCCACGCGCTCTATCGAGCGCAGCGCCCTGGGCCCGAAGCGGCAGCCGCTGCGGTTGCTGATGCCCAGGTCCATGGGCACGCCGATCAGCGCGGCCTGCAGTTCGCCGAAGTCCGGGCGGCTCCAGTCCATGGGGTGCATGGGGGCATCCAGCAGCGTGGGAATGCCTGCGTAGGGTGCGCTGCGCGTGCCGCTGGCGTCGATGATGTGGGCGGCCACGGTGCGGAAATGCGGATCGTGGATGACGGACTCGTTGTCTCCGCCGAAGCGCGCACGCAGCGCGGCCAGCCTGTCTGCAGTAAAGAGGGTCATGGGTGTCCCTTGGTTCAGGATTGGATGCCCGACAGGGAGCGCTGCTGCGAGCGCTGCGCCAGGCTGATGAGGATGAAACTGGCCGTGCTCATGGCCAGGCTGGCGTAGATCGGCGTGTTGGCGGCCAATCCGTCGCGGACCATGAAGACCACTGCCGTGGCGCAGCCCAGCAGCATGCTGGCAATGGCGCCCGCCGTGGTGGCCCGGCGCCAGTAGATGGCGCCGATCAGCGGCACCAGCATGCCGCCCACGAGCAGGTTGTAGGCGGTGGTCAGGGCATTGAGCACGTCGTCCACCACCAGGGCGATGCCGAGCACGGCAAGGCCCACCAGCAGCGTCAGCAGCCGGTGCCAGCGCACATCGGCCAGCGGCTTGCCTTGCCGCAGCAGGGGCACGAGGTCTTCGGCCAGCACGGTGGAGCCCGCCAGCATGGCCGCGCTGGCGGTGGACATCATGGCGGCCAGCGCGGCAGCGATCACCAGGCCGCGGACGCCGTCCGGCAGGCTGGCCTGCACGATGGCGGCAAAGGCGTTGTTGGGGTTGTCCAGTTCCGGCAGCAGCACCCGCGCCGCCATGCCCACCAGGGCGCCGACCAGCCCGTAGACCACGCAGTACAGGCCGGCGAGGCTGCCCGCCACGGCGGCCACGCGTTCGCTGCGGGCCGTGAACACGCGCTGCCACACGTCCTGGCCGATCATGATTCCGAAGAAATAGATGACGAAGTAGGTGGCGATGGTGTCCCAGCCGATGTGTGTGACATCGAAGCTGGACGCAGGCAGCCGTGCAACCAGCTGGTCCCAGCCGCCCACGCGGTACAGGCAGATGGGCAGCAGGATCAGCATCAGGCCCGCGGTCTTGATCACGAACTGCACGATGTCCGTCAGCGTCAGCGACCACATGCCGCCCACGGCCGAGTAGATGACCACGACGCCACCGCCCACCAGGATGGAGATCCACAGAGGCAGGTCGAACAGCACCTGCATCACGGTGCCGATGGCGATCACCGACGTGGCCGCCAGCATCAGCGCATAGGCCAGCATCACCAGTGCGCTGGCCTGTTGGGTGCGGGCGCTGTAGCGCCGCTCCAGCACCTGGGTCACGGTGCAGATGCGCAGCCTGAGCAGGGGCTTGGCCAGGAACAGGTTCAGCACCAGCAGGCCCGCACCCAGAGCCGCGCACAACCACAAGCCCGAGATGCCGTACACGTAGCCCAGGCGTACCGTGCCCACCGTGCTGGCCCCGCCGATCACCGTGGCAGCCATGGTGCCCATGTACAGGCCCGGCCCGAGGTTGCGGCCCGCCACGAGAAAATCCTCCTGCGTCTTCGCGCGGCGCATGCCGTACCAGCCCAGCAGCAGCATGGCTGCCGCGTAGATCACTACCACCGAGATATCAAGCACCATGGTCTCTCTCCCCTTTTTGTTCCGACCCCGTGTGCAGGGTCCTTCTGAAACAGCGGTATTCACGCAAGTGAATGTCACGGACCGCCCCTCTTGTTCTGCGCTGGCGGCGTGCTCCGGTGAACCGAAGCGCGCCGCAACAGCCGTGAATGCTAGACAGCAGCCGGGCTTGCATCCATTTCAAGTTCCATCTACAAACATCGATGAACATCGATCTTTGCTGAGTGAAAACCCCATGCTCCATACCGTTTCAGATCTCGACCTGCGGCTGCTGCGCGTTTTTCTGGCCATCGTCGACGCGGGCGGTGTATCGGCTGCGCAGGCCATTCTTGGCGTGGGGCAGTCCACGCTCAGCAGCCAGCTGTCCACGCTGGAGACACGCCTGGGGTTCAGCCTGTGCGAGCGCGGGCGCGGCGGCTTTCGCCTGACGGCCAAGGGCCGGCGCTTCGTCGACCTGGCCCGCGCTGCGCTGCAGGGCCTGGAAGGATTCAGCGCGCAGGCGCGCAACATGCACCGGCAGCTGGTCGGCAGCCTGGCCATCGGCCTGATCGGCAATGCACCCACGGAATACAACGCGTTGATGGGGCGGGCCATACAGCGCTTTCGCCAGCGCGACGAGGCCGTGCGGCTGTCGGTGCTGGTGCGCGGGCCGCGCGAGCTGGAGGAAATGCTGCTGCGCGATGAGCTGCAGGTCGCCGTGGGCTATTTCCTGCACCGCGCCCCGGCGCTGGAATACACGCGGCTGTTCAGCGAAAGGCAGGTGGCCTATTGCAGCGCCAGCCATCCCTTTGCCGCGCGCGCGGGCCGCATCGGCGCGCAGGAGGCGGGCGAAGCCGACTGGACCTGGCGCACCTATCCGCTGCCGCAGGCGCCGCTGACGGGGCGCCCGCGCCATGTCACCTCGGAGGCGGACAACATGGAGGCGGCCGCCATCCTCATCCTGTCAGGTGCCCACCTGGGCTACCTGCCCGAGCACTACGCGGCGCCCTATGTGGCTGCCGGCCTGCTGCATGCGCTGGACGAATCCCTCTTCAGCTATGACGTGGACATCACCCTGGTGGCCAGGAAGCGCGCACGCCAGGACGACATCACGGCCGCCTTCACGGACGACATGCGTGCCGTGCTGTAGGGGAGCCGCGGCCCAGCGGCATCAGAACTGCAGCAGGCTCAGCGCAAACGGCAGGCTGAGCACGCCCAGCAGCGTGGACAGCGTGACCAGCCCCGCAACATATGAGCCGTTGTAGCCCATGCGCGCGGCCAGCACATAGCACGACGATGCGGTGGGCAGGGCCGAGAAGGCCATGAGGATCAGGGCCTGCGCACCGCTGAGGCCAAATGCCCGCACCATGGCATAGGCGATCAGCGGCTGCACCAGATGCCGCACGGCCAGCAGGCACACGGCCAGCAGCTTGCCGGCGGCCAGCGCGCCGAACTGCATGCCGGCGCCGGCCGACATCAGGCCCAGCGCGATGGAGGCTGCGCCTATGCGGGAGATCGAAGGCTCGATCAGCGCGGGCAGCTTCAGCCCCAGCGCGCTGAACACCAGGCCCGACAGCGTGCCCACGATCAGCGGATTGCGCACCAGTTGCCCCAGGAAATGCTGGTTGCTGCCGCGCGCCATGGGCCAGACGGCCGCGATATTGCACAGCGGCACGCTCACGCCGATCAGCACCGAGACGAACAGCAGGCCCTCAGGCCCCGCCAGCCGGCTGGCCAGCGCCAGGCCGATGAAGGAGTTGAAGCGAAACGCCACCTGCACGGCGCCGGCATGCTCGCGCACATCGATGCGGCCGCGCAGGCCCGGCCACCAGGGCAGGCTGTAGGCCAGGCCGATGCCGACCAGGGCCGCACACACGCCAGCGGCCAGCAAGTGGGAGGTGGCACCCCAGTCCACCGGGCTCTTGACGATGGAGTGGAACAGCAGCACGGGGAACAGCAGGTAGTACACCAGCGCCTCCACCGCCTGCCAGACCGTGCGGTTGAGCTGTGTGAAACGGCACAGCACGTAGCCAAGCACGATGAGCGAAAAATCGGGGAAGAGCAGCACGGCGTAGTTCACGGGGGCTGAGCATAAGCGCAACCCCGCAGTCGCCGCGTCTCCCGAGAAACCATGGCGCGAGGCTAGGGGTAAACACCGGGAAATCAGTGCTGCGACAAACTGTGACAACCGGGCCCCGGGCCTTAGCATCGCTGGGGTCCACACAGCCGATCCGAAAGCGCAGGTCCTGACGACCGTCAAGCGCGCAGCGGGCTCCAGGCCCCAACATGGCTGTTCCGTGGCAGCGTTTGCGAGCCTTCATTTCGCAGACCATCCATCCGCAGGCACGGCCTTGCGGATGTCCATGAAAACCTCTTCGTCAACACGACCCCCAAAAGGAGATCCTGTATGAATCGTCGCAGCTGGATGGGACTGACCCTGGTCCTCGCAAGCACCGGAGCCCTGGCCCAGGCCTACCCCACCAAGCCGATCAAGCTGGTGGTGCCCTTCGCCCCCGGTGGCACGACCGACATCATCGCCCGCGTGATCGCCGAACCCCTGACCAAGGAACTGGGCCAGCCCGTGGTGGTGGACAACCGCGGCGGCGGCGGTGGCGTCATCGGCGCCATGGAAACCGCGCGCTCGCAGCCCGATGGCTACAGCCTGGGCATCGCCACGGTCTCGACCACGGCGACCAACCCCGCGATCAATCCCAAGATCTCCTACAACACGCTGACGGACTTCACGCCCATCATCAACGTGGCGGCCACGCCCAACGTGATCGCGGTGAACCCCAAGTTCCCCGCCAAGGACTACAAGAGCTTCGAGGCCGAACTCAAGAAGTCCCAGGGCAAGTACTCCTATGCGTCCTCGGGCACGGGCGGCATCCAGCACATGCTGATGGAGCTGTACAAGAGCCTGACCAACACCTTCGTCACCCACATCCCCTACCGCGGCGCGGGCCCTGCGCTCAACGACGTGGTGGCGGGCCAGGTGCCCATGGTGCTGGACAACCTGCCCTCGGCCCTGCCGTTCATCAAGGACAACCGCCTGGTGCCCATCGTGGTGGCCGCGCCCCAGCGCCTGGCCGTGCTGCCCAATGTGCCCACCTTCAAGGAAGTGGGCCTGGAGCCGGTGAACCGCATGGCCTACTACGGCATCCTGGGCCCCAAGAACATGCCCAAGGACGTGGTGGACAAGATCAACGCCGCCGTGCGCAAGGTGCTGCAGGACCCGGCCGTGCGCAAGCGCATCGAGGACACGGGCTCCCTGGTCATCGGCAACTCGCCTGAAGAGTTCGCCAAGCAGATCAAGGAAGAGTACGAGACCTACAAGAAGGTGGTTGCCCAGCAAAAACTCACGCTGGAGTAAGCACCGCCCTGAGCGGTTGGATCAGAGCCCGAGGTTCCTTGCGGACCTCGGGTTTTTTCGTTGTAGGCTTGATGGGATGTCCCAAGTGCCCGCCGCTTCCATCGTGTCCCCCTCGGCTGCCGAAGCCGAACCTGCTGCCGATCCTGCATCCTGGCCCGCGCCGCTGCCGGCCAGCCTGGATGCGCTGGACCTGTTCATGGATGCGCTGCTGCTGGAGGACGGGCTGTCGCGCAATACGCTGGCGGCCTACCGCCGCGATCTGATGGCCTGGGGCCGGTGGCTGGCGCACCAGCGGCCGCCGCTGGCGCTGGATGCGGCGGGCGAGCTGGAACTGCAGGGCTATTTCGCGGTGCGGGTGGAGCAGACCAAGGCCAGTTCTTCCAACCGGCGGTTGACGGTGCTGCGCCGCTACTACCACTGGGCGCTGCGCGAGCAGCGCATTGCGGCCGATCCCACGGTGCGCATGCTGGCGGCACGGCAGCCGCCGCGCGTGCCGCATACGCTGACGCAGGCTCAGGTGGAGGCGCTGCTCAAGGCGCCCGATGTCGATACGCCGCTGGGCCTGCGTGACCGCGCCATGCTGGAGCTGATGTACGCCAGCGGCCTGCGCGTGAGCGAGCTGGTGGATCTGCCGATGCATGGCATCGATCTGCGCTCGGGCGTGCTGCGCGTGACCGGCAAGGGGCAAAAGGAAAGACTGGTGCCTTTCGGTCAGGAGGCACATTGGTGGCTGGAGCGCTATCTGGCCACGGCACGCGGCGCCATCCTGGGCGGGCAGCGCAGCGATGCGGTCTTCGTGACCCAGCGAGGGGCTGCGATGAGCCGCGTGATGTTCTGGGTCATCGTCAAGCGCTGTGCGCAGATGGCCGGCATTGCGGCACCGCTGTCGCCGCACACGCTGCGCCATGCCTTCGCCACGCATTTGCTCAACCACGGCGCTGACCTGCGCGTGGTGCAGATGCTGCTGGGCCATGCCGATATTTCCACCACCACCATCTACACCCATGTGGCGCGCGAGCGGCTCAAGGCCCTGCACGCTTTGCACCATCCGCGTGGTTGATTGGATGTGGTCGGTTCGCCGGATTGCCTATTTCTGGCGTTGAAACCGTCGAAGTGGCAAAGCCCGCCTCGGGGATATGTGCTTTGCACAACAATCACCGCCGTGTTCGATGTGTTTCTGCGGAGTTCTCGATGACTGATTTCCTGCGCCGGCATGTGCTGGTGACTTCCATGCTGGCGGCGACGGTGGCTGCCGCGGCCCTGCCGATGTCTGCGTCGGCTGCCGATGCGGCATGGCCCAGCCGGCCCATCCGCGTGGTGGTTTCCTACCCGGCCGGCGGCGTCAGCGATGTGGTAGCCCGCGCCCTGGGCGAGAAGCTGGCCGCCCGCCTGGGCCAGCCCGTGGTGGTGGACAACAAGGCCGGCGCCGGCGGCGCCATCGGCCTGGACCTGGTGGCCAAGGCCGCACCCGATGGCTACACGCTGGGCTTTTCCTCCATCAGCCCGCTGACGCTGAGCCCGCACCTGGGCAAGCCCCTGTTCGATCCGCAGCGCGACCTGGTGCCCGTGACCAGCGTGATGTACTCGCCCGTGCTGCTGCTGGGCACGGCCCGCTCCACGGCGGCCGACTTCAATGCGCTGGTGGCCCAGGCCAAGGCGCAGCCCGGCGAAGTGCGCTGGGCCACGGCCGGCCTGGCCTCGCTGGGCCACATCATGCTCGAGCAGATCATGCATGCCTCGCAGGTCCGGATCACGCACATTCCCTACAAGGGCGGCGGGCAGCAGCTCAATGACGGCCTGAGCGCGCAGTTCGAAGTGCTGTCCACCAATGCCGGCCCGGCCGTTTTGCAGCACATCAAGGCGGGCAAGTTCAAGGCCCTGGCCGTGGGCGCACCCCAGCGCCTGGAGTCGCTGCCCGGCGTTCCCACGCTGGCCGAACTGGGCTACAAGAGCGCCAACATGACCTCGGTGTTCGGCATCTTCGCGCCCGCTGGAACGCCTGCGCCCGTGCTGCAAAAGCTCAATGCCGAGATCAACCAGGTGCTGGCCCAGCCGGACATGCGCGCCAAGCTGGAGGCCACCGACAACGTGGCCATGGGCGGCAAGGCCGAGGACTTTGCACGCCAGATCGAGGCCGAGTCCCAGTCCAACGCGCGCATCATTCGCGCAGCCGGCATCAAGCTCAATTGATGGAGCGCAGGGCGCCACCGGCGCCCATGCAAAAAGGGCTTGCAGCCGTCATGGCCGCAAGCCCTTTATCTTTGGTGCCGGATGTGCGGGGCCCGCCTATGCCATGGGCTCGTCCGCCGTGAGATTGTCGGCCCAGGCCAGGGCCTGCAGATGCGCCCAGTTGACCTGGTGGTTGGACAGCTGCAGTGCATTGGCTGCGCGCGCGAAGCCTTCGTCATCGCCGCTTTCGCAGGCACGCGTCAGCTCCAGGAAGGGAGCGAACACGCCCTTGTTGTGCACCAGCGCATCGATCACGGGCTGGGGCAGGGCGATGGACTCCAGCGCCTTTTCCATGGGCTGGCCCAGCATCACGTCCAGCAGCGAGAACACGCCGACCACGAAGGCGTTGTCGCACTCCTCGGGCGAGAGCAGCTCGGCCGTCAGCAACTCCATCAGGCGCCCGCGCACCACGGCGGTCTGGCCCACGGCCGGCGGCGTGCCGCCCGCGCGCGAAGTGGTCAAAAGCAGGGCCGCCCAGCGGAACAGCTTCTTGAGGCCCAGGATCATCACCGCGTGGCGGAACGAGGTGATCTCGCACGACAGGCCGAAGCCCGAGGAGTTGATGAAGCGCAGCAGGTTGAAGGACAGCGTGGGATCCTTCTTGAGCAGGGCTTCGATCTCGTCCGTGCTGGCCTGCTGGCGCACCAGATTGATCAGCTGGATGATGGTGGCCTGCGTGGGGCGGATGGTGCGCGCCTGCACGAGTTGCGGCTGGGCGAACCAGAAGCCCTGGAACAGCCGCACGCCCAGGTCGCGCATGCGCTCGAACTGCTCGGAGGTCTCGACCTTTTCGGCCACGATCTGGGCGTTGGTATGGGCGCGCGCAAACTTCACCAGGGTCTCGGCATCGGCCAGTGCGAAGGTCTGCATGTCCAGCTTGATGAAGGCGGCCGCAGGCAGCCAGCTGGCATAGGCGCGGCGCAGCAGGTGCTGGTTGAAGGCCAGGCGGAAGCCGCGCTGGCGCAGGGCCTGGAAGGTGGGCAGGCGTTCCTCGATATCGGCAGCCGTGGCGTTCTCGCCCAGCGTGGGCACCTCCAGCACCACCTTGTCGGGGTGGATCAGTTCCAGGTGGCCGCCGGCCAGGCTGTCATGCGTGCAGTTGATGAAGACTGTCTTCTTGCCCACCAGCGCTTCGGCGCCCGCATACGACAGCGCGTTGAAGAGCAGGGCGGCATCGGAGGCAGCCGTGTGCGCATGCTGGGCCGTGGAGCGGTCGAAAAGCTCATAGCCGAAGACATCGCGCGCCTCGTTGACGATGGCCTGGCGCGCAATGACGGCCACCTGCCCGTCCTCCACCCCGGCTGGCAGGGGGGGCGGCGGAGCGGAGGAGTTGTCGTTGGTAGTCATTTGGAAGCTGAGAAAGATGGATGAGCGATGGCTTTCGATGGCGTTCTATAGCTTATAGCTATAGCGAGCTGTCTGCCAGTTGGTCGGTCCAGGCCAGGGCCTGCAGATGGGCCCAGTTGATCTGCTGGCTGCTCAGGCGCAGCGCGCCTGCGCTGCGGTGGAAGGCTGCATCGTCGCTGGCTTCGCAGGCCTGGGCCAGGATCAGCAGCTCGCCCAGCACGCCTTCGTGGCGCAGCACGGCGGCGGAGACGGCGTCGGGCACGGGGATCAGGCTCATGGCCACGTCCTGCGGCAGGTCCAGCATGCTGCCCAGCAGCGAGAAGATGCCGACGACGAAGGCCTGGTCGGAGTCTTCCTCGCTCAGCGATTCCTGGGCCAGCAGCTCCATCAGCCGCCCGCGGATCACGGCGGTCTGGCCGATGGCCGGCGGCGGGCCGCCGTTGCGCGATGCGGTCAGCAGCATGGCCGCCCAGCGGAACAGCTTCTTGAGGCCCATGAGCATCACGGCCTGGCGGAACGAGGTGATCTCGCGCTGCACGCCGAAGCCCACGGAATTGATCAGGCGCATCAGGTTGAAGGCCAGGCCCGCATCCTTCTTGAGCACATCCTCGATGGCATCGGTGCTGGCCTGCTGGCGCACCAGATTCAGCAGCTGGACAATGCTTTGCTGCGAGGGTGACAGCAGCTTGGTGCGCACCACCGTGGGCCGCGCGAACCAGAAGCCCTGGAACAGCTGTATGCCCAGGCGGCCCACCTGCTCATGCTGCTGGGCGCTTTCCACCTTCTCGGCGATCAGCTCGGCGCGCGTGTGGCGGCCGGCAAAATTGACCAGCACGGCCAACTGGTCAGGGGCCAGCACGGACAGGTCGAACTTGATGTAGTCGGCCAGGGGCAGCCAGGCTGCATAGGCGGACTCCAGCACCGTGTGATTGAAGGCCAGGTTGAAACCGCGTGCGCGCAGATTGCTGAGGATGGGCAGGCGGGCCTGTACCTCCTGCTGGGCGGCCAGGCCCAGCGGAGGTATCTCCAGCACCACCTTGTCGGGGTTGAGCAGCTCCAGATGCCCGCCGGCCAGGCTTTCATGCGTGCAGTTGACGAACATCAGCTTGGTGCCAACCAGATCTTCTTCGCCCGCATGCGACAGGGCCGTGAACACCAGGGACACATCCGAGGCCGCCGTATGGTCCGGGTAGGCGCGCGAACGGTTGAAAAGCTCATAGCCGATGATCTGCTGCACCCCGTTGACGATGGCCTGGCGCGCAATCATTCCCCGATCCGTGGACGCGGGGCTGGCCACAGGGGCATCGTTGAAGAGATGGACAGGCAATTCGGTCATGGAGTGTTCGGTCGAAGGGACACGGGAAGCAGCAGATCTGATTGTAGGAATGTTCTGAATAAATATGCCGACAGGCAGTGTCTGCTGGGACAAGTCCGATTGCGGAGTCGGACCCATCCTAGTTTGTAAACCATTGTGTGGCTTCACGAGCGGCCTGGGCCTGTCCGCAAGGCGCAGGCAGGCTTTCTTCAGACCTGATGCAACCAGGCCAGTTCAGTATCGGTGAAGCCTGCGGCGCGGCGTGCGCGTTCGTTGAAGGGCGGGCGCAGGCGCGGCGCCTCGTAGCGCAGGGTCAGCGCCTGGTAGTGGGCCTCGGGCTCCAGGCCTTCGCGCTCGCACAGCCAGCGGTACCAATGATTGCCTATGGCCACGTGGCCCACTTCCTCGCGCAAGATGATGTCGAGGATGTCCACCGCCGCCAGCGCATCGGGCGCGCGCGTGTTGCGCAGCTTGTTCTGGATCTGGGGCGTGGCGTCCAGGCCGCGCGCCTCCAGCGTGCGCGGCACCAGGGCCATGCGGGCCACCACGTCATGGGCGGTCTTCTCGCACATGGTCCACAGGCCCTGGTGGGCCGGGAAATCGCCGTAGTCGTGGCCCAGGTGCGCACGCAGATGCTCGCGCAGCAGGCGAAAGTGCTTGGCCTCCTCGGCGGCCACCTGCAGCCAGTCCAGGTAGTACTGCTGCGGCATGCCGTCAAAGCGCCAGACGGCGTCCAGCGCCAGATTGATGGCGTTGAACTCGATGTGGGCTATGGCGTGGATCAGCACGGCCCGGCCTTCCGGCGTCGCCGGCGAACGCCTTGCAACGGCGGTGTGGTGGCGCAGCTCGGGCCGCAGCGGGCGGCCCGGCAGGTCCGGCACGGGATCCGGCAGGGCCGGTGCCTGCGGTGCTATTGAATAAAGCGCCTGCCGCGCATACATGTCCAACGCGGCGGCGGCCTTTTCTTCGGGGTCCGTGAGGCACAAGACCTCAAGGGCGCGGTGACGTAACTCCATCCCTACAATTCTAGGTTTCCTGCCATCACCAATAATTGACGGAGACAAAGACCCATGGCGATCTATGAACTGGATGGAGTGGCCCCTGAAGTGGCGGCGTCGGCCTGGGTGGCCGACAGCGCCGAAGTGATGGGCAATGTGCAGCTGGCCGAAGACGCCAGCATCTGGTTCGGCGCCGTGCTGCGCGGCGACTGCGAGAGCATCACCATCGGTGAGGGCAGCAACATCCAGGACGCGAGCGTGCTGCATGCCGACCTGGGCAAGCCGCTGGTCGTGGGGCGCCACGTGACCGTGGGCCACCAGGTCATGCTGCATGGCTGCACCATTGGCGACGAGTCGCTGATAGGCATCGGTGCCGTGGTGCTCAACGGCGCGAAGATCGGCCGCAACTGCCTGGTCGGCGCAGGCGCCCTCATCACCGAAGGCAAGGAATTTCCCGATGGCTCGATGATCATCGGCAGCCCGGCCAAGGCCGTGCGCCAATTGACGCCCGAGCAGATCGAGGGCTTGCGCCGAAGCGCCCAACACTATGTCGACAATGCGCGCCGGTTCAAGACCGGGCTGCGCAAGCTGGGCTGAGCGAGGCCCGGCACTTTTTTACGGAATCCATCAGCGTGTCTGAACTGCATAAATTCATCTTCGAAGGCCTGCCCGTGCGCGGCTCCATCGTTCGCCTCACCGATGCCTGGCAGGAAATCCTGCAGCGCCGCGCGGGCAACGGCGAGACCGGCGCCTACCCCGCTGCCGTGAGCGAACTGCTGGGAGAAATGGCGGCTGCGGGCGTGCTCATGCAGTCCAATATCAAGTTCAACGGCGCCCTGGTCTTCCAGGTCATGGGCGATGGCCCGGTCAAGCTGGCTGTGGCCGAGGTGCAGTCCGATTTCGGCCTGCGCGCCACCGCCACCCTGATCGGCGACCCTCCCGAAGGCGCCACGCTGGAACAACTGCTCAATGTGCACGGCGGCGGCCGCTGCGCCATCACGCTGGACCCCAAGGGGCGCCAGCCGGGCCAGCAGCCCTACCAGGGCGTGGTGCCGCTGCAGGATGCGCAGGGCCGGCGCTTTACCAAGGTGTCCGACGCGCTGCAGCACTACATGCTGCAGTCGGAACAGCTGGACACCGTGCTGGTGCTGGCGGCCGACGACCAGGTGGCCGCCGGCCTGCTGATCCAGCGCATGCCGGTCAAGGGTGAGGCCAACCTGGCCGCTGCCACCGAAAGCGAGCAGTCGGGCCAGGATGCCATCGGGCTGAACGAGGACTATAACCGTATCGCCACGCTGGCCTCCAGCCTCACGCGCGACGAGCTGCTCACGCTGGATGTGGAGACCATACTGCGCCGCCTGTTCTGGGAAGAGAAGCTGATGCGCTTCGTGCCCCAGCAGGACGAGGAGCATCCGCGCTTTGCGTGCACCTGCAGCCGTGACCGTGTGGCGTCCATGCTGGTGTCGCTGGGCTCCGAAGAGGTGGAGAGCATCCTGGAGGAGCGCGGCAGCATCGAGGTGGGCTGTGACTTCTGCGGCAAGCAGTACGAATTCGATCCCATCGACGCAGCTCAGCTGTTCACCGAGGCCGGCAAGCAGCCGCCGACCTCGACGAACGTCCAGTAAATACGCCCGGCTTCAGTCTCGCCCGCTGCGCAGCGCGTCGAACAATCGCCGCTCGCAGTCCGGGTCGCTGCATTGCTCGCAGCCGTAGGGGCGAAGGCGGGCGCCGCGTTGCGCGGGGCTTGCGGGTAGCCAGGACCAGTCCATTTGCGGAGCCTTGAGCCTGAGCGACTCGGCCAGCTGTTGCCATTGCCGGGCGGTATTGCCGTAGAGCACCACGTAGTCGCGTGACTGGCTTTGCAATTGGTCGCGCCAATGCTGGAGCTGTGCGGCAGGGCCATCGCTCACCCCTTCGTGCTCGGTGACGGAGGCTCTCCAATCCAGTCCCAGCAGGTAGACGGCCCCATGTTCCGGCAGAGACTGCCCCGGCTCGGCCGCCAGGCATTGCCAGTCGGCAGGAGATGCTCCGTGGTGCCGCCAGGCCTGGCGCAGTGCATGGGCCATGGAAAGCGCTAGCGCGGGTGGCGATCCCAGAAGAATCACCGGGGGCGGGGGCAAGCGGTCTGTGTCCAAGTACCTGTCTCGGCTTGCGCGCAGGCCCGGGCAAGGGGCGCAGGCGCCTTGTTGCAAAAGCACAAGGCCGGCATGAAGCCGGCCTTGGTGCAGGAAATCCCAATCCTCAGCGCCGCACGATCTGCACGAAGATCTCGTTGGGCTTGACCATGCCCAGCTCGCTGCGGGCCTTTTCCTCGACCATGGCCAGGCCGTCCTTGAGGTCGTTGACCTCGGAGGCCAGGCGGTCATTCTCGGCTTTTTCCAGCGCGTTGGCCACGTTCTGGTCGTGGATCTGCTGCTGCAGTTCCTTGACGTAGGCCACGCTGCCATGGCCCAGCCACAGCTGCGCGTGCACGGCGGCGAGCAGGGCGAGCAGGACAAGGGGGACGACGCGGTTGACCATGGCAGCAGATGTTGCGGAAAGGAAAAAGGCTTGCAGGCCGGATGGCTTGCAAGCCTAACGCTTTTCAGCGCAGGTTGTAGAAAGCCTCGCGGCCGGGGTAGTGGGCGATGTCACCCAGGTCTTCCTCGATGCGCAGCAGCTGGTTGTACTTGGCGATGCGGTCCGAACGGCTCAGCGAGCCGGTCTTGATCTGGCCTGCGTTGGTGCCCACCGAGATGTCGGCAATCGTCGAATCCTCGGTTTCACCCGAGCGGTGCGAGATCACGGCCGTGTAGCCGGCGCGCTTGGCCATTTCGATGGCGGCGAAGGTTTCGGTCAGCGTGCCGATCTGGTTGATCTTGATCAGGATGGAGTTGGCGATCTTCTTGTCGATGCCTTCCTTCAGGATCTTGGTGTTGGTGACGAACAGGTCGTCGCCCACCAGCTGGACCTTGGCGGCCAGACGGTCGGTCAGGATCTTCCAGCCATCCCAGTCGCCTTCGGCCATGCCGTCCTCGATGGAGATGATGGGGTACTTGTCGCACCAGCCGGCCAGCATGTCGGTCCACTGGGTGGCGGTCAGCGTCAGGTTGCCTTCACCGGCCAGCACGTACATGCCGTCCTTGTAGAACTCGCTGGCGGCGCAGTCCAGGCCCAGGGCGATCTGTTCGCCGGCCTTGTAGCCTGCGTTTTCGATGGCCTGCAGGATCAGCTGGATGGCGGCTTCGTGGTTTTCCACGGAAGGCGCAAAACCGCCTTCGTCGCCCACGGCCGTGCTCATGCCCTTGTCGTGGATGATCTTCTTGAGCGCGTGGAAGACTTCGGCACCCCAGCGCACGGCTTCGCGGAACGAAGGCGCGCCCACGGGGATGATCATGAATTCCTGCAGGTCCAGGCTGTTGTTGGCGTGTGCGCCGCCGTTGATGACGTTCATCATCGGCACGGGCAGCTGCATGCCGCCCATGCCGCCCAGGTAGCGGTACAGCGGCAGGCCGGCCTCTTCGGCGGCGGCGCGGGCCACGGCCATGGAGACGGCCAGCATGGCGTTGGCGCCCAGGCGGCCCTTGTTGTCCGTGCCGTCCAGGTCGATCAGGGTTTTGTCCAGGAAGGCTTGCTCGGAGGCGTCCAGGCCCAGCACGGCTTCGGAGATTTCGGTGTTGATGTGCTCGACGGCCTTGAGCACGCCCTTGCCCAGGTAGCGGCTCTTGTCGCCGTCACGCAGCTCGATGGCTTCGCGCGAGCCGGTGGACGCGCCCGAAGGCACGGCGGCGCGGCCCATCACGCCCGATTCCAGCAGCACGTCGCACTCGACGGTGGGGTTGCCGCGGCTGTCCAGCACTTCGCGGCCTACGATGTCAACGATTGCACTCAATTTTTACCTCTTGTCAGAGAGTTGGAGAATACGATTAATAAGGCTGACCGTTCCGGGTCAGTTCTTCAGTTGTCAAGATGGTCTTGCCAGTGCCATCATCCATCTTGATGAGTATTCCTTTATAGATCCATTCGCGGTGTGTGCTGTAATTGAATCTGCAGGCAGTGACCGATCTGGATCCAATGGCTACTGCATTTTTTCCTTCAAAAACCACCTCTATTTCAGTGCTGATGTCCTTGCTCACCGGGATGGAGCTACTGATGGAGGATGTTGTGCTATTGCCGGCTATGGAATATTTCAGAGATTCGCCTTGCTTTAGCTTGAATTTTTTATCTGTCCACGCGGGGGTGTAGATTACTTTTTCAAATGATTTTAATTGCGCTGCGGTAAATTCTGATTCTTTTCCATGAGTTGTAAGCTCCTTTTCTGTTATTGGGCTTAGGTAGCTTGTCTGGAGTGAGCTACCAAATCCCATTGGCAGATATTCGGTAGGACTTCTCATCTCCTCATATGCAAGAAGATCCGATTTTCCATTGAATGTGGCATTGGTGCTTGCAATGCTGATCGAGAGAGATCTTCCTGGTGGGCTTGACCTCGTATCCTCGTATTTTTGCTGGATCGCGCTCCCAGGGGAATACGTTGCGATGTCAAAACAGCTTTCCGCAGATACTGTCTCGTGAGGACCATCGCTGCCGCCGCCGCAAGCGGCCAGGATGAAGGCAATGCTCGTCGATGAAATAATTTTTGTGGCTTTTTTCAATGTGTCCTCCTCCGGAAGTGATGGATTGATTGATCTGGTCAGACACCCTCGACGCAGACCATGCGCATGATGGCCGCGCCTTCGCGGGCTTCGCGGGCACGCAGGTACTCGGGCGTGTCGTAGAAAGCCTTGGCGGCCTCGAAGCTGGGGAACTTGAGGATCACGGTGCGGCCGGGATTCCAGTCGCCTTCGAGCACTTCGACCTTGCCGCCGCGCACGCAGACTTCGGCACCATGCGCGCGCATGGCCTCGGTGCTCCACTTGCGGTACTCCTCGTACTGCTCGGGCTTGGTGACGGTGACGGACGCAATGATGTAGCCGCTGGCCATGGGTCAGACTCCAAAATCGTTTTCGAGGAAGCCGTTCTTCTTGGTCACGTCGTCGAGCGCGACCAGGGTTTCGAGCAGGGCCTTCATGTGCTTGAGTGGCACGGCGTTGGGGCCGTCGCTGAGGGCGCAGGGAGGATTGGGATGGGTTTCCATGAACAGTCCGGCCACGCCCACGGCCACGGCCGCACGCGAGAGCACGGGCACCATCTCGCGCATGCCGCCGCTGCTGGTGCCGTTGCCGCCGGGCAGCTGCACGCTGTGCGTGGCATCGAAGACAACGGGCGCACCGGTCTCGCGCATGATGGACAGGCTGCGCATGTCCGAGACCAGATTGTTGTAGCCGAAGCTGGCGCCGCGCTCGCAGGCCATGAAGCTGTCCTCGGGCAGGCCGGCCTCCTTGGCGGCGGCGCGGGCCTTGTCGATGACATTCTTCATGTCATGCGGGGCCAGGAACTGGCCCTTCTTGATGTTCACCGGCCGGCCCGACTGGGCCACGGCACGGATGAAGTCGGTCTGGCGGCACAGGAAGGCCGGCGTCTGCAGCACGTCCACGACCTGGGACACGGCCGGGATTTCGGACTCGGTGTGCACGTCGGTCAGGATGGGGACCTGCAGGTCCTTCTTCACCTTGGCGAGGATCTCCAGGCCCTTGTCCATGCCCGGGCCGCGAAAGCTGGCGCCCGAGCTGCGGTTGGCCTTGTCGTAGCTGCTCTTGAAGATGAAGTGGATGCCCAGGGCCGCCGTGATTTCCTTGAGCTGCCCCGCCACGTCCATCTGCAGCTGTTCGGACTCGACGACGCAGGGGCCTGCAATGAGAAAGAAGCGCCGGTCGAGGCCGACGTCGAAGCCGCAGAGTTTCATGGTGGGGATTCCTTGGGAAATGGTGGGCGGCGTTGCGGGGCTCAGGACTTGCGCGGTGCCTTCTGGCGCTCGATCGCAGCCTTCACGAAGGCATTGAACAGCGGGTGGCCGCTCCACGGCGTGGACTTGAACTCGGGGTGGAACTGCACGCCGATGTACCAGGGGTGAACTTCCTTGGGAAGTTCGACGATCTCGGTCAGCTGCTCACGCTGGGTCAGCGCCGAGATCACCAGGCCCGCTTCGCGCAGCTGGTCCAGATACTGGACGTTGGCTTCGTAGCGATGGCGGTGGCGCTCGGTGACCACGTCACCGTAGATGCTGTGGGCCAGCGTGCCGGCCTGCACGTCGGAGGACTGCGCGCCCAGGCGCATGGTGCCGCCCAGGTCGGAGTTCTCGTCGCGGGTCTTGACCGTGCCGTCGGCATCCTTCCACTCGGTGATCAGGGCGATCACGGGGTTGGCGGACTTGGGGTCGAACTCGGTGGAGTTGGCGCCTTCGAGGCCGGCCACATGGCGGGCGTATTCGATGGTGGCCACCTGCATGCCCAGGCAGATGCCCAGGTAGGGCACCTTGTTTTCGCGGGCGTAGCGGGCCGTGGAGATCTTGCCTTCCACGCCGCGAGAGCCGAAGCCGCCGGGCACGAGGATGGCGTCGTACTGCGAGAGCTTGTCGCGCGCATTGGCGTCGCTGATGGTCTCGGAGTCCACATGGGTGATCTTCACGGCCACATGGCTTTGCATGCCGGCGTGCTTGAGCGCCTCGTTGACGGACTTGTAGGCGTCCGACAGCTCGACGTACTTGCCGACCATGGCGATCTTGACCTCGCCCTGCGGGTGCTCGGTCTCGTGGACCAGGTCATCCCAGCGCTTGAGGTTGGTGGGCGGCGTGTTCAGGCGCAGCTTGTCGCAGATCAGGCCGTCCAGGCCCTGCTCGTGCAGCATGCGGGGCACCTTGTAGATGGTGTCCACGTCCCACATGGAGATCACGCCCCATTCGGGAACGTTGGTGAACAGCGAGATCTTTTCCTTTTCCTCGTCCGGCACGCGGTGCTGGGCGCGGCACAGCAGGGCGTCGGGCTGGATGCCGATCTCGCGCAGCTTCTGCACGGTGTGCTGCGTAGGCTTGGTCTTGAGCTCGCCAGCCGTGGCGATCCAGGGCAGGTAGGTCAGGTGCACGAAGGCCGTGTTGTTGGGGCCCTGCTTGAGGGCCAGCTGGCGCACGGCTTCGAGGAAGGGCAGGGACTCGATATCGCCCACCGTGCCGCCGACTTCACAGATGGCCACGTCCACGGCATCCGGCGTGCCGATGCCGGCGCCGCGCTTGATGTACTCCTGGATTTCATTGGTCACGTGAGGGATCACCTGCACGGTCTTGCCCAGGTAGTCGCCGCGGCGCTCCTTCTCCAGAACGCTCTGGTAGATGCGGCCGGTGGTGAAGTTGTTGGACTGCTTCATGCGCGTTTCGATGAAACGCTCGTAGTGGCCCAGGTCCAGATCGGTCTCTGCGCCATCGTCGGTCACGAACACTTCACCGTGCTGGAAGGGCGACATGGTGCCCGGGTCCACGTTGATGTACGGGTCCAGCTTGATGAGAGTGACTTTGAGGCCGCGCGATTCGAGGATCGCAGCAAGGGAGGCTGAGGCGATTCCCTTGCCCAGGGAAGACACCACACCGCCTGTGACGAAGACAAATTTGGTCATGTCTTTTATTGGTGGTGGTAAAGCAGGATTATAGATGCGCCGCCGAATTCGCCGCGCCGCGCGGGGCTGCTCGGATGCTCCGGCTCTGCTAAATTGCGCGCCATGACTGAAGTGTTCGCAGGTAAACATCTGGTGCTCGGCCTCTCCGGAGGCGTGGCTTGTTACAAATCTGCCCAGCTGGTGCGCCTGCTGGTGCAGGCCGGGGTCACCGTGCAGGTGGTGATGACCGAGGCGGCAGAGCAGTTCATCACGCCGGTGACCATGCAGGCGCTGTCGGGCCGTCCGGTCTATGGTTCGCAGTGGGACGCGCGCGAGCCCAACAACATGCCCCACATCAACCTCAGCCGCGAGGCCGACGCGATGCTGATCGCGCCCTGCAGCGCCGACTTCATCGCGCGCCTGGTGCAGGGCCGCTCCGACGAGTTGCTGAGCCTGATGTGCCTGGCGCGCCCCATGGACCGCGTGCCCCTGCTGTTGGCTCCGGCCATGAACCGCGAGATGTGGGCACACCCGGCCACGCAGCGCAACCTGGCGCAGGTGGCCGCCGACGGCGCACTGGTGCTGGGCGTGGGAACGGGCGACCAGGCCTGTGGCGAGGTGGGCGACGGCCGCATGCTCGAGCCCGAGGAAATCATGGAGGAGCTGGCCGCCTTCTTCACGCCCAAGCTGCTGCAGGGCCGCCAGGTGCTGGTCACGGCGGGCCCGACCTTCGAGGCCATCGACCCCGTGCGCGGCATTACCAACCATTCCAGCGGAAAGATGGGCTTTGCCATTGCGCGCGCCGCACGCGAGGCGGGCGCCCAGGTGACCCTGGTGGCCGGGCCCGTGCACCTGCGCACGCCGCGTGGCGTGCAGCGCATCGACGTGCAGTCGGCGCAGCAGATGTTCGATGCCGTGCAGCAGCAACTGCCCCAGGCTGGCGTGTTCATCGCCACGGCGGCCGTGGCCGACTGGCGCCCGGCCACGGCGTCAGACCAGAAGATCAAGAAGGACGGCTCGGGCCAGACCCCCACGCTGACCTTCGTCGAGAACCCCGACATCCTGGCGGCCGCCGCGCAGTCCGAGCCCGCACGCAGCGGACGGCTGTACTGCGTGGGCTTCGCCGCCGAAAGCCATGACCTGCTGCAGCACGCCAGCGCCAAGCGCCTGCGCAAGCAGGTGCCGCTGCTGGTGGGCAATATCGGTCCCGCAACCTTTGGGCGGGATGACAATGCCCTGCTGCTGATCGACGAGTCCGGCACCCAGGAGCTGCCGCACGCCTCCAAGTCCCTGCTGGCGCGCCAGCTGGTGGCCGAGATCGCCCGGCGCCTGCCACCCGTCCGTTGACACCACCGAAGGCCCGCATGTCACAGAACACCTACGAAGGCCCCCGCCACGGCGACTATGTGCGCTATGTGGATGAGCTGCTGCGCGCCAGCCCCCTGTACCGCTCTGCGGCCCACGGCTGGATGGCGCAGGGACGCAGCGATTTCACCGATGCGGTGGCCACGCCGGGCGCGCAGTCCCAGTCCGTGGTCGAGCGCGTGCGCGAGCAGGTGCAGGCTGCGGCCGAGAAGGCGCGCATCGCCGCGCAGCAGGCTTCGGTGCCCGCCTTGCCGGGACGCCAGCCGTCTGCAGGCGACAGGCATGGCGACAGGAACGGCGATAGAAATGGTGGCAGGGCCGATCGCGGCCGGCAGGCGGCCCGGGCACAGCAAGCCCAGGCCTCCTCCGCCGCCAAGGCCGTCAAGAAGACGGTCTTCAAGATAGGTCCGGGCCAGTTGCTGGGTATCGTGATCGGCCTGATCCTGGCCGTGGTGATTCCGGGCATCGGCCCCTTCATCCTGCTGCTCACCATCATCAATGCCATCGTCAAAGGCTTTCGCAGCGGGCTCAAGTCGTCCGGGTGACGGCGCGGGGCACAATGCGCGCTTTGCTTTTCAAGAGAGCCTGCCGTGAGGCGCTCCCCAGATTGTTTCCATGAACGTTGATATCAAGATCCTTGACGCGCGCCTGCGCGAGAACATGCCCGCCTACGCCACGCCGGGAAGCGCGGGCCTGGACCTGCGCGCCTGCATCGATGCGCCGCTGACGCTGGAGCCCGGCCAATGGCAACTGGTGCCCACGGGCATGGCCATGTACCTCAAGGACCCCGGCTACGCCGCCATGATCCTGCCGCGCTCGGGCATGGGCCACAAGCACGGCATCGTGCTGGGCAACCTGATCGGCCTGATCGACAGCGACTACCAGGGCCAGCTCATGGTCAGCGCCTGGAACCGCTCGGCCACGGCCTTCACGCTGCAGCCCATGGACCGCCTGGCCCAGCTGATCATCGTGCCCGTGGTGCAGCCCAGCTTCAATGTGGTCGAGGAGTTCGAGTCGGCTTCCGAGCGCGGTGCGGGCGGCTACGGCTCCACCGGCAAGCAATAAGGCTTTCCGCCAGACATCGCCCGCAGCTGCGCTGCCAGGGCATCGCTTCAGGGAGGAGTCCGCATGGCCAGGCCATCCCGGCGCACTCGCCATCGCCCATCCGCGTCGTGGACGCGCGTGGTGCTCACGCAGGAAGACCGCATGCGCCGCCGCCTGCAGCAGCGCCACTGGCTGCGACTGCATGCGGCGTTGACGGGCGGCCTCAGCCTGGCCGGCATGTCGCTGCTGAGCCTGGCCTTGCTGCATGCGGGCGTGCACAGCATGGCGCTGCGCTACGGCGTGGCCCTGGTCTGCGGCTATCTGCTGTATCTGCTGCTGGTACGCCTGTGGGCCGAGTGCATGCTGCGCCGCGACTGGGATGGGCCGGATGTGCCCGATGCCGCGCCCGGCGGCAGCGGTTCTTCACCGGCCCGCACGCCCGGGGCTGGCGGATTCGAGAGCGGGCAGGGCGGCTCTTATGGCGGCGGTGGCTCCAGCGGCAGCTGGGACGACGGCGGTGCCATGTCCGAGGCCGCTTCCTCGGCGTCGCAAGGCTTTGACGTGCCCGGCATCGATGGGCTGGACGAAGGCGCTGTCGTCCTGGTGCCGGTGCTGCTGGTGTTTGCCGCGCTGCTGGTCGCGGTCACGGGGGCAGGGTCGCTGCTGTGGCTGGTCTTTGGGGCCGACCTGTTCCTGGCTGTGGCGGTGGAGGTGGCCTTTGCGCTGCTGATGGCGCGCACGCTCTACGTGGTGGAGCGCGAAGGCTGGCTGCTGGCCGCGCTGCGCCTGAGCTGGAAGCCGGTGCTGGGCGCGCTGGTGGGCGCCGTGGCGCTGGGCGCTGCGGCCGACTGGCTGTTTCCCCAGGCAGACACCCTGGTGCAGGTGCTGCGAGCGCTGAGAGGGGGGTGAGCCGCTGCCCTGCGGCCTCCCGCGCTCATGCCTCTCGTCGCGCTCCGGGCAGGTGCAACTGCATGCGCAGGCCGCCCAGCGGCGAGCGGCTGGCTGCAATGCTGCCGCCATAGGTCTGCACCAGGTCACGCACGATATCCAGGCCCAGCCCTGCGCCGGGCCTGCGCTCGTCCAGACGCTCGCCGCGCTCGAAGATGCGGTCGAGGTCGGCGTCTTCGATGCCAGGGCCGTCATCGTCCACCGTCAGCAGCAAGGGGCCGCCGGCCTGATCGTGCTCCAGGCCCTGGACTTCCAGGCTCACGGCCTGGGCCGCCCATTTGCCGGCGTTGTCCAGCAGGTTGCCCAGGATTTCCATCAGGTCCTGGCCGTCGCCCAGAAAGTCCCAAAGCTGCGCATCCCCCTTCAGCGTGAAGCGGATGCCGCGTCCGGCATGCAGGCGCTCCATGGTCCGCACCAGCGAGGCCAGCGGAGGCTCCAAGGGCGTGCGCAAGCCGGTGGCCTGGCGCGCTGCGGCGCGGGCCCGGGCCAGATGGTGGTCCACCTGGCGGCTGGCGCTGGCCACCTGCTCGCGCACCAGTTCGGCCAGCGCTCCGCTTTCCTGCGCGGCGGCGTTGCCAAGAATCGACAGGGGCGTGTTCACGGCATGGGCCAGATTGCCGGCCTGCGTGCGCGCGCGCTGGACCATGTCGGCGTTCACATCCAGCACATGGTTGAACTCCTGCACCAGGGGGCGCAGTTCCTGCGGAAACCGGCCTTCAAGGCGCGGCGTGGCGCCCTTGCGCACGTCGGTCAGGCCTGTGCGCAGCAACTGCAGCGGCCGCAGCGCCAGGCGCAGCTGCAACACCACGGCCAGCACCAGCCCGGCCGCCAGCGTGCCCAGTGCGGCGATCAGCATGGTGGTGAAGCGCTGCATGGGCTCGGCCAGCAGGGCGCTGTCGGCCGCAACGATCAGGCGCAACGGCGGCGCCTCGGCTTCGGGCAATTGCAGGGGGCGTGCCACGGCCACGAGCGGGTGGCCCTGACCATCGGGCAGCATGCCCGTGCTCAACGCCGTGTCTTCCCGGTGTTCGCCGGGATTGCCGGTATCGGCACGGAACTGGCGCCAGTCCAGCGTCTGGTCCCACAGCGAACGAGAGCGCAGCAAGCCGGCCTTCTCGGGCGGACCCGCACCATCGCTCACCTGGTCGATCTGCCAGTACAGGCCCGACAGCGGCTGCGCCAGGCGCGGGTCGCCCACGGCCAGTCCGACTTCGATGCGCCCTCCGGGCAGGCTGTTGACGGCTGCGCTGAGCTGGTCGAGCTGCAGCACCAGCTGCGCCTGCAACTGCTGCGCGATGTGGTCGCGGAACAGGCCGCGCAGCCCCCAGCCGGCCAGCAGCACGGCCGCCAGCACCCAGGCCAGCGTGCCGGCCAGCAGGCGCAGGCGCAGCGAATCACCGAGCCGGGATACCTGTCCTTCCTGTGGTGCGTTCATGCAGCGGGCGCGCCTTCCACCAGCCGGTAGCCCATTCCGCGCACGGTTTCTATGCTGCCGGCCGGCAGTTTCTTGCGCAGGCGGCCGACGAAGACCTCGATGGTGTTGGAGTCGCGGTCGCTGTCCTGCGGGTAGATGTGTTCGGACAGCTCGGTGCGCGATATCACCTGGCCCACGCGCTGCATCAGCAGGGCCAGCACCTTGAATTCATGGCTGGTGAGCGTGAGCGGCTGGCCGGCGACGCTCACGCGGGCATGGCGCGAGTCCAGCACGATGGGGCCGCATTGCCACTGGGCGCTGGCGTGCGGGCTGAGCCGGCGCAGCAGGGCGCGCAGGCGGGCCATCAGCTCTTCCATGTGGAAGGGCTTGGCCAGATAGTCGTCGGCGCCGGCATCCATGCCGGCCACCTTCTCATGCCAGGCGCCGCGCGCCGTGAGGATCATCACCGGCATGACCCGCCCTTGTTCGCGCCAGGCGCGCAACACCGTCAGGCCATCGCGCACGGGCAGGCCCAGGTCCAGCACGGCGGCATCGAACTCCTCGACCTCGCCCAGGTACTGGGCCGTTGCGCCGTCCGCGGCCGTCTCCACCGTATGGCCTGCCTGCTGCAAGGCCTGTACCAGTTGCCCGCAGAGCGTGGGCTCGTCTTCCACCACGAGGATTCGCATCTGCGTCTAGTCCTTGCGCTTGAAGCTCAGCACCTTGCCATCGCGTGCATCGATCTTGAGCTTGGCCACGCGGCCGCCCGATTGCAGCAGCCGGATCTCGTAGATGAAGCGGCCGTCGTCATGCTCGAACTCGACCTTGATGACCTGGCCCTGGTAGTCGCGCTCGACCTGGTCGAGCACGGTGCGCAGCGGCAGCACGCGGCCTTGCTGCAGGGCCTGGCGAGCGAGTTCATGGTCGCTGTCGCCGGCATCCGAGGGCGTGGTCCAGGAGGCCAGGGCCGCCGCCATCAGCAGCAGTGCGGCCAGCAGCATCCAGGACCTGCGAGGAATGGAGAAGGATGGAGTGGGCATGGAAAACTTTATAGCCCAGCGTGGATGAACCTCGGATGAACGGCTGCTTCAGCTTGCGTTCATGGCCTGCATCGAACAATGGCTGCACGCCGTCGCAATCCACCGGAAACGAAGGCGCAGCAGCCGGCAGATGCGGTCTTTTCAGATGCATCGCCGACCCAATCGCCGACCTTCACATGCCAAGGAGAACCTCATGCCTTCCATCCGACAACTGATTTCCCGCGCTGCACGCCATGGCCTGACGGGCCTGGGCATTGTTCTGATCGCCACTGCCGGGCTGGTCGCCCAGGTGCAGGCTCAGGCCGCCGCCACGGGCGGTCCTTCGGTGACCGTGCAGGCCGGCGAAGCCGTGGCCACCACGGTGGCCTCCGTGCGCGGCGCCTTCCAGGGGCCGGGCCTGAGCATCCGCGAAGTCTTCGAGCGCATGGAAGGCCTGGGCTACCGCGACCTGCGCGAGATCGAGTGGGAAGACGGCCTCTACCAGGTCAAGGGCCAGACCGGCGATGGCCGTCCCGTGAAGCTCTATGTCGATGGCAACAACGGCAACGTGCTCAGCATTCGCGCACGCAATTGAGGCCGGGCCGGCGGGCTGATTTTTGTCAGCAAGTGTTCAGTCCGGTCGGCGCACATGCAGCCTGGGGCGTTGCAGTGGTATGCAGCCGCAGGCCGGGTCGGCGGCTGCCCTTGATCGATCCACGGACAGTACACAGGAGATTTCCATGCCCCCTTCCATTCATCGCTTGGGCGCCATCGGCACCAGCTGCATTGCAGCGCTGATGCTCAGCGCCTGCGCGGGCTATCCACAGCAGGGCGGATATCCGGGTGGCGGCTACCCTGCAGGTGGCTATCCCGCTGGCGGATATCCCGCCGGGGGCTACCCCAGCGGGGGCTATCCCGCCAGCGGCCAGCCCGGCACGGCCTACCCGGGCGGCGGTGGCTATGTGCAGCAGGGGCGCGTGACCAATGTGCAACTGGTTCAGATCCAGCAGCCCAGCGGCATCGGTGGCTCGGGCATAGGTGCCGGGGCCGTGGTGGGTGGCGTGGTCGGCGGGGTGCTGGGCCGTCAGGTGGGCAAGGGCAGCGGGCGCGACATCGCCACCATTGCGGGCGTGGTGGGCGGTGCCATGGCGGGCAATGCCATCGAGAAGAACACTGGCCCTGGCGACCTGCGCGATGTCTACCGTGTCACCGTGCAGTTGAACGACGGCAGCATGCGCGTGTTCGACTACCAGAGCAATCCGCAGCTGCGCGTAGGCGAGAGCGTGCGCGTGGACAACAACCAGCTTCTGCGCTGAGTACCAGGCTCGCTCCATGCAAAAGGGCTCCCCGAAGGGAGCCCTTTGCCATTTCAGCGCGGCAATTTCAGTGCAGCGTGTCGTTGCCCGGTGCCATGGGCTGGATGCGGAAGAAGCCGGTGCCGGCCGAGCCGCGGCCGATTTCCTCCTCGGTGGCTTCGCGCACGCCTTCGACCTTCAGGTGCAGGCGCAGCGCGATGCCGGCCAGCGGATGGTTGCCGTCCAGCACCACATGCTCGGGATAGATTTCCGTGACGGTGTAGAGCAGGTCGGGCTGCACGGCGCTGCAGCCCTTGGGCAGGGCGCTGGCCTCGAAGCTCATGCCTTCCTCCAGCTCGGCCGGGAACAGGGCGCGCGGCTCCAGGAAGATCAGGCTTTCGTTGTAGTCGCCGAAGGCTTCCTCGGGCTCCAGGTGCAGGTCCAGGACCTTGCCCTGGCCGTGGCCCTGCAGGGCCTCCTCGATGCGCTTGAGCAGATCGTCGCCGCCGACCAGGAACTCCACGGGCTCATCGAGCACGTCCAGTTCCTCGCCCAGGGTGTCCTTGAGGGTCCAGGTCAGAGCGACCACGCATTGTTCTGTGATTTCCATGGTGTGCAGCTTGTGCGGCCCATGCCGCAGTGGGGAAAAAGAAAGACCGCCGCGCGCGCCCGTGTTTGACGAAGGCGTGCCGGCGGCCGCGTTGGCGCGATTTTCCCACGGCGGCCCGGCCGCTGCGCAGGCCGGGCGGCGAGTCCTGCCGATCAGAACGGGTAGTGGCGGGGCGCGGTCTGCATGGTGATCCAGCGCGTCTCGGTGAAGGCGTCGATGCCTGCCTGGCCGCCGAAGTGGCCGTAGCCCGAGTTTTTCACGCCGCCAAAGGGCATCTGTGCCTCGTCATGCACGGTGGGGCCGTTGACGTGGCAGATGCCGGCCTCGATGCGCGCGGCCACGCGCCAGCCGCGTGCAGTGTCGCGGGTGTAGACGGACGAGGACAGGCCGAATTCGTTGTCGTTGGCCATGGCGATGGCCTGCTCCTCGCCGCGTACGCGCACGATGGCCTTGACGGGGGCGAAGGTTTCCTCGCGGAAGATGTCCATCTCGGGCGTGACGCCGTCGATCAGCGTGGCTGCCATGAGCGTGTTGGTGGCCTTGCCGCCGCACAGCAGTTTTGCGCCCTTGGCCAGCGCGTCGTCGATCAGGCGGTTGGCGCGCTCCACGGTGGCCATGTCCACCACCGAGCCCAGCACCACGGGACCCTTGCGCGGATCGCCCAGCGGCAGCGAGGTGGCACGGGCCACCAGCTTGTCCAGGAAATCCCCGGCCACGGCCTCGTCCACGATGATGCGTTCGGTGGACATGCAGATCTGGCCCGAGTTGGCAAAGGCACCGAAGGTGCAGCCGGCCACGGCGGCGTCGATGTCTGCATCGTCCAGCACCACGAAGGGCGCCTTGCCGCCCAGCTCCAGAATGGCGGGCTTGAGGTACTTGGCGCAGGTCTGGCCGATGATGCGGCCCACGCGCGTGGAGCCCGTGAAGTTCACGCGGCGCACGGCCGGGTGGGCCACCATGGCCTCGACCACGGCGCCGGCATCTTCGGGCGCATTGGTCACGAAGTTGACCACGCCGGGCGGCAGGCCGCCTTCCTGCAGGGCCTCGATGATCAGGCCGTGCGTGGCGGGGCACAGCTCCGAGCCCTTGAGCACCACGGTGTTGCCGCAGGCCAGCGGCGTGGCGATGGCGCGCACGGCCAGGATGACGGGCGCATTCCAGGGCGCAATGCCCAGCACCACGCCAGCGGGCTGGCGCACGGCCATGGCCAGGCTGCCGGGCACGTCCGAGGGAATGATCTGGCCATTGATCTGGGTGGTCAGCGATGCGGCCTCCAGGAACATGTTGGCGGCCAGGTGCACGTTGAAGCCGGCCCAGATGCCCGAGGCGCCCGTCTCGGCGGCCATGGCGGCGGCAAAGGCCTCGGTTTTGGCCTCCAGCGCCTGCGATGCCTTCATCAGCATCTGGCGGCGCTCGGTCGGGCCCAGCGCGGCCCAGGCGGGGAAGGCCTGTTGCGCGGCTTCGACCGCGCGCACGGCATCCTGCGGCGTCGCGGCCGGTGCGCGCGTGGCCACCGATCCGTCCAGCGGATTGCGGCGCTCGAAGGTGGCGCCGTTGCCGGCCTGGACGGCCTGGCCTGCGATGAGCATGGTTTGTTCGATCATGACTGTCTCCTTGGTATGCGGTTGTGGCCTGGGCGTTGGCGCAGCCGGGCGTGCCGGTCATCGTAGAAGCAGGCGATGGCGCAGGCAGCCCGCTGGGCGCACAAAGCGCATGACGGATCGTGCACGGGCTCCGGGGTTTACCCTTGTCCTGGCTGTCCGCGGGGAAAGCCATGGGGCGCGACGGGCCTGCACTTTCCCATAATCACGTCCATGGCCGCACACAGATCCTTCACCCGTGCGGCGATCAGGAGAGACCGCACATGACCGATGCCATGGTGTTGAGCACCGACGGACTGCCGCCCGGCGAGACGGCGTCGGCCTGGCATGCCTGGATGTCGAGCCTGTTTGCAGGCCTGGATACCGATGTCTATGGCGAACGCCTGTTCGAGGGCCATGTGCGCGTGGCCAATGCCGGCGATGTGGTCCTGACCCGGCTGGAGGCGGGCCGCCACCGCGTCATGCGCAGCATGCAGGGCCTGCGTGCCCATGAGTCGCCCTATCTGAAGATCGTCGCGCCCTGGGAGGGCGTGGCCAGCGTGCGCCAGCACAACCGCGAGGCCAGCGTGCGCAAGGGCAGCTGGGTCATCTATGACACGGCGCAGGAGTACGAGGTGGCCAATCCCGAATGGTCGGAGCACCTCATCGTGATGCTGCCGCGCCAGGCCATCGTGGACCGGGGCGTCCGGCTGGAAGGACTGATGGGGCGCAACGTGGGCGGCAGCTCGGGCATCGCCCGCATCGCGCTGGAGACCATGCGCAGCACCTACCAGGAGCTGCCCGGCATGGCCCCGCATCTGGCGCGCCGCGCGGGCGAGCTGCTGGTGGACATGGTCCACCTTTCGCTGCAGGAGCTGGCCGGGCAGGGCACGGCAGGCACCCAGCAACTGGCGCTGCAGGACCGCATACGCGCCCATGTGGTGGCCCATCTGCGCGATCCGGGCCTGTCGGTGGAGTCCGTGGCCGCCGCGCTCAACTGCAGCAAGCGCCATTTGCACAACGCCTTTGCGGACAGCCAGACCAGCCTGGGCGCCTTCATACAGCACAGCCGGCTGGAGCTGTGCATGCGCGAGCTGCTGCTGCCCGAGCACGCGCAGCGTACCATCACCGAAGTCGCCATGGACTGCGGTTTTGGCAGCAGCGCGCATTTCAGCCGGGCCTTCAAGGCCTATACGGGCCTGGCGCCCTCGGATTTCAGGGCCATGCGCAAGGCTGCGGGCTGAGCGTCGTCCGGCCATTTCGGGCCGGCTTGCGCTGGCGCCAGGACAGGGCAATGGCCGCATAGGACAATGCCGCCCTGTCTTTCTGCTCATTTCGGACCATTCCATGGACACCAACACCCCGCTTGCCCTGCTGGGCGGGCTTACCGCTTCCCAATTCATGCGCCGCCACTGGCACAAGAAGCCCTTGCTGGTGCGCCAGGCGATCCCGGGCTTCAAGCCCCTGATTCCGCGCGCCAGGCTGCTGGCCATGGCAGGCGAGGACGGGGTGGAATCGCGCCTGATCCAGCAGCACGACGGCGGCAGCTGGAAGCTCAGCCAAGGCCCGCTGTCGCGCCGCAGCCTGCCTTCGCTGCAAAAGCCCGGCTGGACCGTGCTTGTGCAGGGCGTGGACCTGCACGACGACGGCGTGCACCAGTTGATGCAGCAGTTCCGCTTCGTGCCCGAGGCGCGGCTGGACGACCTGATGATCAGCTTTGCCACCGACCAGGGCGGCGTCGGCCCGCATTTCGACAGCTACGACGTCTTCCTGCTGCAGGCCCATGGCCGCCGGCGCTGGCGCATCGGCCGCCAGAAGGACCTGTCGCTGCAGCCCGATGTGCCGCTGAAGGTGCTCTCGCATTTCGAGCCGGAAGAGGAATTCGTGCTCGAGCCCGGCGACATGCTCTACCTGCCCCCGAAGTGGGCCCATGACGGCATCGCCGAAGGCGAGTGCATGACGTACTCCATCGGCTTTCGCTCGCCCGCGCGCGACGAGCTGGCCCGCGAGCTGCTGCTGCGCATGTCCGACGAGCCCGATGAGCCCGAAGTGCCGGTCGTCTACCGCGATCCCGACCAGCCGGCCGTTGAAGCCCCGGGCGAGATTCCCGCCAGCCTGCACGATTTCGCCCGCAAGTCGCTGGAACGCGCGCTGGCCGAGCCGCTGGCGCTGGAGCGCGCTCTGGGCGAGTACATGACCGAGCCCAAGGCCAATGTGTGGTTCGAGCATGGCGAGGAAAACGGCATGTTCGAGAGCGTGGTCCTGGACCGCCGCACCCGCATGATGTATGACGCCAGGCACATCTTCATCAACGGAGAAAGCTATCTGGCCGGTGGCCGCGATGCCACCCTGATGCGCAAGCTGGCCGATACGCGGGCCCTGTCACGCGCCGATCTGGCCAAGGCCAGCGATGACGCGCTGGAGCTGCTGTCCTCCTGGTTTGACGCCGGCTGGGTGCGAGGCGGGCCGCTGTCCTGATCCGGGTAGACGCTGTGACTCAGTCATGCTAAGTTCGGGCATTCACCGTTGACAGCGTTCTGTTGATTCAAGGCGGACTCCGATAGATTTGTAAAGAATTGTCTTGGGTTCGTCAGTAAATTGACAGCAACCTGGTTTTGTTACACAGTGGACGCCAAGGTAGCTTCTTGCTGCCCCATTCGGACTTGGCAAGAGGATTTGTGCGGAATTGTTCAGAGGTTGTCAGTTTCAGTCAGCCTCGAAAAAATCTCCCTATAATTCGTTCCAAGTCGAATGAATGTGTTTGACGTGGCCTGGCCGCCGCGTACCGGTTGCCCGCATCCGGTGGCGCAAGTGGCGGGGCCCCTCCTGTGTACTGTCTTCTTACCTACTCTCTAGGAAACTGTGATGAAGAACTCTCTGATCCTGGCTACCGTGATCGCTGCTGCAGCTCTGGCCGCTTGCGGCAAGAAGGAAGAGGCTCCGGCCCCCGCTCCCGCACCCGCCGTTGAAGCTCCCGCACCGGCAGCTCCCGCTCCCGCAGAAGCCGCTCCTGCTGCTCCCGCCGCCGACGCAGCTGCTCCCGCAGCGCCCGCCGCTGACGCAGCTGCACCTACAGCGGTTGCTCCTGAAGGCGCTGCTGCAGACGCCGCCAAGGCGGCTGCCGACGCTGCCGCCAAGGAAGCCACCAAGCAGTAATCCGGCCTTCGCCGATGGCACAGGCTTAGGCTTGTGCTGCGAAAAAACCGCATCCTTCGGGCTGCGGTTTTTTTTCGTCCACCGGGGCCCGGTCATGCAAATCCATGGTTTATGCACGACGGCCCGGATGCAAAAAAGCCACCGGCAAGTGAATGCGCGGTGGCTGCAGGCGAGGGCTGCCGCCTTAATCCCGACGTGAGGATCGCCTACTTCATGTCGTCGGTGATGACGCGCACGATGCGCTGGGCATTGGCCGAGGTCTCTGGCTGGCCCTGGGTGTTGAGCACGGTGACCGTGGACTTGTCGCCCTCGCTGCGCACCTGGATCTGGTACTTGACCGGCGCGGCCGCGTCGGGCGAGCGGCTGAACAGCTTGCTGAAGAATCCCTTGGGCTCGACCTTGGCATCGGGCGCCACATAGCGCACGAAGTAGATGCCGCGGCTGCGGTCGCGGTCTTCCACGGTGAAGCCCGTGCGGTCCAGGGCCACGCCGACACGGCGCCAGGCGCGGTCAAAGCCTTCGTCGATCTGCAGCACGGGCTGTCCGTTGGCGGATTCCATGCGCACGCTGCCGGTGGCGGCTGCCGTGGTGGTGTTGGCCTTGGCCACGGCGTCGGCCTGCTCCTGGCTCACGCCGAGCTTGACCATCAGGCGGCGCAGGAATTCGGTTTCCAGTTCCGGATCGGAGGGGCGCGGCTGCCAGATGGTCTGGTCCTTCTGGGCGCTGGTGTACACCTCCTGCATGCCGCGGTGCGTGATGTAGACCTCGGTGGAGCCGTCGGCCGAGCGCTCCAGGCGGGTGCGGAACCTGTCGCGCTCGCTGGTGGAGTACAGGCCGTCGAAGACCTTGCCCAGCGTCTTGCGGATCACGTCCTGCGGGATCTTGGCGCGGTTCTCGGCCCAATCCGTTTCGATGATGCCGAGCTGGCGGTCTTCAGTAGTGAAGATGAAGCCGTTTTCCAGCCAGAAGTCGCGCACGGGCTCCCACAGCTGGTCGGCCGGACGCTTGATCACCAGCCAGCGCTGCTCGCCATTGCGCTCGATGCGCACATCGCCCAGGGCGGCGGTGGCCGTTCGGCCCTCTGCCGGCTTTTGCGCCTTGGAGTTGGCTTCCATGGCGGCGGCGGAGACCACGCCGCCGGGCACGGCGTAGCGGGAGTCCGTGGACAGCTGTGTCAGGTCTGGCGGGACTTCCAGGGTGGGCGCCTGCTGCTTGCCGGCGCTCTTGTAGTCGATCTTGCTCTCTTGGAACGTGGTCGTGCAGGCTGTCAGGCCGATGGCCAGGCTCAGCAGGCTCAGACGTGCAATGGGCTGTTTCACGCGAATATCCTTGGTGCGTTCGGTCGGTGGGGCGGGGCGCCTCACAGCAGGCCAGCGGAGCTCAGGGCGGCTTCCACGGTGGCTTCCAGATTCTTGCTCAGGGGTGTCATCGGCAGGCGCATGGCCGGGCCGCAAAGGCCCAGGCGGGCTGCGGCCCACTTGACGGGAATGGGGTTGGCCTCGACGAAGAGGTTCTTGTGCACAGGCATCAGGCGCATCTGGATGTCCATGGCGGTGCGCACGTCGCCGGCCAGGGCCGCCTTGCACAGATCGCTCATCAGGCGCGGCGCCACGTTGGCCGTGACGCTGATGTTGCCGTGGCCGCCGCACAGCATCAGTGCCACAGCGGTGGGATCATCGCCGGAGTACACGCCGAAGCCTTCGGGCACTTCACGGATCAGCCACTGGGCGCGTTCGATGTTGCCCGTGGCTTCCTTGATGCCGATGATGGCGGGAATCTGTGCCAGGCGCAGCACGGT
The DNA here is from genome assembly GCF_028401915.1 of Delftia sp. DT-2. Taxonomy (NCBI): domain Bacteria; kingdom Pseudomonadati; phylum Pseudomonadota; class Betaproteobacteria; order Burkholderiales; family Comamonadaceae; genus Delftia; species Delftia sp. DT-2. The sequence continues at coordinate 217,881 of NZ_JAQOTI010000006.1, forward strand.
GTCGTGCTGCATGTCGGCCACCGAGCGGCCGGGCACGTTGTAGAGCACCACAGGCAGGTCGCCCACCGCTTCGGCAATGGCCTTGAAATGCTGGTACTGGCCTTCCTGCGTGGGCTTGTTGTAGTAGGGCACGACCTGCAGCTGGCTGTCGGCACCGACCTTCTTGGCGTAGCGGGCCAGCTCGATGGCCTCGTGCGTGCTGTTGGCGCCGCAGCCTGCCATCACGGGAACGCGGCCCGCAGCCTGCTCGACGGACACGCGGATGATTTCGCAGTGTTCCTCCACGTTGACGGTGGGGGATTCGCCTGTCGTTCCCACCACGCCGATGCAGTCCGTGCCCTCGGCCACATGCCAGTCGATGAGTTTTCGCAGCGCCGGGTAGTCAACACTACCGTCCTCGTGCATGGGCGTGATGAGGGCAACGATGCTGCCAGTGAGAGCGACGGAGGAGGATGTCATGTCCGCAAGAAAAAACGGGAAAGGATCATTCTAACGAGTGTCGGAGGCAGGCCCAAGGCGGTCGCCTGTAGGGATTCAGGCGATTGCAGAGCCTGACGCCTTCTGATGCGCCAGCATGGCCACGGGTTCCCGGCCTGTTGCATCGGGGCGCAGTGCCGCAATGCGCTGGACCACGCGATCGGGCTCGCCCAGCTGGCCGTGCTCGTAGGCCACGATGTGCCAGCCCGCGCAGGCCTGCAGCAGCTCGCCGGGCGCCAGCAGGAAATCGGGCCGGGAAGGCTTGCCGAAGGCCTCGTTGCCCTGGGCAAAGGTTTCGTACAGCAGCACGCCGCCGGGGGCCACGCTGTCCAGCAGCGACGGCCACAGCGGGCGCCACAGATAGTGGGTCACGACCACGGCGCCGAACTGCCTGCCGGGCAGGGGCCAGGGGCCGTTTTCAATGTCGGCGCACAGCAGCTCGCCCACGCCCTGCAGGCCGGCCAGGGCCTGGGCGTCGCGGTCCACGCCCGTCACTGCATGGCCGCGTGCATGGAACCAGCGCATGTGGCGGCCAGGGCCGCAGGCCACGTCGAGCACGGTGGCCTCGGGTGCCAGAAGATGCGACCAGCGTTGGATCCAGGGCGAAGGCGGCGTGGCTGCGTGCATGTGAAATTTCGGAAATGAATTGAAAGCGGCCGCCATTGTGCCGCCAGGCCTTTGCCGCGCTTCAATTTCAGAAGCAGGCCCAGAGCTGGTCGGCCATGCCCAGCATGAACTCGGGCTGCAGATAGAGCATGAAGACCAGGCCTAGCACCAGCAGCACGGCGGCCCACAGCGCCAGCCTGCGCAGCAGCTGTGGGCGGGGCGTGGTGGCTGTCGTCATGTCAGGCCGCCGCCTGCGCCGCGCGCGGCCTTGCCACCGGGGCTTCGCGTATCGGCAGGTTCAGCAGGCCGGCGGCCACGCCCAGGCCGATGGCCAGGTACCAGACCACCTGGTAGCTGCCGGTGTGGTCATACAGATAGCCGCCCAGCCAGACACCCAGAAAGCTGCCGACCTGGTGGCTGAAGAACACCATGCCGCTCAACATGGACAGATGCTGCACGCCGAAGATCTGGGCCACGGTGGCATTGGTCAGCGGCACGGTGGACAGCCACAGCAGTCCCATGGCGGCCGAGAAGATGTAGACCGACCAGGGCGTCAGCGGCGCGAGCAGGAAGAGCACGATCACCACCGAGCGCGTGAAGTAGATGGTGGACAGCAGGTAGCGCTTGGGCAGGCGCTGGCCCAGGTTGCCGGCCACGTAGGTGCCAACGATGTTGAACAGCCCCACCAGCGCCAGCGAGATGCTGGCCACCTGCGGTGCCAGGCCGTAGTCCTTGAGGTAGCTGGGCATGTGCACGCCGATGAACATCACCTGGAAGCCGCAGACGAAGTAGCCGGCCGTCAGCAGCACGAAGCTGGGCGTGCGCAGCGCTTCGGCGACGGCCTGGCCCGCGCTCTGGTCGCGCACGGGTCGGGTATTGCCGGCCGTGAAGCCCGGCTCGCGCAGGCCGAAGGCCAGCGGAATGATCATCAGGGCGCACAGCGACAGCAGCAGCAGGGCGTTGGACCAGCCGAAGTTCGAGATCAGGCTGCCTTCCACGGGCACCATGAAGAACTGGCCGAAGGAGCCCGCCGCCGCCGTCACGCCCATGGCCCAGCTGCGCCGCGCCACGGGAATCTGGCGGCCCAGCACGCCGTAGATCACGGCATAGGTGGTGCCGGCCTGGGCTGCACCTATCACCACGCCGGCCGTCAGGGCGAACCAGGTTGTCGTGGGCGCCATGGCCATGCCGGCCAGGCCCAGCGCATACAGCAGCGCGCCCACCAGGAGCACGCGGAAGGCGCCGAAGCGGTCGGCCAGCATGCCGCCGAAGATGCCGAGCACGCCCCAGGATAGGTTCTGGATGGCAATGGCCAGCGCGAAGGACTCGCGCGTCCAGCCCATCTCCTGGGTGATGGGCTGCAGCCACAGGCCGAAGCCGTGCCGGATTCCCATGGACAGCGTCACGACTGCGCCCCCGCACAGCAGTATCTGCACCATGGACATGGGTTGGTTGTTTTTGTGCATGCGGCAAACTTTAGCGAAACTCCGGGTTTTGCGCTGCGACGCGTGGGTCGCCCATGCGCCAGCGCGGCACTTCGTAGCCCTTGGCGGCACTGGCCTTTTCGGGATAGTCAATGTCAATGACTGTGAATGTATCCAGCACTGAGCCGGGCCGCGCACTACAATCCGCCCCCATGGCAGTCAAACCATCTCCCACTTCCGCCAGCGAATACTCCGAAGGCTCGATACGCGTGCTCAAGGGCCTGGAGCCCGTCAAGCAGCGTCCCGGCATGTACACGCGCACCGACAACCCCCTGCATGTGCTGCAGGAGGTGATCGACAACGCGGCCGACGAGGCGCTGGCCGGCTTCGGCAAGAAAATCCGCTTCACCCTGCATTCCGACGGCTCCTACAGCGTCGAGGACGACGGCCGGGGCATCCCCTTCGGCATGCACCCCGAGGAAAAGGCGCCCGTGGTGGAGCTGGTCTTCACCCGCCTGCATGCGGGCGGCAAGTTCGACAAGGGCAAGGGCGGCGCCTACAGCTTCTCGGGCGGCCTGCATGGCGTGGGCGTCTCGGTCACGAATGCGCTGGCCACGCGCCTTGAGGCCTGCATCCACCGCGAGGGCAAGGTGGCCACCATCGCCTTCTCGGGCGGCGACGTGGTCGAGCCCCTGCAATCGCGGCCGCTGGCCGCGGGCGAGCGCAAGCAGGGCACGACCGTGCGCGTGTGGCCCGATGCCCGCTACTTCGAATCCTCCCAGCTGCCCATGGGCGAGCTGATGCATCTGCTGCGCAGCAAGGCCGTGCTCATGCCCGGCGTGTCGGTGACCCTGGTCAACGAGAAGACGCGCGACACTCAGACCTGGCAGTTCAAGGGCGGCCTGCGCGACTATCTGCAGCAAAGCCTGCATGGCGAGGCCGTCATCCCCCTGTTCGAAGGCGAGGGCTTTGCCGACCGCAACCACGACAGCTTTGCCGAAGGCGAGGGCGCCGCCTGGTGTGTGGCCTTCACCGAGGATGGCGCGCCGCTGCGCGAAAGCTATGTCAACCTGATCCCCACCACGGCCGGCGGCACGCACGACAGCGGCCTGCGCGACGGCCTGTTCCAGGCGGTCAAGGCCTTCATCGAGATGCATTCGCTGCTGCCCAAGGGCGTCAAGCTCATGCCTGACGACGTCTTCGCGCGCGCCAGCTACGTGCTCAATGCCAAGGTGCTGGACCCGCAGTTCCAGGGCCAGATCAAGGAGCGCCTGAACTCGCGCGATGCCGTGCGCCTGGTCAGCGGCTACGTTCGCCCTGCGCTGGAGCTGTGGCTCAACGAGCATGTGGAATGGGGCCGCAAGCTGGCCGAGATCGCCATCAAGGCCGCCCAGACCCGCCAGAAGGCGGGCCAGAAGGTCGAAAAGCGCAAGGGCTCGGGCGTGGCCGTGCTGCCCGGCAAGCTCACCGATTGCGAAAGCCGCGACTTGAGCCTGAACGAGGTCTTCCTGGTCGAGGGCGACTCGGCCGGCGGCAGCGCCAAGATGGGACGCGACAAGGAAACCCAGGCCGTGCTGCCCCTGCGCGGCAAGGTGCTCAACACCTGGGAAGTCGACCGTGACCGCCTGTTCGCCAACAACGAGATCCACGACATCTCGGTGGCCATCGGCGTGGACCCGCATGGCCCCCATGACACGCCCGACCTGTCCGGCCTGCGCTACGGCAAGATCTGCATTCTTTCGGATGCCGACGTGGACGGCTCGCACATCCAGGTGCTGCTGCTCACGCTGTTCTTCCGCCACTTCCCCAAGCTCATCGAGGCCGGCCACATCCATGTGGCGCTGCCGCCGCTGTTCCGCGTCGATGTGCCTGCGCGCGGCAAGAAGCCAGCAGCCAAGATGTACGCGCTGGACGAGGGCGAGCTGACCGCCATCCTCGACAAGTCCGCCAAGGATGGCGTGCCGCGCGAGAAATGCCAGATCAGCCGCTTCAAGGGCCTGGGCGAGATGAATGCCGAGCAGCTGTGGGAAACCACGCTCAACCCCGACACGCGCCGCCTGCTGCCCGTGCAGTTCATGAATCTGGACTTTGCGGCGGCCGAGCAGGTCGTCACCAAGCTGATGGGCAAGGGCGAGGCTGCGGCGCGCCGCGAGCTGATGGAGTTGCACGGCGACGCCATCGAAGTGGATATCTGATCCCCATGCCCCTGCGCCCGGCTGCCCCACAGCACCTTCCGCACCTTCCGCACCGCCCGCACCCTGCGCGCGCCGCTGCCGCGCGCGCGCTTGCAGCGCTGGGCGCGGCCCTGGCGCTGTGGGGGGTGGCGCAGCCCGCGCATGCCGATCTCTGGGCCTTCGTGGACGAGCGCGGCATCACGCACTTCGCCGCGCAGGCGCTGGACGAGCGCTACAAGCTCTACTTCCGCGGCTCGCTGTATGACAGCACCGAGCAGGGACTCAAGCCCCCGCTGGTGGAAGCCGAGGCCGCTGCCGACGATGACGGCGGCAGCGATGCCGGGCGCAGGCTGCAGGCGAGCACGCGGATGCAAAGCTTCTTCGACATCTCGCCGCGCTACAAGAGCGTGCGCGGCCACCTGCGCAAGGCGGCGGACCACACGGGGGTGGACTACGACCTGCTCAAGGCCGTGATTGCCGTCGAGTCGGGCTTTGACGCGCAGGCCATCTCGCCCAGGGGCGCAGTCGGCCTGATGCAGTTGATGCCCGCCACGGCCCAGCGCTTCGGCGTGGAGGCCAGCCGCCAGCGCAGCGTGCAGCAGCAACTGGCCGACCCGGCCGTCAACGTGCCGGCCGGCGCGCGCTACCTCAACCATCTGATGGGGCTGTTCCCCGGGCGGCTGGACCTGGTGCTGGCCGCCTACAACGCGGGCGAGGGTGCCGTGCGGCGTGCGGGGCAGGCCATTCCTCCCTATCAGGAAACCCGCAATTACGTGAAGGCCGTGCTCGGTATCTACGAGCAGCTGCAGGGCGGGCGCCAGCGTGCGGGCCAGGCAGCGCCTGCGGTGGCGGCACAGCCTGGCACAGCGCCCCGGATACGGATGACCTTGTCCACAGGGCTGCCATCGCCGCGATGAGCGGCCTTCACTGCATTTATTGAGATCACGAATTTCTTCATGAGCGATCAAAACACTCTGGATCTGGCCCAACAGGCGGCCGGCGATGCCCTGGACCTGGGCCAGTACGCACAGCGCGCCTACCTTGAATACGCACTGTCGGTCGTCAAGGGCCGGGCACTGCCCGATGTCACCGACGGCCTCAAGCCCGTGCAGCGGCGCATTCTGTATGCCATGGACCGCATGGGCCTGAGCTACAGCGGCCCCAACCACAACACGGCGGCCAAGCCGGTCAAAAGCGCGCGCGTGGTCGGCGATGTGCTGGGTCGCTTTCACCCGCACGGCGACCAGTCGGCCTACGATGCGCTGGTGCGCATGGCCCAGGACTTCAACCAGCGCTATCCGCTGGTCGATGGCCAGGGCAATTTCGGCAGCCGCGACGGCGACGGCGCAGCGGCCATGCGCTACACCGAGGCGCGCCTGTCCAAGATCACGGGCCTGCTGCTCGACGAGATCGACATGGGCACGGTGGACTTCGTGCCCAACTACGACGGCAGCACGCAGGAGCCGCAGCAGCTGCCCGCGCGCCTGCCGTTCGCCCTGCTCAACGGCGCCAGCGGCATTGCCGTGGGCCTGGCCACGGAAATCCCCAGCCACAACCTGCGCGAGGTGGCCGACGCCTGCGTGGCCCTGATCAAGCGGCCGCAGCTCAGCGACGAGGAGCTGTTCCAGATCATCCCCGGCCCCGACTATCCGGGCGGCGGGCAGATCATCAGCAGCGCCTCCGACATCCAGGATGCCTACCGCACGGGGCGCGGCAGCCTCAAGCTGCGCGCGCGCTGGAAGATCGAGGAGCTGGCGCGCGGCCAGTGGCAGATGGTGGTGACCGAGCTGCCGCCCGGCGTCTCGGCGCAGAAGGTGCTCGAAGAGATCGAGGACATCACCAATCCCAAGGTCAAGACCGGCAAGAAGGCGCTGAGCCAGGAACAGACCCAGCTCAAGGCCAGCATGCTGGCCGTGCTCGACGGCGTGCGCGACGAGTCCAGCAAGGATGCGCCCGTGCGCCTGGTCTTCGAGCCCAAGACCGGCAAGGTGCCGCAGCAGGAGCTGGTCACGGCGCTGCTGGCGCACACCAGCCTGGAGTCGTCCAGCTCCATCAACCTGACCATGATCGGCCTGGATGGCCGGCCGGTGCAGAAAAGCCTGCGCCTGATGCTCGAGGAATGGATCGCCTTCCGCCAGACCACGGTCACGCGGCGCAGCCAGCACCGGCTGGCCAAGGTGCTGGACCGCATCCACATCCTCGAAGGCCGTCAGGCCGTGCTGCTGAACATCGACAAGGTCATCGCCATCATCCGGGCCAGCGACGAGCCCAGGCAGGCGCTGATCGATGCCTTTGCGCTGTCCGAGCGCCAGGCCGACGACATTCTGGAAATCCGCCTGCGCCAGCTGGCGCGGCTGGAGGCCATCAAGATCGAGCAGGAACTCAAGGAACTGCGCGTCGAGCAGGGCAAGCTCGAAGACATCCTGGGCAGCGAGAGCGTCATGCGCCGCCTGATCTGCAAGGAGATCGAGGCCGACGCCAAGCAGTTCGCCGATGCGCGCCGCACGCTGATCCAGGAAGAAAAGAAGGTGGTCGCCGAAGTCAAGGTGGTCGATGAGCCCGTGACGGTCATCATCTCGGACAAGGGCTGGGTGCGCACGCGCCAGGGCCATGGCGTCGATGCGGGCACGCTCAGCTTCAAGGCCGGCGACAGCCTGCACGGCACCTTCGAGTGCCGCACGGTGGACCAGCTGCTGGCCTTCGGCAGCAATGGCCGGGTCTATTCGGTGCCGGTGTCGCAGCTGCCCGGCGGGCGCGGCGATGGCCAGCCCGTGACCACGCTCATCGAGCTGGAGGCCGGCACCCAGATCCTGTACTACTTCGCGGGAGCCGAAGGAACGGCGCTGCTGCTGTCGGGGTCGGGCGGCTACGGCTTCGTGGCCATGGTGGGCGACATGGTCTCGCGCCAGAAGGCGGGCAAGGCCTTCGTGACGCTGGCCGACGGCGAGACGCTGTGCGCCCCGTCCACGGCCTACGGCGTGCCCATGGGCGCACGCGCCGAGCCGCAGGAAGGCGAGCAGGGCGCGGGCCTGCTGCTGCCGGCCACGCATGTGATCTGCGCCTCCACGGGCGGCCGCATCCTCACCTTCGAGATCGCCAGCCTCAAGCACATGGCCAAGGGCGGTCGCGGGCTGATGCTGCTCGACCTGGAGGACAAGGACACCCTGGCGGGCGCTGCCGCCTACACGCGCAGCATCCGCATCGATGGCCTGGGCCGCGGCGGCAAGGAGCGCAGCGAGACGCTGGAGATCCGCAGTCTCAACAATGCCCGTGGCACGCGCGGCCGCAAGGGCAAGTCGGCCGACCTGGGCTTCAAGCCGCAAAGCGTGACGCGCGTGGAGTAAAGAGCGCAACTGCCCCTGCAATGCCTTCCGCGAAAGGGGTGGATCAGGGGTTTTCTCTGGGTTTTTCCGACCTCCGGGCCCTGCTGCAGGCCTCAACATGGAGTCTTCCAACATGAGGGAGACTGGATATGCTGCGACTTCGCATGGCACACAAGCTGTGGCTTGCCGTGGCCGCCATCGTGGTGGCGCTGGTGGGCGTGGTCGGCTTGTCGGGTTATCGCTCGGCCCAGGTCCAGGCCCGGTCCGAGGCCGTCACCCAGGAGATGCAGGCGCGGGTCCAGGCCGCCGTGCGCTGGATGGGGCTGACCGAAACCAATGCGGCCCGCACCCAGGCCCTGGTGGTCAGCAGTGATGCTGCCGTCGAGGCCGAGTTCAAGGACGTGATCAGCGCCACCTCGGCGCGGATCACCGAAGTGCAGAAATCACTGGAAGCCATGCCCCTGTCCGACGCAGACAAGGCGCAGATGGCCAGGATTGCGGCAGCCCGCAAGACCATGATCGAACTGCGTGCCCAGGCACGCCAGCTCAAGGCCGATGGCCGGCAGGAGCAGGCGTTGGCCTTGGTCAAGCAATCCTACAACCCTGCCGTGGATGCCTATCTGCAGTCGCTGCGCGACTTCGTGCAGATGCAGGAGCAGGTGGTGCGCAGCAGCCAGGAAGAGACGGCAGCCTCGCGCAGGCTCACCGTGGGTTTTGCCGCTGCGGCCGTGGGCGTGCTGCTGCTGTGCATCGTCATCGGCGCCCATTTCCTGATTGCCAGCATCCGCCGCCCCCTGGCCCAGGCCAGGGAACTGGCCGAACGCATTGCCGCAGGCGACCTGAGCGCAGCGGCGCAGGGACAGACACAGCGCGCTGACGAATTCGGCGACCTGCTGCGCTCGCTGCAGGCCATGAGCGAATCGCTGTCGGGCATGGTGCAGCAGGTGCGCCAGAGCACGGACAGCATTGCCATCGCCAGTGCCGAGATTGCCACCGGCAACCACGACCTGTCCGTGCGCACCGAGCAGACCTCCAGCAACCTGCAGGAGACCGCAGCCGCCATGGAGCAGTTCACCAGCACGCTGCAGCAAAGCGCCCGCAGTGCACAGCAGGCCAGCAGCCTGGCGGCGGGCGCGTCACAGGTGGCCCAGCGCGGCGGTGAGGTCGTGGCCCGGGTGGTCGAGACCATGAAAGGCATCAACGACAGCAGCCGCCAGATTGCCGACATCGTCGGCGTCATCGACTCCATTGCCTTCCAGACCAATATCCTGGCGCTGAACGCCGCCGTGGAGGCGGCCCGCGCAGGCGAGCAGGGCCGGGGCTTTGCCGTGGTGGCCAGCGAGGTGCGCACGCTGGCCCAGCGCAGCGCGGCGGCTGCCAAGGAGATACGCCAGCTCATCGGCGCTTCGGTGGAACGGGTGGAGGACGGCGCCCGCCTGGTGGGCGATGCCGGCACCACCATGGAGGGCATCGTGCAGTCCGTGCAGCGCGTGGCCGACACCATCGGCGAGATCACGGCGGCCTCTTCGGAGCAAAGCGCGGGCGTGGCCCAGGTCAATCAGGCCGTGGGACAGCTGGACCAGATGACGCAGCAGAACGCGGCCCTGGTCGAGCAAAGCGCGGCCGCGGCGCAAAGCCTGCGAGAGCAGGCCGAGCAGCTGTCGCGCACGGTGGCGGTGTTCAAGGTGGCGCACCTGGCGCCCTCGCCGACGACGCTCGCAAGGCAGGCTGCGCCGGCGGTGCGCACTGCGCACAGCGCGGCCGCAGCGCCAAGGCGGCCGGTAGCAGCCGTGGCGCCTGCGGCTGTCGGGCCGGTTGCCGCGCGGCCTGCCGCAGCAAGGGAGGCGGCGCCCAAGCTGGCCTCGGCGCCCCGGCCCGCCGCACCGGCAGCCGAGGATGGCCAATGGGAGAGTTTCTAGCCGCCTGCGAGCACGGCGGCGCCGTGCGGCGGCATGCCGATCAGGCCAGTTCGGCGATCAGCTCGATTTCCACGCAGGAGCCCAGCGGGATCTGGGCCACGCCGAAGGCGCTGCGCGCATGCGTGCCGGCATCGCCGAAGACCTGGCCCAGCAGCTCGCTGCAGCCGTTGGCCACCAGGTGCTGCTCGGTGTAGTCGCCCGTGGAGTTGACCAGGCACATCAGCTTGACGATGCGGCGCACGCGGCCCAGGTCGCCGCCGGCGGCGTGCTGGAGCGTGCCCATCAGGTCGATGGCGATGGCGCGCGCGGCCTGCTGGCCGTCGTCAGTCTGCAGATCACGGCCCAGCTGGCCTGCCCAGACCTTGCCGTCCTTGCGTGCGATATGGCCGCTCAGGAACACCAGATTGCCCGTCTGCACATAGGGCACGTAGGCTGCCGCCGGGATGGCAGGCGACGGCAGTTCGATGTTCAGGGCCTTCAGTTGTTCGTAAACGCTCATCGTTGATTCCTTCGAGACAAGAAAAATCCGGCGCCAGTGCCGGGGTGGCGGACAGTGTGACACAGCCCCCGTGCACCCTGGCATGTCAGGGCCTGGGCTTCCGTCAGTCTGATTGTTGTCTGAATCCGAGGCGGTGCATGGTGGCTGCGCGGCATCCGCTCCTAGCATGTGTGGATGCACCCTGCGGCAGCTGCCCAAACTCTCTCGCCGTCTTCCTGGACGCCCCTGCTGCTCGGCTGCGTGGCCGGTGCGGCCTGGCAGGTCACGCAGCCGCGCCTGTGGCCGCTGTGGATATATCTGCTCTTGGCGTGCATGGGGCTGGCAGGCCTGGCATGGAGGGCGTGGCGGGCATGGGCAGGCCGGCGCTGCCGTGTTGTGCACGGCCTGTGGGCCGCTGTCTGCGCCGCCTTGCTGATGGGCGGGTTGACAGGCTGGCGTGCCCAGGACTTTGCGGGCCAGGCGCTGTCTCCGCCGTTGGAGGGGCGTGACCTGCGCATCGTCGGCGTCGTGGCATCGCTGCCCCAGAACATGGCCCAGGGCATGCGCTGGCGCATGGCCGTGGAGCAGGCGCAGATCGCGGGCCGCGAAGAGGCCCTGGCTCCGTTTCCCGGGTTGATTGAGCTGTCCTGGTACGCAGCCCGGGGCCGGGCGTCCAAGGGCGCCGCAGCGTCGCTGCCCGTCCTGCGCCCGGGCCAGCGCTGGGCCCTGACCGTACGGCTCAAGCGCCCGCATGGCGCGCGCAATCCCCACGGTTTCGACTATGAGCTGTGGCAGTGGGAGCAGGGCGTGCAGGCCACGGGCTATGTGCGCGAACAGCCAGCGGCGAGCCTGCTGGCCGACACCGGCGCCTACGCCCTGCAGCGCTGGCGCCAGCAGATGCGCGAGGCCATCGTGAACCGGGCAGCCGCACTCGCGCAAGCCATGCAGCGCGTAGGCATGGACCCCGCGCAGTCGCCGCGCATGCTGGGCGTGGTGGCCGCCCTGGCCATGGGCGATCAGCAGGCCATTGCGCGTGACGATTGGACGCTGTTCCGCCATACCGGCGTGGCCCATTTGATGAGTATTTCCGGACTGCATATCACCCTGTTCGCATGGCTGGCTGCGCTGGTCGTGGGGCGACTGTGGCGTTGCAGTGCCCGGGCCTGCCTGTGGTGCCCGGCACCGCAGGCGGCGCTGCTGGCCGGCGTGCTGCTGGCGGGCGGCTATGCCCTGTTCAGCGGCTGGGGTCTGCCGGCGCAGCGCACGGTGTGCATGCTGGCAACGGTGGCCGCGTTGCGCGTCACAGGGCTGCGCTGGCCCTGGCCCGCCGTGTGGTGCCTGGCGCTGGCCGTGGTTGTCGTGCTCGATCCCTGGGCCCTGTGGCAGGCGGGCTTCTGGCTGAGTTTTGTCGCCGTGGGCGTGCTGCTGGCGACCGATGCACGCATGCAGGGCGCGGTGCGGCCGTCGCTGCCCGCCCGTGCCCTGGCGTTGTGGGGTGAGCAGTGGCGCATCACTCTGGCGCTGGCGCCACTGGGGCTGATGCTGTTTGGCCAGCTGTCGCTGTCGGGGCTGCTGGCCAATCTGGCCGCGATTCCCTGGGTGACTTTCGTGGTCACGCCACTGGCCTTGCTGGGGGCCTTGTGGCCCCCGTTCTGGACGGGCGCGGCGCTGGCGTTGGCGCCGCTGCTGGAACTGCTGCAGTGGCTGGACCGGTGGGGCTGGGCCGTGTTGCAGCTGCCGCAGCCGCCGCTGTGGGCGGGGCTGGCTGCGCTGGGTGCAGGCCTGGCGCTGGTGGCTCCGGTGCCGGCCGGATGGCGTTGCTGGGGCCTGGCCATGTGCCTGCCGGCCCTGTGGTGGCCGCCGGCCGCACCGGCGCATGGCGAGTTCGATTTGATGGCCGTGGACATAGGCCAGGGCAATGCCGTGCTGCTGCGCACGGCCCGGCACGCCCTGCTGTATGACACGGGTCCGCAGTACGGCATGGACAGCAATGCCGGCGAACGGGTGCTGGTGCCGCTGCTGCAGGCCCTGGGGCTGCGCCTGGATGCGCTGTGGCTCAGCCACCGCGACGGCGACCATACGGGCGGCGCCTTGGCCGTGCATGCCGCGCAGCCGCAGGCCGAGGTCTGGGGATCGGACTCCGTGATCCTGGACCCCGCTCTGGCCGGCCTGGGCGCCGTGCGCCGATGTGAGGCCGGCCAGCAGTGGGAGTGGGATGGCGTGCAGATGCAGGTGCTGCATCCACCCGCGGGCGAACCGCTGCCGGCCGCGCAGGCCCTGGCCCACGCCAATGCGGGCAGCTGCGTGCTGCTGCTGCGTTCGGCATCCGGGGTGCAGGCCTTGCTGGCCGGCGATATCGAGGCTGCACAGGAAAGGGCGCTGGCGCAGGCCGGCGCCCTCACGCCCGTGCAGTGGCTGCTGGTGCCGCACCACGGCAGCCGCACCTCATCGAGCACTGCTCTGGTGCAGGCCCTGGCACCGCGCTGGGCCATGGTTCAGGCGGGATACCGCAGCCGTTATGGACATCCGGTCCCCGAGGTGGTGCGGCGCTATGAGGCCAACGGCTCCAGTGTGGTGCAGTCGGCCCGCTGCGGCGCAGCGCATTGGCGCTCTGCCGATCCCGCACAGCTGGTCTGCGAGCGGGAGCGGGCGCGCCGTTACTGGGACATGCATGTCACGCACGTCAGGCACATCACGCAGAGGCAGGGCGGATAGGACGGGTGCCGATGGCCGCGCAGCCGGCATATGCTGGATACCGCTTGTCCGGATTGAGGTTACCTATCGCTACACTGGTGCGATACGAGGGCTGGCCCGCAGCTTGCTTTACCTCGTACACATGCAGCGACAGGAGGTGACGAATGCATCCATTTGACGAGATGTACACGATGACGCCGTTCGACGGCAGCGATGTGCGCCTGCACTACAAGGACTATGCGCAATGGCTTGCGCGCCAGTCCGAACAGACGCTGCGAGCGCGCAGCGCCGAGGCCGAGATCATCTTCCGGCGCGTAGGCATCACGTTCGCCGTCTACGGCGACAAGGATGAAAGTGGCGCCGGCACCGAGCGCCTCATTCCCTTCGACCTGATTCCGCGCGTCATCCCGTCCCATGAATGGGAGCGCATGCAGGCAGGCCTGGTGCAGCGCGTGACGGCGCTCAACCGCTTTCTGCACGACGTCTACCACGACCAGGAAATCCTGCGCGCGGGCCTGCTGCCGCGCGAGCTGGTGCTGAACAACAGCCAGTACCGCCCCGAGATGCGGGGCCTTGCCGTGCAGGGCGGCATCTACGCCCACATCGCCGGCATCGACATCGTGCGTGCCGCCAATGCCCAGGGCGAGGGCGTGTACTACGTGCTGGAGGACAACCTGCGCGTGCCTTCGGGCGTGTCTTACATGCTGGAGAACCGCCGCATGATGATGCGGCTGTTCCCCGACCTGTTCTCCCGTCATCCCGTGGAGCCCGTGGCCCACTATCCCGACATGCTGCTGGAGACGCTGCGCGCCAGCGCTCCGGCCGGCACGCCCGAGCCCACGGTGGTGGTGCTCACGCCCGGCATGTACAACAGCGCCTACTTCGAGCACGCCTTCCTGGCCCAGCAGATGGGCGTGGAGCTGGTCGAGGGCCAGGACCTGGTGGTGGACAAGGACGTGGTCTACATGCGCACCACGCGCGGCCTGCAGCGCGTGGACGTGATCTACCGGCGCGTGGACGATGATTTTCTGGACCCCGAAGTCTTCCGTCCCACCTCCACGCTGGGCTGCCCCGGCCTCATGCGCGCCTACCGCGCGGGCAACGTCAGCATCTGCAATGCGGCGGGCACGGGGGTGGCCGACGACAAATCGGTCTATCCCTATGTGCCGGAGATGATCCGCTTCTACCTGGGCGAGGAACCCATTCTGCAGAACGTGCCGACCTGGCTGTGCCGCAAGCCCGACGACCTGCGCTACGTGCTCGACCACCTGGATGAGCTGGTGGTCAAGGAAGTCCACGGCGCCGGTGGCTACGGCATGCTGATCGGGCCTGCCGCCTCGCGCGGCGAGATAGAGGATTTCCGCCGCGCGCTCATTGCCAATCCCGGCGGCTACATCGCGCAGCCCACGCTGGCGCTGTCCACCTGCCCCACCCTGGTGGAGCAGGGCATCGCGCCAAGGCATATCGACCTGCGTCCCTTCGTGCTCAGCGGCAATCAGGTACGCATGGTGGCCGGCGGCCTCACGCGCGTGGCGCTCAAGGAAGGCTCGCTGGTGGTCAATTCATCACAGGGCGGCGGCACCAAGGACACCTGGGTGCTCGGGGCCGGTGAGTCAAACGAGGGAGGACATTGAATGCTCAGCCGTACTGCCGATCATCTGTACTGGATGTCCCGCTACACGGAGCGTGCGGAGAACACTGCCCGCATGCTCAACGTCTCCTATGACACTTCCATGCTGCCCCAGGCGCCTCAGGCGGCGCGCAAGGCCTGGCAGGGCGTGCTGTCCATCAGCGAGCTGATCCCCGCCTATGCCTCCCGCCACGGCGAGGTGCAGCGAGAGGCCGTGCTGCACTTCATGGTGCGCGACGAGAGCAACTCCTCGTCCATCGCCTCCTGCCTGCGCGCTGCGCGGGAGAATGCGCGTGCCGTGCGCGGCGCGCTGACCACCGAGGCCTGGGAGACCCAGAACCAGACCTGGCTGGAACTCAAGCGCCTGCTGGCCGAGGGGGACTGGGAGCGCGATCCGGGCCAGTTCTTCGAATGGGTCAAGCACCGCTCGCACCTGTCGCGCGGCGTGACACTGGGCACCATGCTGCAGGACGAGGCCTTCCACTTCCTGCGCCTGGGCACCTTCATCGAGCGCGCCGACAACACGGCGCGCCTGCTGGACGTGAAATTCCACGCCATCGAGCGCGACTACCATGGCAGCGCGCGCAACGGAGCGTCGGGCAAAGGGGCCACGCCCTTCGACTTCTACCACTGGAGCGCGCTGCTGCGCAGCGTCTCGGCCTTCGAGGTCTACCGCAAGGTCTACCGCGACGTGATCACGCCCGAGCGCGTGGCCGAGCTGCTGATGCTGCGCAGCGACATGCCGCGCTCGCTGCTGGCCAGCATGCTGGAAGTGGTGGCCAACCTGGAAAGCGTGGCCAACGACCAGTCGCGCGAGACCCAGCGCAAGGCGGGCCGCCTGCTGGCTGACCTGCGCTATGCGCGCATCGACGAAATCCTGGCCACGGGCCTGCACGCCTATCTCACGCAGTTCCTGGATCGCGTGCACGACCTGGGTCAGGGCATCAGCCGCGACTTCCTGGTGCCTGCCTGAGCCGCCGTCGCCCAATGAACAAAGCCGCCCTCGGGCGGCTTTGTTCATTGGGGCAGGGCCATTCAGTCCTGCGCGCTGTC
The DNA here is from genome assembly GCF_028401915.1 of Delftia sp. DT-2. Classification (NCBI taxonomy): domain Bacteria; kingdom Pseudomonadati; phylum Pseudomonadota; class Betaproteobacteria; order Burkholderiales; family Comamonadaceae; genus Delftia; species Delftia sp. DT-2. Next base: position 233,659 of record NZ_JAQOTI010000006.1, read on the forward strand.
CAGCTCCAGCACAACGCCTTCGGCATCGCCGATGGGTACCACGTCGCAGTTGTCGCCAGGGCCTCCCCGGTCCACCACGATGAAGCGCGCGGGCGCGTTCAGGGCAATCAGCGAGTGGTGCCAGACGCCGCGGCGGTAGTTCACGCCCTGGCGTCCGTTGGTGATGAAGGCGCGCAGGTCGCCGGGCGCCACCTGCTCGCCCAGGGGCGCAACCACCACGATGAAGGGCTGGGCGTCCAGCGGCATGAAGGCCTGGCTGCCCAGGGGATGGCGCTCCATGCTCGTCAGCTGCAGGGGCAGCGCATAGGGGCGGGCGTGGAACAGGTTGATCAGCGCATGGCCCTCGCTGCCGCCCGTGTCCACGCGGGCCAGGGCATGGTAGCGCTCGGTCATGCCGTCATTGATCAGCAGCGGCGTGTGGCCGGCACTGTCGATGACCTCGCCAAACTCGGCAAAGGCTTCGGCGGTCAGCGGTTGGGCGCGCAGGCGAAGGCGGGCGGGGCGGGCTTCTGACAAGGTACTCACGAAGTATTGCCTCTTGTTTTCATACTGGTATTACCAGTTTGCCGTTGCCTGGGGATTTTGTCAAACCTGAGTGACGCCAGCCTGTGTCCTGCGCGTCATTTGTGGTGGTTCGGGTAAATGCGAGTGTGCATTGGCCGGCGGGAAGGGCAACATTCGCTCCGTATTTTCAGACCGGTCATACCAGTTGATCGCAACCCTTCAACCAAGGACTTCCTGATGTCATCACTTCCCGCATCCGCCGAGGCCGCCGGCGCGGCCCCGGCGCTGTCCAGCGAAACGCCGGCCGAGGCAGCCGTCTACCGCAAGGTGGCCTGGCGCCTGCTGCCCTTCATCATGGCCTGCTACGTGGCGGCCTATCTGGACCGGGTGAACGTGGGCTTTGCCAAGCTGCACATGCTGGCCGACCTGCAGTTCAGCGAGGCCATGTACGGCCTGGGCGCGGGGCTGTTCTTCATCGGCTATTTCTTCTTCGAGGTGCCCAGCAACATGCTGATGCACCGCATAGGCGCCAAGGCCACCATCTCGCGGATCATGATCATGTGGAGCCTGATCTCGGCGGCCATGATGTTCGTGACCACGCCCACGCAGTTTTACGTGCTGCGCTTCCTGCTGGGCGCGGCCGAGGCCGGTTTCTACCCCGGCATGATCCTGTACATGACCTACTGGTTTCCCTCGTACCGGCGCGCCCGCATGGTGGCGCTGTTCATGTGCGCGATCCCGGTCTCGGGCATCCTGGGCGGACCGCTGTCGGGCGGCATCATGGACCTGATGCAGTGCGTGGCGGGGCTGCGCGGCTGGCAATGGCTGTTCCTGATCGAGGCCATTCCCTCGCTGATCCTGGGCCTGGCCGTGCTCTGGTACCTGGACAACAGCATCCGCGCAGCGCGCTGGCTGACCGAGGCGGAAAAGACCCTGCTGGAGCGCAACATCGCCCGCGAGAACGCCAGCAAGAGCGACAGCCACGTCACGCTGCGCGCACTGTTTTCCGACCCGCGCATCATCAAGATGGCCATGATCTGCTTTTGCACCGTCATGGGCCAGTACGGGCTCACGTTCTGGCTGCCCAGCCTGATCCGCCAGTCGGGCGTGGAGGGTGCCTTCCAGATCGGCCTGCTGACGGCCGTGCCGTTTTCGGTGGCCGTGGTGTCCATGAACCTGGTCAGCCGCAGCTCGGACCGCATGCGCGAGCGCCGCTGGCACCTGATCGTTCCGTTCTGCGTGGGCGCGGCGGGCCTGATGCTGTCGGCCATCTTCAGCGGCAACGTCTACCTGTCGCTGGCCGCCCTGGCGCTGGCCGCGGGCGGCAGCCTGGCGACCTCTCCGCTGTTCTGGAGCCTGCCCACGGCCATCCTGTCCAGCGCAGGCGCGGCGGCCGGCATTGCGCTGATCAACTCCTTCGCCAACCTGGCCGGCTTCATCAGCCCCTACATGATCGGCCTCATCAAGGATGCGACGCAGAGCACCAATGCGGCCATGTTCGTGCTGGCCGGCGTGCTGCTGTTCGGGGCCTTCCTGACCTATACCGTGCCCGCCAAACTGGTCAACAAGTAGCGCCGGACAGGGCGCGTGAACCGGCGGGCGAGGCGCGCAGTCGCTAAGATCGGCGCACCGCCCCCGGGCCAGAGATCCGCCAACGCATGGAACCCAGCACCGCCATCAGCACACCCGCCGGCAACCCTGCCAGCACCGCCGTTGCCGGCAATGCCGCCCGCGTGATCCGCGAGTGGATCGAGGGCGGCGTGTATCCGGTGGGCTCGCTCCTGCCTTCGCAGCGCGACCTGTCGGAGCAGTTGGGCATCAGCCGCACCTCGCTGCGCGAGGCGCTGTCCACGCTGCAGGGGCTGGGCCTGGTCGTGGCCCGGCCTGGCAAGGGCATGTACGTGACCGAGGCGCCCGAGGCTGCGGCCGCAGACGCCTGGCGCTTTGCCGACTCGCATGCACTCACCGATGTCTATCAGCTGCGCTACGCGCTGGAGGGCTTTGTGGCGCGCCTGGCGGCCCTGGTGGTGCAGCCTGAGGATGTGCAGGCCCTGCAGGCCAATCTGCAGGCCATGCAGCAGAGCATAGAGCGGGCCGATTTCGTGCAGGCCACGCGACTGGATTTCGAGTTCCACCTGCAGATCGCCACCATCTCGGGCAACCATGCCATCGCCGACGTGCTGCGCGGCAGCGGCGAGGTCATGCAGGAAAGCCAGCGCCTGCCGTTCTACAAGCGGGGCGCACGGCATGCGACCACCGAGGAGCATGCGGCCATCATCGATGCCCTGTCCCGCGGCCATCCCGAACTGGCCCAGCAGGCCATGGCCACCCACATCGTGCAGGCGGCCCAGCGCGCGGGCGTGCACTTTCCCACCGGCCTGTAGGCACGCCAGCCCGTGCCTGATCGGCCGGGTTTTTGGCCTTACCATCATCGGCGCAGCGCATTTTTTCCCTATCTACAGACCGCCCGGATGCCGATCCATGACAAGCCAAGGAAATGAACTCTGCATACTGGCAGACGCCCTAGAGGCGCAGCGCGAAGGACTCTTGCAGACATGGCGCAAGGCCGTCAGGCGGGACCCGGCGCTGACCGCTGGTGAGGCGCTTCCCCGAACCCAGCTGAACGATCACATCCCGGCCGTGCTGGCCGCGTTCGAGCAGCAACTGCGGACCCTGGGCGGTGCACCGGCAGACACCGCCGAGCCGCCGGGCGATGGCGAGCAGGCCGCCGCCCACGGCCTGCACCGCTGGCAGCAGGGCTATGACCTGCATGAAGTCGTGCGCGAGCTGGGGCTGCTCAACGAAGTCATGGTGGCGCAGCTGGAGGACTATGCCCAGGGGCGCCCTGATGCGCACGTCGCCATGCCCGTTGCGCGCAAGGCCTGGGCCGCCACCTATACCCGCGACGTTCAGGACAGCAGCACCCAGTATTTCCGCCTGCAGCAGCAGGAGGCCGAGGGCCATGTCCGGGACCTGGAAGCGGCGCTGCATGACCTGAGCGCGCTGGACCTGCAGCGCTCGCAACTGTGGGAGCAGGTTGCGCATGACCTGCGCAGCAACGTCGGCGTGGTGGCCAATGTGACGCATGGCCTGGGCATGCAGCATGCGCCGGCGCAGTCGCGCGAGAAACTCCTGCGCATGCTGGACCGCAACGTCCAGTCGCTGCGACATCTGCTGGATGACGTGACGGAGCTGGCCAAGCTGCACGCCGGGCGCGAGCATCGCCAGCTGACCTCCTTTGACGCAGCCCAGGTGATCACCCATCTGTGCGAGGGACTGCAGGCCCTGGCCAACGAGCGCGGCCTGTACCTGCACCTGCAGGGGCCGGGGACGATGCCGGTGGAGGGGGATGCCTTGAAACTGCGCCGCATCGCGCAGAACCTGGTGCTCAACGCGCTCAAGTACACCCAGGAGGGCGGCGTCACGGTGAAGTGGGCCCTTGGTGATGGGGAGGACCAGCGCCGCTGGATGCTCTCCATCGGGGATACGGGCCCCGGCATGGAGCCGGCGGCGCCCCTGGTTGCCGCCCTCAAGCACGCCACGGACCTGGACCCTTCGGGCCATCTGACGTCGGCGGCCTCCGCAGAGGTCCGCGCCGGGGGCGAGCCACGGCCCGGCGTCGCGGCGGCCCGCTACCGCAGCGGCGCAGGCGAGGGGATAGGCCTGTCCATCGTCAAGCGGCTGGCGGAATTGCTGGACGCCACGATCGAGGTGCAGTCGGCCGCGCAGACCGGCACGACCTTTCTACTTCTGTTTCCGCTGCGATATGCCGACGAGTGACCGATAGCTGGGCCATGAGATGAAAAAAACGGGCACACAGGCCCGTCGTTTCGCGTGCGGGGCGCAGCCTGTGCCGCCGCCCCTGAGTCCGGTGCTCAGGACTCTTCGTCCATCTGCGACTGCAGATAGTTCTGGATGCCGACCTTGTCGATCAGGTCCAGCTGGGTTTCGAGGTAGTCGATGTGCTCCTCGGTATCGTCCAGGATCTTTTGCAGCAGGTCGCGCGAGACGTAGTCGCGCACGCTTTCGCAGTGGGCGATGCCGTCCTTGATGGTCTGCTGCGCGGTTTTCTCGCTGCTCAGGTCGCAAGCCAGGGCTTCGGGCACGTCCTCGCCGACTTGCAGCTTGCCCAGGTCCTGCAGGTTGGGCAGGCCGTCGAGCACGAAGATGCGGTCCATGAGCCAGTCGGCGTGCTTCATCTCGCCGATGGACTCCTTGTATTCCTTCTTGGCCAGCTTGTCGAAGCCCCAGTGCTTGTACATGCGGTAGTGCAGGAAGTACTGGTTGATGGCCGTCAGCTCGTTCTTGAGCTGGGCTTGCAGCCAGGTGATGACTTGTGCGTCGCCTTGCATGGGGAACTCCTTTGTTGTACGTGGGGGACCGCGCCGATCGCCGGCCGCTATAGGGGTGGATTGTCTAGGGTTTCTGCGTCAGATCAAGCAAACCCCTGTTATCACGCATTGGCTGCTTATGAGGCGCGTTCTCGTTTGCGGGCCGGCATGCTGACGCGGCTGCGGGGTTGCTGCATTGCCTTGTCATATTTCGGCCCAAAATAGCCTCTTCAGGCCGGTGGCGGGCTGGTCAAGCCCGCAGGCCTGGAGACAAGGATGTTCACATAGTTTTTGGCAATCGGATGAATTCAATCAATTCATTGGATCAATCGATGGCCTGGGCCTAGACTTCGTCCTGTGTTCACTCACCAACCACAAAGGAAACAGCAATGTCCGTGATCAACACCCAAATCAAGCCCTTCAAGACGCAGGCCTTCAAGAATGGCAAGTTCATCGAAGTGACCGAAAAGGACGTCCTGGGCAAGTGGGCCGTGTTCTTCTTCTACCCCGCTGACTTCACCTTCGTGTGCCCCACCGAGCTGGGCGACGTGGCCGACCACTACGACGAACTGCAAAAGCTGGGCGTGGAAGTGTTCTCCGTGTCCACCGACACCCACTTCGTGCACAAGGCATGGCACGACGCGTCGGACACCATCCGCAAGATCAAGTACACGATGCTGGGCGATCCCACCTGGGAAATCAGCAACAACTTCGAAGTCCTGCGTCCCGGCCAGGGCCTGGCTGACCGCGGCACCTTCATCGTCGACCCCGATGGCGTGATCCAGGCCGTGGAAATCACCGCCGAAGGCATCGGCCGCAACGCCGTCGACCTGCTGCGCAAGGTCAAGGCTGCCCAGTATGTCCGCAACCACCCCGGTGAAGTCTGCCCCGCCAAGTGGGAAGAAGGCGACAAGACCCTGGCTCCTTCGCTCGACCTGGTCGGCAAGATCTAAGCGGTACACCGCTTCCTGTTCACAGTTGAACTGTTGAAGACGCCCGGGTGCCTGGCGCCCGGGTTTTTTTTTCCCAGAATTTCGTATTTCCAGAGGAGTCCGACATGCTTGACAACAACCTGAAAGCCCAATTGCAGGCCTACCTGGAGCGCCTGCAGCGTCCGGTGGAGCTGGTGGCTTCGCTGGATGACAGCCAGGGTGCGCGCGAGCTGAAGGAGCTGCTGCTGGAGATCCGCGAGCTGAGCGACAAGATCACCGTTGTCGAGCACAACGATGCCCAGGTGCGCAAGCCCTCCTTCCTGATCACCAATCCCGGCGTGGACAGCGGCGTGCGTTTCGCAGGCGTCCCCCTGGGCCATGAATTCACCTCGCTGGTGCTGGCCCTGCTGCAGGTCGGCGGCCATCCGTCCAAGGAATCGGCCGAGTTGCTGGAGCAGGTGCGCAACATCGACGTGCCGCTGCACTTCGAGACCTACTACTCGCTGTCCTGCCACAACTGCCCGGACGTGGTGCAGGCGCTGAACCTGATGTCCGTGCTCAATCCCAAGATCAGCCATACCGCCATCGACGGCGGGCTGTTCCAGAAGGAAGTCGAGCAGCGCGAAGTCATGGGCGTGCCCACCGTCTTTGTGAACGGCGAGCGCTTCGGCCAGGGCCGCATGGAGCTGGCCGAGATCGTCGCCAAGGTCGACACCGGCGCCGCTTCGCGTGAAGCGGCCAGGATTTCCGCCAAGGACGCCTTCGACGTGCTGATCGTCGGCGGCGGCCCGGCCGGCGCGGCCGCTGCCATCTATGCGGCACGCAAGGGCATCCGCACCGGCATTGCCGCCGAGCGCTTCGGCGGCCAGGTGCTGGACACCGTGGACATCGAGAACTTCATCTCGGTCTCCAAGACCGAAGGCCCTCAGCTGGCCGCCGCCATGGAGCACCATGTGCGCGACTACGAGGTGGACATCATGAACCTGCAGACGGCGTCCAAACTGATTCCGGCTGCCACGGAAGGCGGGCTGATCGAGGTGCAGACTGCCTCGGGCGCCAGCCTCAAGGCCAAGACCGTCATCCTCTCGACCGGCGCGCGCTGGCGCAACATGAACGTGCCGGGCGAGGACAAGTACCGCACCAAGGGCGTGACCTACTGCCCGCACTGCGACGGACCGCTGTTCAAGGGCAAGAATGTGGCCGTCATCGGCGGCGGCAACTCGGGCGTGGAAGCGGCCATCGACCTGGCCGGCATCGTGCGCAGCGTGACGCTGCTGGAGTTCGCCAGCGAGCTCAAGGCCGATGCCGTGCTGCAAAAGAAGCTAAAGAGCCTGCCCAATGTGACCGTCATCCTCAACGCCCAGACCACCGAGGTCAACGGCGACGGCAAGAAGGTTACCGGCCTGACCTACAAGGACCGCACGACGGAAGAGGTCAAGACCGTGGCGCTGGAAGGCATCTTCGTGCAGATCGGCCTGCTGCCCAACACCGACTGGCTCAAGGGCACGGTGGAGCTGACCCGCTTCGGCGAGATCGTGATCGATGCCAAGGGCCACACCAGCGTGCCTGGCGTGTTCGCCGCAGGCGACTGCACCAACGTGCCGTACAAGCAGATCATCATCGCTGCCGGTGCCGGCTCCACGGCGGCGCTGTCGGCCTTCGACCACCTGATCCGCCACTGAGCTGAACAGGCGTGAGAAAGGGCCCGGATGCCTCGGCATCCGGGCCTTTTTTCATTCCGGCGCTGTCAGGCGCGTGCCTTGCCGGCGCAGGTGGCACACAGATGGCTGTCCAGCAGCCCGGTGTGCCAGCAGGGATTGCGCCAGGGCCTATGCGCCAGATCAAATCAATGAATGAGAACTATTCGCATATAATTTTTCTTCATCCAGCCAGCACATGACGCGCCAACGGCTGGCGGGCCGACCGCCAGCCGCTGCAACCAGAAGCCAGCTCTCGCACATCCATGTTGATCAGAGAGAGAGGGCTTCGCAATGGCTTATGACTTCGCAATGCAATCATGCGCCCGGCGGGCGCGCCATCCCCTGGCCGCCGCCTGCGCGCTGCTGTGCGCCTCCGCTGCCCTGGCCCAGGGGCCGGGGCAGGCCGCCGCAGACGCGGCAAATGCCGCAAACGCCGGAGATGCCGACACGCAATTGCTGGCGCAGGCCGCGTCCGGGGCACGGACCCGTGCCCCGGCCCTCAAGGAGATGGTGATCAGCGCCTCGCGCGAGGTGCAGGACCCTGACACCCTGCCCATGAGCATCGACGTGATCGACGCCGGCCGCATGGAGCGCGAGCAGGCCAGCGACATCCGCGAGATGGTCAACCTGCTGCCCAATGTCGATGTGCCGCGCGCCCCGGCCCGCTTCTCGCTGGCGGCCTCGTCGGCCGGGCGTGACCAGAACAGCGGCTTCAACATCCGTGGCCTGGATGGCAACCGCGTGCTCATGCTGGTCGATGGCGTGCGCCTGCCGCGCAGCTACAGCTTCAGCGCCAACAGCTTCGGCCGCGACTACCTGGACCTGGGCCTGGTGCAGCGCGTGGAAATCCTGCGCGGCTCCACGCCTGCGCTGTATGGATCGGACGGCATGGGCGGCCTGGTCAACTTCGTGACCGTGCAGCCGGACGATCTGCTGGGCAGGGACAAGCGCATCGCCGGCCGCGTGGCTGCCGGCTATGACGGCTCGGACAACGGCCGCAAGCTGGGCGCCACCGTGGCGGGCCGAGTCAGCCCGGAATGGGCCTGGCTGCTGTCGGCGGGCCTGGGCCGCTCCCGTGCGCTGGAGAACATGGGCACGAACAACGTGACGGGCGCGGCGCGCACCACGCCCAATCCCGAGAAAGACCGCAGCGAATCGCTGATGGGTCGCCTGGTCTTCACGCCCAGCGCCGTGCAAAAGCATGTCTTCACCTTCGAGAACGTGGACAAGCGCGCCGACTACGCCCTGCTGTCCGCGCGCTCGGCCACCGTGGCCAATTCCGACTCGCGCACCGACATGAAGCGCTGGCGGGCCAGCTGGCAGGGCCAGTGGCAGCAGCTGGGCACGGCGCTGGCCGACGAACTGCAGCTGATGGCCAGCTACCAGAAGTCCGACGCGCGCGAATTCGTCACCGAGACGCGCATCGGCCTGCCCTACCGCGAGCGCGACGTGACCTATGACGAGGACGCGATCCAGCTGCACGCCCAGGCCAGCCGCCTGCTGCGCTGGAGTTCCTCGGCCAGCGGCAAGTTCACGTACGGGCTGGACTACCTCCGCAACAAGGTGGTCAACGTGCAAAACGGCATCACGCCGCCCGTGGGCGAGAGCTTCCCGCTCAAGCGCTTCCCTGACACCACCGAAAGCGCCACCGCCCTGTTCGCCCAGGCCGAACTGCACAACGGCCCCTGGAGCGTGACCCCGGGCCTGCGCGCCGAGCACTACAGCATCAAGCCCCGGCAGAACGGCTTTGTGCCCACCGTGGTCAGCAACTCGGACTCCGCGCTCTCGCCCAAGCTGGGCGTGATGCTGCAGGCCAGCCCGGTCTGGTCCGTCTATGGCAACTATGCGGCAGGTTTCCGGGCGCCCAACGCCGGGCAGATCAACGCCTTCTTCGAGAACCCGGTGGCGTTCTACCGCAACATTCCGAATCCCGACCTGCGGCCCGAAAAGAGCCAGACCTTCGAGCTGGGCCTGCGCGGGCGCATGGACAGGCTGCGCCTGGACGCCGCCGTGTTCACGGCGCGCTACAAGGACTTCATCGTCGACCAGCAACTGGTTGCGGGCCAGCCCGGCAACGCGGCCAACCCCGCCATCTACCAGTCCATCAACGTGGGCCGCGCCCGCATCAGCGGCTTCGAACTCAAGGCCGACTACGACTGGGGCCGCTGGGCCGGCGGCGACTGGCAGACGCGCCTGGCCTACGGCTACACCGACGGCAAGGACACGCAGTCCGACAAGCCGCTGGACACCATCTCGCCCCAGCAACTGGTGCTGGGCGTGCGCTACGAGCGCTCTGTCGTGGGCGTGCAGTTCAACGTCTCGCACTGGAGCGGCAAGAAGGCCGGCGACGTGTCCAACGGCAGCACGGCCTGGCTCAGCCCCTCGGCCACGGTGCTGGACCTGAGCGCGCAATGGCGCATCCGTCCCGACCTGCGCCTGAACGCCGGCATCTACAACCTGACCGACAGGAAGTACTGGCGCTGGTCCGATGTGCGCGGCCTGCTGGCCACCACGGCGATTGCCGACGCCTACAGCCAGCCGGGGCGCCATGCGCGCGTCTCGCTGATCAAGGATTTCTGAAGCCCGGCGCCTGAAGGCCAGGCGCCGCGACCCGTGTCCCTACGATGTTTTGCAACGCAAGGAGAGCCCCATGCACCGTACCGAGAGTGAAAGCCTTGCCCGTGACGAGGAATACCTGCTGGCCGAAGGCGAGGCCCAACTGGCCGCCACGCTGGCGCTGATGACCGGCTTCGGCCACGGTTGCTGCGAGGCCCACCGGCCCGCCATTGCCGGCAAGGTGGCCGATCAACTGCAGGGCCTGTCCGGCGACAGCAGCTTTTCGCCGGACATGCGGGCCTTGCTGCAACGCCTGCAGCGGCGCTGGCAGGCGGTCTCCGAGGCCAGCGCCGCGCAGCGCGCACCCCGGGCCGAGGCGGCGGCCGAGACCCGCCATCCCTCCGTTGCCCACGCGCTCTGGCATGCCCCTTTGGAGACCCTGCAATGATCACCACCGCCGCCGCAGCCTGCGATGACCTGCTGATTCCCGTCAATGCGCCCGACGTGCGCCAGCGCTTTGCCCAGGCACGCCAGAGCGGCCTGCGTGCCAAGGAGGCCGCCGAATCCATGGGCCTGCCCGAAGGCGCCGCCATCGGCGCCCACGCGGGCCTGCATGACGGCGGCCTGCAGGTCGTGCCGCTGCGCGCGCAGTGGCTGCAGGTGCTGCGCGCGCTGCAGGACTGCGGCACCGTGATGGCGCTCACGCGCAATGAGTCCACGGTGCATGAGAAGACGGGCGTGTACCAGAAGCTCTCGGCCAGCGGCGGCGTGGGATTGGCGCTGGGCCGCGAGATCGACCTGCGCCTGTTCTTTGCCCAATGGCATGCCGGCTATGCCGTGACCGAGCAGCCCGCCCAGGCTGGAAGGCCGGCCACGCACAGCCTGCAGTTCTTCAATGCCCATGGCCGCGCCGTGCACAAGGTCCATGCGCGCGAGTCCACCGACATGGCAGCGTGGGATGCGCTGGTACGGCGCTTTGCCGAGCCCAGCGCGGGCTACCTGTTTCGCCATGCCCGGCCCAGAGCGCTGCCGCAGTCCGACAAGGTCATCGACGTGCACGGCCTGAGCGCCGCCTGGGATGCCCTTCAGGACACGCATGAATTCTTCGACCTGCTGCGCCGGTTCGGCGTGGAGCGCCAGCAAGCCTTCCGTCTGGTCCCCGGCCATTGCGCGCGGCTGGCACCCGAGTCCGTGGCCCAGTTGCTGGGCGATGCGGCGGTGGACGACCTGCCCATCATGGTCTTCGTGGACAGCGGCGGCTGCATCCAGATCCATACCGGCCCCGTGCACAACATCCAGCCCATGGGCACGCCCGGCGGCGCGCAATGGATCAATGTGCTGGACCCCGGCTTCAACCTGCATCTGCGCTGCGACATGATCGCCAGCGTCTGGGCCGTGCAAAAGCCCACGGCCGATGGCGTGGTCACCTCGGTCGAGGCCTTCGACGCGCAGGGCGATCTGATGGCCATGTTCTTTGGCGAGCGCAAACCGGGCCTGGCCGAACTGCCGGGATGGCGCGAGCTGGTGGCGGGCTTGCCGCGCTTGGCAGTGCAGACACTGGCCTGAGCGGCCCAGCCCCTGGAAAGAGCCGGCCGGGCCGCCTCAGAGATGCACGGTGGCGGCCACCAGCCTGCCCACCAGCGGACGCACCACCATCACGCAGACAAAGGCCACGGGCATGGCCAGCACATAGGTCTGCATCACGCGCCGCAGGTAGTCGGCGCCCAGGCCGCTGTTGGCGCCGACGATGGCGCAGCACATCAGAAACGCCATGATGGCCGACATGTAGAAGGCAAAGACGATGGGCGCGAAGCGGCGGTGCAGCTTGCGGCTGCGCGGTGCCGCAGGGGTTGCGGGAGCGATGGAGGCAGAGGTATCGGGCATGAAGGCGTATCCGGTCAGGCCGCTTGTCGATTCGGCGCGGCAAGTGCGCAACTGTAGGCAAGGCCCGGGCCGCCGTGTAGAGGGCTGCAGCTTGGTGTACTCGTAAGCTATATTGATGAATTGATTTTTCATCCATAGGTTTTTGTGCCTAATCTGCGCTCCATCGAGACCTTCGTCAAAGCCCTGGAAGGCGGCTCCATCGCCTCGGCCGCGCGCCAGCTGGGTATTTCTCCGGCGGCGGCCAGCCAGAACATCGCCCGGCTGGAGCGCGAACTGGGCACGCGCCTGATCACGCGCACCACGCGCTCCATGGCGTTGACCGAAGCCGGCGAGCGCTATCTGGCACGTGTGGGCCCTGTGCTGCAGGAGCTGGAAAAAGCGCAGTCCGACCTGTCGCAGCTGCATGGCGAACTGCAGGGCCGGCTGCGCATCGCCTGCATGGCCGCCTTTGGCCGCCATGTGCTGGCGCCGCTGCTGCCGGCCTTTGCCGCGCGGCATCCCCGGCTGGAGCTGGAGTTGCTGGTGGTGGACCGGCAGGTGGATGTGCTCAAGGAAGACGTGGACATCAGCGTGCGCTACCGCGATGTGCTGGAGCCCGGCATGGCCGTGCGCCAGCTGGCGGCCGTGCCGCGCGTGCTGTGCGCCTCGCCGGCCTACCTGCAGGCCCACGGCAGGCCGCAGACCGCGCAGGACCTGCTCGACCATGACTGCCTGCTGTACCGGCGCGAGGCCGATGGCCGCTTCATGCGCTGGCCGTTTTCACGCGACGGCAAGCGCGTGGACCCGCAGCTGCGCGTGACCGCCATCGCCAGCGATGTCGATGCACTCACCGAAATGGCCGTGGCCGGTGGCGGCATCGTCTGGATCGGCAGCTTCATCGCCCACCGGTACATGCGCGAAGGGCTGCTGCAACCGCTGGCCCTGGGCCCTGCGCGCAAGGGGCAGCTGCACTTCGATGACACCACGCTGGATTTCTTCGCCTGCTTTCGCGACCGCCAGTACGTGCCGACCAAGGTGCGTGCCCTGGTGGACTATCTGGTCGAGACGCTGCCGCAGCAGCCCATGCTGCGCTGGAACGCCTCGGCCTGAGACCGGGTTCAGTGCCCCAGGTGCTGGGGCAGGACTTCCTGCAGGATCGTGGTGGCGATTTCCTCGATGGACTTGGTGGTGCTGGACAGCCACTGGATGCCGCTGCGGCGCATCATGGACTCGGCCTCGGCCACCTCGTAGCGGCAGTTGGCAAGGCTGGCGTACTTGGAGTCGGGCCGGCGCTCGTTGCGGATGCTGGACAGGCGCTGGGGGTCGATGGTCAGGCCGAACAGCTTCTTGCGGTAGGGCACCAGGGCGGGCGGCAGCTGCTTGCGCTCGAAATCCTCGGGAATCAGCGGGTAGTTGGCCACCTTGAGACCGAACTGCATGGCCAGGTACAGGCTGGTGGGCGTCTTGCCGCTGCGCGAGACGCCGACCAGGATCACGTCGGCGCCCGTCAGGTCCTGGTGGGTCTGGCCGTCGTCATGGGCCAGCGTGTAGTTGATGGCCTCCATGCGCTCCAGGTATTCCTTGCTTTCGCTGATGTCGGCGAAGCGGCCCACGCGGTGCAGCGACTTCTGGCCCAGCTCCAGCTCCAGCGGCCGCACGAAGGTGCCGAACATGTCGAATACCTTGCCCTTGCATTGGCTCTCGATCAGGTCGAGCATGTCCTGGTTGACCAGGGTGGTGAAGACGATGGGCTTGTGGCTTTCCGACTCGGCCACATGGTTGATCTGCCGCACGGCCTGGTGGACCTTGTCCATGGTGTCCACGAAGGGGATGCGGACCAGGCGCGACTTGGTGTCGAACTGGGCCATGATGGCCGTGCCAAAGGTCTCGGCTGTAATGCCAGTGCCATCGGAGATGACGAAGATGGTGTGGGTGTGCATGGTGGTCGGGCTCTGGACAGGGGGCTGCCGTCGGTTCACGGCAAACGCCTACAATGGCGCCCATTATTCCCAATTTCCCATCCATGCTCGCTGCCGGCCTCCAACCAGAACAGCAAAGCCTCGCGCACGCCTGCGTGGGTGGATCGACCGTGCCCGGCTTTGGCAGCCGGGGCGGCGCACTACGGTTTTCAACTTCTGGAGCTTTCCCATGTCTCAACTGTTCGAGGCCACCGCCCTCGTCGTTCCGTTTGAACAACTGAGGATGACCGATGTCGAGTCCGTAGGCGGCAAGAACGCCTCGCTCGGCGAAATGATCTCGCAGCTGCCGCAGGGCGTGCGCGTGCCCACGGGCTTTGCCACCACGGCCCATGCCTTCCGCCAGTTCCTGGCCCACGACGGCCTGGCCGACAAGATCAGTGCCAAGCTGGCCGCCCTCGACGTGGAGGATGTCCGCGCCCTGGCCCAGGTCGGTGCCGAGATCCGTGCCCTGGTCGAGAACCAGCCCTTCCCGGCCGATCTGGAGCAGGCCATCCGCGAGGAATTCGTGCGCCTGCAGGGCGGCAACGAGGCAGCCTCGTTCGCCGTGCGCTCCTCGGCCACGGCCGAAGACCTGCCCGACGCCTCGTTCGCGGGCCAGCAGGAAACCTTCCTGAACGTGGTGGGCATCGAGTCGGTGCTGCACAAGATGAAGGAAGTGTTCGCCTCGCTGTACAACGACCGCGCCATCTCCTACCGCGTGCACAAGGGCTTTGCCCACGACGTGGTGGCCCTGTCGGCCGGCGTGCAGCGCATGGTGCGTTCCGACCTGGGCGCGGCCGGCGTGATGTTCACCATCGACACCGAATCGGGCTTCGAGGACGTGGTCTTCATCACCTCCAGCTACGGCCTGGGCGAGACCGTGGTGCAGGGCGCCGTCAATCCTGACGAGTTCTATGTGCACAAGCCCATGCTCAAGGCCGGCAAGAAGGCCCTGATCCGCCGCAACCTGGGCTCCAAGCTGATCCAGATGGTCTTTGCCTCGCCCGAGGAAAAGGCCGCCAGCGGCAAGCTTGTCAAGACCACCGACGTGGCCCATGAGCTGCGCAACCGCTACTCGCTGTCCGACGAGGACGTGCAGCAGCTGGCCCACTATGCCCTGGTCATCGAGCAGCACTATGGCCGCCCCATGGACATCGAGTGGGGCAAGGACGGCACGGACGGCCAGCTCTACATCCTGCAGGCCCGTCCCGAGACCGTGAAGAGCCAGGCCAAGGGCCAGGCCGAGCAGCGCTATGCCCTCAAGGGCACGGGCAATGTGCTGGCCGAAGGCCGCGCCATCGGCCAGAAGATCGGCACGGGCCCGGTGCGCCTGGTCAATGACATCGCCAACATGGACCAGGTCCAGCCCGGCGACGTGCTGGTGACCGACATGACCGATCCCAACTGGGAGCCGGTGATGAAGCGCGCCTCGGCCATCGTCACCAACCGTGGCGGCCGCACCTGCCACGCGGCCATCATTGCGCGCGAGCTGGGCATTCCGGCCGTGGTCGGCTGCGGCAACGCCACCGATCTGCTCAAGGACGGCACCCTGGTCACCGTCAGCTGCGCCGAAGGCGATACCGGCAAGATCTATGACGGCCTGATCGAGACCGAGGTCACCGAGGTGCAGCGCGGCGAGATGCCCGCCATCAAGACCAAGATCATGATGAACGTGGGCAACCCCCAGCTGGCCTTCGACTTCGCCCAGCTGCCCAACGAGGGCGTGGGCCTGGCCCGCCTGGAGTTCATCATCAACAACAACATCGGCGTGCACCCCAAGGCCATCCTGGACTATCCCGCCGTGGATGCCGACCTCAAGAAGGCCGTGGAGTCCGTGGCCCGTGGCCATGCCTCGCCGCGCGCCTTCTACGTGGACAAGGTCGCCGAAGGCGTGGCGACGATTGCCGCCGCCTTCTGGCCCAAGCCCGTGATCGTGCGCATGTCGGACTTCAAGTCCAACGAGTACCGCAAGCTCATCGGCGGCAGCCGCTACGAGCCCGAGGAAGAGAACCCCATGCTGGGCTTCCGTGGCGCGGCGCGCTACATCTCCGAGGACTTCGGCGAGGCCTTCCGCATGGAGTGCGAGGCACTGCGCCGCGTGCGCGAGGACATGGGCCTGACCAACGTGCAGATCATGATTCCCTTCGTGCGCACGCTCAAGCAGGCCGAGCGCGTCACCCAGCTGCTGGCGGCCAACGGCCTCAAGCGCGGCGACAACGAACTCAAGCTCATCATGATGTGCGAGGTGCCCTCCAACGCCATCCTGGCGGACGAGTTCCTCGAGTTCTTCGACGGCTTCTCCATCGGCTCCAACGACCTGACCCAGCTCACGCTGGGCCTGGACCGCGACTCCGGCCTGGAGCTGTTGGCCGCCGACTTCGACGAGCGCGACCCCGCCGTGCGCAAGATGCTGTCGCGCGCCATCAAGGCCTGCCTGGACCAGGGCAAGTACGTGGGCATCTGCGGCCAGGGCCCATCCGACCACCCTGACTTCGCCCAATGGCTGGCTGACGAAGGCATTGCCTCCATCTCGCTGAATCCCGACAGCGTGGTCGCCACCTGGCAGCGCCTGGCGCAGTAAGGGCTGGCAGCGTCGCCATGCATACGCCGGACGCGCACTTGCATGACGACGCAGTCGGGGGACCGTCCGAAGGCGAGACCTTCGCCCCCGACCTGCACGACATCCACCATCTGTGGCTCAAGGCCGTGCTGCTCGCGGTCTGGGTCGCCGTCTCCTTCGGTGCCTGCTACTACGCACGCGACCTGCAGGCGCTGGTCCCCGACTGGCCGCTGGCCTACTGGTTCGCGGCCCAGGGGGCAGTCCTGATGTTCCTGGCCATCGTCATCGTCTATTGTCTGTCCATGGACCATTTCGAGCGCCGCGAGGCCCGGGCCGCTGCCCCGTCTGAACCCGCCGCCCCGCAACCGCCCGCCCCGCCGTCGCCTCCCGGCCATGGCTGAGCGCTCGCTGCTGACGGCCGCCTCCCGCTGGCGGCTGCACCGCATCGTGGCCCTGTACACGCTGGGCGTGCTCGGCTTTCTGGCCCTCATGTTCTGGGCCGAGCAGCAAGGCCTGTCGCGCCACTGGATAGGCCCCATCTTCCTGTTCTTCACCGTCATGGTCTACGCGGCCATCGGCGTGTACCTGCGCACCAGCGATCCCGAGGAGTACTACGTCGCGGGCCGGCGCATCCCGCCCTTCTACAACGGCATGGCGGCAGCGGCGGACTGGGTCAGCGCGGCGTCCTTCATCAGCCTGTCGGGGGCGCTGTACCTGCAGGGCTTTGCCGGCGTGCCGGGGCAGGCCGGCGGACTGGCCTACCTGCTGGGCTGGACGGGCGGCTTTTGCCTGGTCGCCATGCTGATCGCGCCGCACCTGCGGGCGATGAAGCTCTACACCATTCCCGACTTCTTCCAGCAGCGCTACGGCGGGCGCTGGCCGCGCGTGATCGCGGCGCTGGCTGCCGTGACCTGCTCGTTCACCTACGTGGTGGCCCAGATCTACGGCGTGGGGCTCATTGCCTCGCGGCTGACGGGCGTGCAGTTCGAGATCGGCATCATGCTGGGCTTGGGCGGTGTGCTGCTGTGCTCCTTCCTGGGCGGCATGCGTGCCATCACCTGGACCCAGGTCGCGCAGTACGTGGTCATCCTGCTGGCCTTTCTGATCCCCGTGTCCTGGCTGGCCTACCGGCAGATGGGCAATCCCGTGGCGCCGCTGGCCTATACGGCCCAGCTCGGCCAGATCGCGGAGATGGAGCAGCGCCTGCTGGACTCGCCGGCCGAACAGGAAGTGGTCGCCGCCTACCGCCTGCGCGCCGAGGTGCTGGAGGACAAGCTCAAGGACGTGCCGCGCGTGCTGGCCGCCGAGCGCCAGCAGCTTTCCGAGCGCATACGCGATCTGCGCACGCGCAGCGGCGACATTGGCGCCATCATGGCGGCCAGCCGCGAACTGGCCGCCATGCCGCGCGACGAAGCGACTGCGCGCGCCCTGTGGACACGCCAGCTGCAGGAGATGCGCGAGCGCGAGAAGCCGCTGGGCGGCATTCCGCTGCACAGCCTGCCCTTTGCCGGCAACCCCGATGGATCGGCCGAGGAACGTCAGGTCTACGAGGACAGCCGGCGCAACTTCCTGGCGCTGATGTTCTGTCTCATGGCCGGCACGGCAGGCCTGCCGCATTTGCTCACGCGCTACTACACGGCGCCCTCGGTGTCGGGGGCGCGGGCCTCGGTGGGCTGGACGCTGTTCTTCATCGGCGTGCTGTACATGAGCGCGCCGGCCCTGGCCGTGCTGGTCAAGTTCGAGGTCATGAACAACCTGGTGGGCATACGCTTCGACGAATTGCCCACCTGGATGGCGCAGTGGGCCCGGGTCGATGCCTCGCTGCTGGCCGTGGAAGACGTCAATGGCGACGGTGTCCTGCAGTTCGGCGAGATCCGCATGGGCGCCGACCTCATCATGCTGGCCACGCCCGAGCTGGGTGGCATGCCCTACGTGGTCTCGGGCCTGGTCGCGGCGGGCGGCCTGGCCGCCGCGCTGTCCACGGCCGATGGCCTGCTGCTGACCATCAGCAATGCGCTGGTGCGCGACTTGTACTTTCGCGCGCGGCGGCGCCGCGCCTCGCCCGAGCAGCGCGTGATCCTGTCCAAGTTCGCGCTGCTGGTGGTGGCGCTGTCGGCCGCCTTCGTGGCCTCGCGCCGTTCCTCGGACATCCTGCCCATGGTCACGGCCTCGTTCTCGCTGGCGGCATCGGCCTTTGTTCCGGCCATGGTGCTGGGCATCTTCTGGCGCGGCACCACGCGTCGCGGGGCGGTGGCCGGCATGCTGGCCGGCCTGGGCATCACCGTCTACTACATGGTCTCGCACGTGCCCGCGCTGCAGCCTGTGTTGCCCGAGGCGCTTCATGCCCGCCTGTGGTGGGGCATACAGCCGATTTCCTCGGGTGTCTTCGGCGTGCCGGCGGGCCTGCTGGTGACCTGGCTGGTCAGCTGCCTGGACCCGCGCCGGCGCGCTGCGGCGCGCTCCGTGCCAGGGCGCGTGGCCTGACGCGGCATGGGCTCCATGGGCCGACGACATTGCCAACGAAATTGCCAACGAAATTGCCAATTTTTGTCTTGATGGCAGATCTGGATCAGTCCCGGCCCAACTGAAGCCCGCGCGTGCTGGAAAACCCGCTTTTGGGAGCCGGAGGCTCATGACACGCTGCGAGCCGTGTCCGATCCGATCCCCTGCAGAGAATTGCGTCCGCCATGCATCTTGTGAAAACGTCCGCCGGCCAACAGGCATTCAAGGAACGCCATGCCGATCTCTCTCCCCGGCTGCGCTCGGCCTTTTTGCTGTTTGACGGCCAACGCAGCGTGGCGCAAGTGCTGCAGGCCGTTGCCGGCATGGGCGTGACCCAGGACGAAATCCTGGCGCTGGTGGAGCGCGAATGGCTGGCGCCCCGCGATGCAGCCGAACCCCGGCTGGGCGTGGTGGCCGTTGCGGCGCCTGCCGTCACTGCTGCCGCCGCATCGCCGGCCCAGCCTGCCGGCGATGCGTCTGCGCCATCCGAGCCTTCGCTGGCCGTGCGCTACCGCAACGCCTATCCGCTGGCGGTGGCCATCACGGCCAATATGGGGCTCAAGGGATTCCGGCTCAACCTGGCCGTCGAGGCGGCCATGGGCTACGACCAGCTCGTGGCGCTGGCCCCGCGCCTGCGCGAGGCTGCCAGTCCCGCCAGCTATGTGCCGCTGCACGAGGCGCTGTTCGGCAAAGCCCCCTGAGCGAGAAGCCGCCCCCACGCTGTCCTTGCCGCGCAAGGTCCGATGCTCCTGGGGGCTCTTGGGACGGTCCGCAAATGAAAAAAGGCAAGGCGCCTTCGCGCCTTGCCCTTGCGTGGGCCAGCGGGTGCAGGCTCAGACGGCCAGCAGCTCCACATCGAACTTCAGCGTGGCGTTGGGCGGGATCACGCCGCCAGCGCCGCGTGCGCCGTAGCCCAGTTCGGCCGGGATGATCAGGGTGCGCTGGCCGCCCACCTTCATGCCTTGCACGCCTTCGTCCCAGCCCTTGATCACCATGCCGCCGCCCAGGGGGAAGACGAAGGGATCGTTGCGGTCCTTGCTGGAGTCGAACTTCGCGCCTTGCACGCCGTTGTTGTAGAGCCAGCCCGTGTAGTGCACGGTCACGCTGCGGCCGCGCTGGGCCTCGGCGCCGTCACCCACGACGGTGTCTTCATACTGCAGGCCGGATGCGGTGGTGGTGAAAGCCATGGTGGTATTCCTTGAGAGAGAAACGGTGGGGGAAAAAGACTGTCCGGCGGCAAGAGGGCGAAGGGCCTGGCCGCAAGAATCACTTCTTGGCGCGCGCGGCCACCCAGCGGTTGGCGAATGCCTGCACATCGGACAGGCGCTTGAGCAGGTCCTGGCCGGCCAGCGTCACGGTATAGCCGTCGGAGCCATGCTCCAGCAGCCCGCATTCGCGCAGTTCCTTGATGCGGGTGTTCAGCGTGTTGGGCGTGATGCCGCCCACGCTGTCTTGCAGCAGTCGAAAGGTCTGAGGATGGCCGTCACGCAAAGCCCACAGCACGCGCAACGCGTAGCGGCATTCGAGTTTCTCGAACAGCTGGTTGATGGCGGCGTTTTCCTTGGAGCTCATGACGCTTCTCCTTGCGCAATGGTGTGTGTGAGCCGGCGGGGGCATCCGGGTGGGACGCGCGCCGAGCCAAGTCCCGGGGAACTATAGCTCTGGATCCATTCTGCTACAAGTTTGGTAGCTCAAAACCCACAGCGGCAATGCGCTTCGCTAGAGGAATACGCGAATCTCCGAACCAGTGTTGCAGGCCCGCCACGCAACCTGCCCGCTGGACTTCGGTTTCTCAGCTCTTGAGTTTGAGCAGATAGGTCATGACGCTGGCCGTGGTGTGCTCCAGCTCCAGAAAGCCGCTGAAATCGCGGCCTGCCTGCCACGAAGGCTCCCAGCGGTTCTGCCGCAGGGCGCGCTGCCAGCTTTCGTGCTGGGTCGCCTGCTCCACGGCGCCCAGCAGGGCCTGGGCGCGTGCGGCGCTGACCTGCTTGCCCGTGAAGACGGCGCGCCAGTTGGCCATGTCGGCATCCAGTCCCTGTTCGCGGAACGAAGGCAGGCCGAACAGGCTGCGGCGCGAAGACACGCCAATGGCGCGCAGCCTGCCGCTGGCCAGGGCTTCGCTGAACTCGCTGTAGCCGGACACACCCATGCGCGCATCGCCCTTGAGCAAGGCCTCCACCACCTGGGCGCCGCCCGGAAAGGGCTTGTAGACCAGTTGCTCGGGCACCGCCTTGGCGGCGCGCGTGAGCAGGCCGGCAAACATGTGGTCCACGCCGCCGGCCGAGCCGCCCGCAAACGACTGGTGGGCCAGATCGCTGCGCAGCGCGGCGACCAGGTCCTTGGCATTGCGGATGGGGGAGTCGGCAGGCACGGCCACTACCAGATAGTCGCTGGTCAGGCGGGCAATCGGCTGCACGTGCGACATGTTCACGGCCGGCTTTTGCAGCGCCACGGCACCGACCATGACCATGCCGCCGATCAGCAGCGCATCGGGGTCCTGGCCATGGCGTTCGACAAACTGTGCCAGGCCGATGGTGCCGCCCTTGCCGCCCAGGTTTTCATACTCCACGCGATCTGCCGCGCCGCATGCCACCAGGGCCGCGCCCAGTGCGCGGCCGGTCTGGTCCCAGCCGCCCCCGGCATTGGCCGGAATGACGATGCGCAGGCTGGTCGCCACGCGCTGGGCGCTGCCGGCCGCCCGTGTCGCATGGGCTGCAGGTGCTGCCGCTGGCGGTGCGGCATGGGCCAGAGGAGAGCACAGCATGGCCAGGGCAGCGCCCTGGGCCAGCATCTGGCGGCGGTTCTGGCGCATTCCATCGGCGGTATGGGCGGCGGTATGGGAGGCGTTGGCGGCGGTTTGCGAAAAGCTCGGAAGGCGCATGCAGTCTCCAATCGGGTTCGCGCGCCATTGTGGGCGCAAATGAATCAGAAAAGCAGATTATGTAAGCATGTGCGTCAGCTGCTTGACACAACACAGTACAGCGCAGTCCGGCCCGCGCGGCTCTGGGGTCCCAAGGCCGGTGCGGTCCCTCGGAGCTCAGAAGTCGTAACGCATGCTCACGTTGACGCTGCGCGGCGCACCCCAGGTGTAGTACAGGCCCTGGGCATTGAAGTTGGTCACGCCCGAGAAATAGTGCTTGTCGAACAGGTTGTTGACGTTGGCCGCGATGCTGAGATGGCGGTTGATCTGGTAGCGCGCCATCAGGTCCATCACCCAGTAGGCGTCCTGGCGCAGCGTGGCGGCGCCGCGGCTGGTGGAGATGGCGCTCTGCCAGCGCGCGGCGCCGCCCACGGTCAGGCCGGACAGCGCGCCCTGCGCGAAGCGGTAGGTGGTGCCCAGCTTGAACTGGTGGCGCGGGCTGGTGGCGGCGTTGTCCAGATTGCTGTTGATGGTCACGTAGCTGCCCTGGGCCTGCCAGCCCTTGGCCAGCTCGCCGGACAGTTCCAGTTCGAAGCCGCGCCTGCGCGCGCCCTGGACCGCGCGGTAGGCCGTTTCGCCATTGGGCATGAGCCCGTCTTCCACGGCCGTGTTGTCGGTGCGCATCCAGAAATGGGCGACGCTGGCGTTCAACCGCTTGTCGAAGAATTCGCCCTTGGCGCCGATCTCGTAGGTCAGGCCTTCCTCGGGCGGCAGGGTGCGTTCCTGCAGATCCTTGGCGCTTTGCGCCTTGAAGATGCTGGCGTAGCTGCCATACAGCGAGATGTTCGGGCTGACGTCATACACCAGGCCCGCATAGGGCGTGACCACGCCGTGCTCGCGCATGTTGTAGTTGTACCAGCTGATGTCGGTCACATCCTTCTGGTCGTAGTTGGTCACGCGCAGGCCGGCGATCAGCTTCAGCGGATCGGCCAGATTGAGGCGTGCCGCGCTGTAGAGATAGCTGCGCTTGTTGCTGAACAGGTCGTTGGAATAGGGGATGTTGTCCGCTGGCGCCGGGATGGCTGCGCCGCCCTGGCTGAAGTCCACCTGCGGCAGGTCCAGGCCGGGGCGCGCGCCGCGCAGCAGCGTGGTGCGGTTGCGTGCGGCGCCCGCGCCCACCAGCAACTCATGCTGGCGGCCGAACAGCGTGAACGGGCCCTGCACGTCGATGCTGATGTTCTGGTTGCGGGACTCGATGTCCTTGTAGGCCGCGAACTGGGCGGAGCTGGGCAGGGCGTAGCGCAGCAGGCCGATCTGCATGTCGGGCGTCTTCACCTCTTCATGCGACATCTGCAGCTTGGCCTTCCAGCCGCTGGCAAAGCGGTGCTCCAAGCGCGCGAAGCTGTTGAGCGACTCCTGCTCGTAGCCCGACCAGGGCGCTGCGATGTTCAGCGAGCGCGGCATCCAGCCGACGAACTGGCCGGTGCCCGTGTAGCCCTGGATGGGCGTGGTGCCGCCCGAGCCGCGCAGCTCGCGCTGGCGGTAGGTGATGCCGGCGCTCAGCAGGGTGTCGGGGGTGAGGTCGTATTCCAGCGTGCCGTACAGCATGGAGCTGTTGCTGTGCTGGTGGTCGCGGAAGCTGTCGCCGCTCTTGCGCGAGGCCACCAGGCGGCCGCGCAGGCTGCCTTCCTGGTTCAGCGGACCGGCAATGTCGGCATCGGCACGGTAGGTGCCCCAGGTGCCCGCGCTGGCCATTGCGCTGGCCTGGAAGTCGCGCGCGGGGCGCTTGCGGATCAGGTTGACCGTGGCTCCGTAGGCACCGTCGCCATTGATCAGGCCCGACGAGCCCTTGAGCACTTCAACGCGGTCGATCTCGGCCAGATCGTCCAGCGAGTACATGATGTGCGTGTTCCAGCCCCAGCCATTGGTGAGCTGGCGGCTGCCATCGGTCTGCAGGTTGACGCTGGAGCCGCGCACGTTGAAGGTGGTCATCTCGCTTTGGCGGACCACGGCCACGCCGGGCGTCTGCTCCAGCACGTCGGCCAGCGTCTCCAGCTTGAAGTCGTCCATGCGCTGGCGCGTCATCACGCTCACCGACTGCGGCGTCTCGCGCAGCGACAGGCCCAGGCCCGTGGCCGTGCTGCTGGGTCCGGTCGCGGTGTAGGCGCCCGTGCCTTCCGTGGCGCTGCCGACCTCGGCCTTGGCGGTGACGTGCACCTCGCCCAGCGTGGTGGCGCCCACGGCTGAGGCGGCAGGCGCTGTCGAGGACGCAGGCGATGCCTGCGAGCGTCGCAGCGTATAGCCGCCGTTGCCCGAGGTCGCGGCCGCCAGGCCCGAGCCCGCCAGCAGGCGGGTCAGCGCCTCGGCCGGCGCATGGCTGCCCTGCACGCCCGGGCTTTGCAGATCGCGCACCAGCTCGGGCGTATAGGCCAGCAGCACTCCCGAGGCCTTGGCGAAGCGCGTGAGCGCGGCCTCCAGCGGTCCTGCCGGAATGTCGTAGGCCTGGGCGCGCTCGGTACCTGTCTGGGCCTGGGCCTGGCCCTGGGCATTCGCGGGCAAGGGCAGGGCGGACAGGCTGGCCAGTGCGGCGGCCAGGGCCAGGGTCAATGCGGACAGGTGGAACACGGGCGCAGGCTGCGCGGGGCGGAGGACGCGTGCCGCCGCGGTAGCGAGGCGGCGCTGGTGATGGAGGTCGGACATGTTGGTGCGGTCTTTGGATCAGGGAGGAAACATGGCGCCGCAAAGCGCCTCTCCCCTGCTTGTCACGCGAGATGGGAAAAGGTACAGACCGATGTCACCGGGCCGGGTTGTCCCGCCGCCTTCTCTTCATGCCGGACCTATGCGCACCCAGTAGCGCACCGGCACATGGATGCGCACGGGCAGCACCTGTACCAGGGACTGCAGGATGCGGTCCGTATCGGCGAGCGGGAAGACGCCCGACAGGCGCAACCCGGCCACCTCGGGTGCCAGCGTGATCAGCCCGGGTCGGTAGCGGCGCAGTTCGTCGATGAAGCGGTCCAGGCGCATGTCCGAGGCCACGAGCACGCCTTCGTCCCAGCCCGGCCCCTCGCCGGCCGCGCCGGCCGGCAGGGCCTGCGTGGCACTGAGCCTTGCGGCTTCGCCGCTGTCGACACGCAGCAACTCGCCCGTGCGGCTGCGGGCCTCGACCGCACCCTCGAAAACGGCCACGCGCGTATCCGCAGTCTCCATGTCATGGCGCACCGTGAAACGCGTGCCCAGGGCGCGCAGCCTGCCCGCGGGCGTGTCCACCACAAAGGGGCGCGCGGGCTGGGCCGTGTCATGGGCGGTGGTGACCATCAGCTCGCCGCGCAACAGCAGCACGCGGCGCAGCTGGTCGTCGAAGGCAAGGTCCACGGACGTCTCGGTGTTGAGCAGCAGCTGCGTGCCATCGGGCAACTGCAGGGAGCGCCGCTCGCCCTTGGCGGTGCTGACATCGGCATTCCAGGCCTGCCAGGGCAGGCGCTCATGCGCAGTCCATGCCGCAGCACCTGCGCCGGCCAGGCCAGCGACGCTGGCCAGCAGGCGGCGGCGTGACTGGGAGGTCTTGAGGCTGCGCGCCAGCGTGGCCGTGGCAAGGGGGCCATTGAGGGGACCGCTGTCCGGGCGTGTGTCAGGCAGCCTGAGCCGCGCATTCGTGGCCTCGATGCGCTGCCAGGCCCGCTCATGCAGCGGATGGGCCGCGCGCCAGTCCAGCCATTGTGCGCGTTGTTCCTCTGTGCACTCGCCTGACCACAGCTGCACGAGCCAGTCCACGGCGCTGTGGACCACGTCAGGCGGCAGCGCGGGGTCGGCACTATGGGTGGAGCCATCGGCGCCATGGACGCGCCCGGCAGCGCAGCGCTGTGTCATGCCGCATGTTCCGGGAAGTAGCAATGCCGGATGGCGCGCGCCATGTACTGCTTGACCGAGCTGACCGAGACCTGCAGCAGCAACGCGATCTCGGCATAGGCCATGCCGTCCAACTGGGCGTGCAAAAAGGCCGCGCGTACCTTGGGCGGCAGGCCGTCGAGCAGGCGGTCCAGCTCGCACAGCGTCTCCAGCACGATGGCCCGTTCCTCGGGCGAGGGCGCCAGCGGCTCGGGCTGCAGCGCCAGCGTGTCCAGATAGGCACGTTCAATTTCTCGGCGGCGCAGGTGGTTGGCCATCACGCGCTTGGCCACCGTGGTGAGGAAGGCGCGGGGCTCCCGGATCTCGGACAGTTCGGTGCGGGACTCCATCACGCGCACGTAGGTGTCCTGTGCGAAATCTGCCGCATCGCCTGCATGGCCCAGCCGGCGCTGCAGCCAGGTGCGCAGCCAGCCATGGTGCTGCTGGTAGAGATGGGCAAGGGCCTGGTGGGGAGTCACGGCGGGACAGGACACGAAGGGCGAAGAGAGGGGATGCAAGTGATAAGCATTCTTATTTTACTTTGAGTGATGCTGGCACCGCCTTGGCGTGGCGCACGATTAAGCCGGTAAAGCTTGTGTAAATGCGATCAATTCTTATTTGTGGGCGGTAGAATCCCCGGGCCTTTCCTTTCCTGGGCTCCCGTGCCCGCCATCCGTGATGGTTGACGCCGCGTGGCGCTGCCGCCTTTTTCTGTTGCGATGACATCCCCCAAACCGGACCCTCGGCGCCGTTCCTACTGGCTCAAGACACTGCACGAGTGGCACTGGGTCAGCTCCGCGCTGTGCCTGATCGGCATGCTGCTGTTCGCCGTCACGGGGTTCACGCTCAACCATGCGGGGCAGATCGAGTCCAAGCCGCGCATCGTGCGGGGCGAGGCGGCATTGCCCGATGCGCTGCGCGTGCAGTTGGTCCAGCAGCAGGCCAGCCAGCCGCGCGACCGGGCGCCCGTGCCTGCGCCGTTTGCGGACTGGGTGCGCGGCCAGTGGGGCCTTGAGGCCGAGGGCCGCGAGGCCGAATGGACGGCCGACGAACTCTATGTCTCCCTGCCACGCCCCGGCGGCGATGCCTGGGTGCGCGTTGCCCTGGCCGATGGCGAGGCCGAATACGAGCGCACCGACCGGGGCTGGATCGCCTATCTGAACGACCTGCACAAGGGCCGCAACACGGGCGCCGCCTGGAGCTGGTTCATCGACATCTTTGCCGCAGCCTGCCTGGTGTTCACCGTCACGGGCCTGTTCATCCTGAAGATGCATGCAGGCAACCGCCCCTTCACCTGGCCCATGGTCGGCATGGGGCTGGTGATTCCCATGCTGCTGGCCCTCCTGTTGATCCACTGAGAACCGAAAGAGCCTTGCCAATGAATCCGCACTTCTCTCTGCGCTACACCATGGCGCTTGGCGCCTGCCTGGGCGCGGTCCCGGTCTTTGCCGCCGGCCTGAACGTGGGCGTGGAAATTCCGCGCCTGGATGTCGCCGAATACCACCGCCCCTACGTGGCCGTGTGGATCGAGCGCGCCGACGCCTCGGTGGCCTCCACGCTGTCGGTCTGGTACGACGTGAAGATGCGCAATGCCGAAGGCACGAAGTGGCTCAAGGACATGCGCCAGTGGTGGCGCCGCACGGGCCGTGACCTGACCCTGCCGATCGATGGCGTGACCAGCCCCACGCGTCCCGTGGGCAAGCACCAGCTGAGCTTCACCGAAGGCTCCAATCCCTTCGCCAAGCTGCCGCCCGGTGAATACAAGCTCGTGGTCGAGGCCGCGCGCGAAGTCGGCGGCCGCGAAGTGGTCACCGTGCCCTTCAAGTGGCCCGCGGCCAAGGCCGAGCAACTGAGCGCCAAGGGCAGCAGCGAGCTGGGCGAGATCAGCGTCGAGCTCAAGCCTTGAAATTGAAAGCCGCCCAGGCGCTGTGCGCCTTCCCCCTCACGAGGGGGACGACGCCATCGCTGCACGTGCCAGACCCATCCACGAACCAAGGAGATTTTTCATGAAGTCCAAGACCCGCTTTGCCGTCCGTCTGGCTGCCAGCCTCGCCATTGCCTGCGGCGCCTTCCAGGCCGCGCAGGCCCACAACCTGTGGCTGCTGCCCTCGACCACGGTGCTGTCCAAGGCCGAATGGATCACGGTGGATGCCGCCGTCTCCAACGACCTGTTCTTCTTCAA
The DNA here is from genome assembly GCF_028401915.1 of Delftia sp. DT-2. Lineage (NCBI taxonomy): Bacteria > Pseudomonadati > Pseudomonadota > Betaproteobacteria > Burkholderiales > Comamonadaceae > Delftia > Delftia sp. DT-2. The sequence goes on from NZ_JAQOTI010000006.1 coordinate 261,495, forward strand.
CCACGTGCCGCTGGGCCTGGACAACCTCGTTGTCTCGGCACCCGACGGCTCGGCCGTCGCGCCGCAGAATGCCCATCGCGGCAAGCTGCGCAGCGTGTTCGACCTGGACCTGCAGCAAAGCGGCACCTACCGCCTGGCCATCGTCAACGACGGCCTGTTCGCCTCCTGGAAGGACAAGGCCACGGGCCAGAACCGCCGCTGGCGCGGCTCGCCCGAGAAGTTCGCCGCCGATGTGCCCGCCGACGCGCAGGACCTGAAGGTGACCCAGTCCGTGGGCCGCATCGAGACCTTCGTGACCGTGGGCAAGCCCAGCGCCGTCAAGCCTTCGGGCAAGGGCCTGGAGCTGGTGCCCGTGACCCATCCCAACGACCTGGTCAAGGGCGAGAAGGCCACCTTCGCCTTCCATGTGGACGGCAAGCCTGCCGCCAACCTGGAAGTCGTGCTGGTGCCCGGCGCCACGCGCTACCGCGACAACAAGGGCGAGATCAAGGCCACGACCGACGCCAAGGGCGAGTTCAGCGTGACCTGGCCCACCGCCGGCATGTACTGGGTGGATGCCGACGCGCAGGACAGCAAGACCTCGCTGCCCCAGGCCAAGGAGCGCCGCCTGTCCTACGTGGGCACGTTCGAGGTGCTGCCCTGAGCCTTGCGTCCCCACCCGGGGCTCCGTCTGCGCCCACGCCCGTGCGCGTGAGCTTCGCGCCCGCCCTGTTGCAGGGCAGCGCAGGCCGGGGCCTTGCCGCGCCTGTGTCCACAGGCGCGGCGTCCTTTGCCGTCTCCGGCTACGCGCCGCAGGCGGTGCGGCGGGCAGACCCCGCCGCGCTGCAAACACTCACCGGCGAGGCCATGGGCACGACCTGGAGCGTACGCCTGCACAACCCGGATTTCCGCCCGCTCGATGAGGCGCGCCAGGCCATAGAGGCTGCGCTGGCCCTGGTCGTGCGCCAGATGAGCAACTGGGAAGCCGGCTCCGACATCTCGCGCTTCAACCGCGCCGAGCCCGGCAGCTGGCATGCACTGCCGCCCGAATTCTTCACCGTGCTGGCCTGTGCACTCGATTGGGCACAGGCCAGCGGCGGCGCCTGGGACCCCACCGTGGGGCCGCTGGTCGAGCTGTGGGGCTTCGGCCCGCGTGCGGAAAAGGCGCAGGGCGCTGGCATCCCCGATGCCGATGCACTGCGGCGGGTGCGCGAGCGCGTGGGCTACCAGCGCATCGTGCTGGACCTGGAGGGCCGGCGCGCGCTGCAGCCCGGCGCCGTGCATGTGGACTTCAGCGGCATTGCCAAAGGCTATTCGGTGGACCTGGTCACCGAGCGCCTGCAGGCGCTGGGCCATACCGATTTCCTCGTCGAGGTGGGCGGCGAGCTGCGGGCCTGCGGTCAGCGCCCTGGCAACCAGCCCTGGCGCGTGGCCGTGGCCAGCATGGCGGACCAGTCCACGCCGCTGGCGCTGCCGTTGCGCGACATGGCCATCGCCACCTCGGGCGACCACTGGCATGCCTTCGAGCAGGGCGGGCGCCGCTACTCCCACACCATCGATCCGCGCAGCGGCGAGCCCGTGGCGCACGGCCTGACCAGCGTCACCGTGCTGCATGCCGAATGCATGCAGGCCGACGCCCTGGCCACCGTGCTCACCGTGCTGGGGCCGCGTGCGGGCCTGGACTTTGCCGAGCAGCACGGCGTGGCCGCACTGCTGTGCGAGCGCACGGCGCAGGGCCCTGCCATGGCGATGACCACGGCGTTTGCCGCGCTGGCGCCGTGAGCGCCCCTAACCTTTTCTGCGCCGTGTAGATTTTCCGGTCACGCCATGTTCCTGTCCGAATCCGGGCTGCGCATACTCGCAGCCGCTGTCCTGGTACTGCTGTATGTGGCCATGTGCGCCGCCATCTGGTGGCGCGAGCGCCGCCAGCGCGCGCGGGCGCAGCACGAAGCCGCGGCGCTGGCCTCGGCGCGCGAGGGCGCGCTCCCCCTGCTTGTGGCCTATGCCAGCCAGACGGGCCAGGCAGAGGAGCTGGCACGCGAGACTGCGCGGCTGCTGCATACGGCCGGTGAGAGCGTGCATCTGTGCGCCCTCGATGCCGTTGATGTGAAGCTGCTGGCGCAGACCCAAAGGGCGCTGTTCATCGCCAGCACCTATGGCGAGGGCGATCCGCCCGACAACGCAGCCCTGTTCCTGGCGCACTCCATGGCGCAGGCGCAGGGCCTGTCCCATCTGCAATACGGCCTGCTGGCGCTGGGTGATCGCCAGTACGCGCAGTTCTGCGGCTTTGGCCGCGCGCTGGACGGCTGGCTGCGCGCCGGTGGCGCCAGGCCCTGGTTCGAGCGCATTGAAATGGACAACGGCGCGCCGCAGGCGCTGACCGCCTGGCAGCACCAGCTGACCCAGATCAGCAGCCTGGGCGACATGCCGGCATGGGAGCAGCCGGTCTTCAGCGAATGGACGCTGGCCGCGCGCCGGCATATGAACCCGGGCAGCGCAGGCGAGCCGGTGTTCCACATCGAGCTGCAGCCCCCTGCAACGGAGGCCGCGCTGTGGGAGTCCGGCGACCTGGCGCAGGTCTGCATTCCTGCGGACCCGCGGCATCCGCGCGAGTACTCCATCGCCTCCATCGCCCAGGATGGCTGCGTGCATCTGCTGGTGCGCCAGGCGCGGCGCGAGGACGGCTCGCCGGGCCTGGCCTCGGGCTGGCTCACGCAGGGCGCGCCCCTGGGGGCAGCCATCACCCTGAGGCTGCGTGCGCACCGCAATTTCCGGCTGGAAGACAACCTGCAGCGCCCGCTGGTGCTGATCGGCAACGGCACGGGTCTGGCCGGCCTGCGCAGCCACCTGCGTGCGCGTGCCGCAGCAGGCCTGGGGCCCAACTGGCTGCTGTTCGGCGAGCGCAATACCGCGCATGACCGGCTCTATGGCGACGAGCTTCAGGCCTGGTGCGAGGGCGGCGTGCTGCAGCGCCTGGACCTGGCTTTCTCGCGCGATCGCAGCGAAGGCGCGCCGCGCGCCTATGTGCAGGACCTGCTGGCGCAGTCCGGCGATGTGCTGCGCCAATGGGTGGCGCAGGGCGCAGCCATCTATGTGTGCGGCAGCCTGCAGGGTATGGCCCAGGGCGTGGACCAGGCGTTGCACGCCGTGCTGGGTGAGGCGCAAATGGACCAGCTGGTGCGCAGCGGCCGCTACCGGCGTGACGTGTATTGAGGTGGTGAGAGCAGCTTGCGCCAGCGCAAGCATTGGTGCCGTCAGCGCTTTCTGCTCCTAGGAACGTAGCATCCGTGCGACAGATAAATCCTATTGTGATCATGAGAATGGAAATGATTCTCAATGTTCATATAATTTCGTTACATATCCCCATCCCATCGCATAACCAAAGATTTCAAAGCGAGTTGCACGGGCCTCACAGCCCGTTTTCCGTTTCTGGAGTGTTTGCATGTCGTATCGCGATCTGCGCGGCGTTCTTCCGTCGCGTCCTTCCCCTCTGGCCCTCCTGGTGGCCGCCATCTGTGCTTCGGGTGCCGCATCGGCACAGACCCCATCGCAAAGCAATGCGGCTGCCGCCACCGAGTTGCGCGAAGTCGTGGTCTCTGCATCGGGCTTCGAGCAGGACATCAAGGAGGCGCCGGCCTCCATCACCGTCATTCCGCGCGAGGAACTGGCCAAGGGCCGCTTCGGCAGCCTGACCGACGCGCTGGAGAGCGTGGAAGGCATCGACGTAGGCGCCCCCGCGGGCAAGACCGGCGGCCTGAACATCAGCATCCGTGGCATGCCCAGCGACTACACGCTGGTGCTGATCGACGGGCGCCGCCAGAATTCGGCCGGCAATGTCACGCCCAACGGCTTTGGCGAGACGCAGACCAGCTTCATGCCGCCCATCGGCGCCATCGAGCGCATCGAGGTCATCCGCGGCCCCATGTCCACGCTCTACGGCTCCGACGCCATGGGCGGCGTGATCAACATCATCACGCGCAAGGTCGGCAAGACCTGGACGGGCAGCGTCAGCGCCGACTACACGCTGCAGCAAGAGTCGGAGTTCGGTGATATCAAGTCCGGCAAGTTCTACCTGAGCGGCCCCATCAAGGAGGACCTGCTGGGCCTGTCGATCCGCGGCAGCACCCAGCGCCGGGCCGCTTCGGACATCACCTATGCGGGCGCCAACGGCCAGCCAGCCGTTCCCATCATGGGCGGCAACCCCGTCAAGTCCGAGATCAACAACCTGGGCCTGCGCCTGGCGCTCACGCCCAACAGGTACCACGACATCACGCTGGACCTGGACTCGGGCCGCCAGACCTATGACAACTCGCAGGGCCAGTTGGGCACGCTGGGCACGGGAGGCTACAGCCCCGAGCAGAAATACAACCGTGACCAGCTCACGCTGGCCCATACCGGTCGCTACGGCTTCGGAACCTGGGACACCAGCTTCATGGTCAACCGGACCGAGACCATCGGCCGGACCGTTCCCCGGGGAACCCCGGGCGCGACGCCAGGTGCCGCGCGCACGCTGGAGGTGGAAAGCAAGGTGCTGGACAGCAAGCTGGTCCTGCCCTGGGGTGCCCACCTGACCACGCTGGGCGGCCAGTGGTGGGATGCCGAGATGAAGGACGGCGTGGCGCCGAACAAGTTCGCCTTCACGCAGAAGGCCCTGTTTGCCGAGGACGAATGGAGCCTGACCGACGCCTTCAAGCTCACCATGGGCGCGCGCTATGACCGCCACAGCCTCTTCGGCGGCAAGCTCAGCCCGCGTATCTACGGCGTGTGGAATGCCGCGCCGCAGTGGACCGTGAAGGGCGGCGTCAGCAACGGCTACAAGACGCCGCGCGTGGAGCAGCTGGCGCCCGGCATCAACGGCTTCGGCCAGCAGGGCCGCCTGCCGCTGGTGGGCAGCCCCAACCTCAAGCCCGAAACCAGCCGCACCACCGAACTGGGCGTCTATTTCGACAGCCCCACGGGCTTTGCGGGCAGCGCCACGGTGTTCAACAACGAGTTCAAGGACAAGATCACCAGCGGCCCGGGCCTGATCAACTGCGACTTTGCGGCAGCGCCCAACCGCCCCGGCTGCGTGAGCTTCGGCGACTGGCCGCTGGTGGATGCCTTCGGCCAGTCCATCAACGTGGACGAGGCCGTCACGCGCGGCCTGGAGCTGAGTGCGCGCATGCCGCTGGCGCGCGGCTGGAACGCCAGCGCCAACTACACCTTCACCAAGAGCGAGCAAAAGAGCGGCCCCAACCTTGGCAACCCGCTGAGCGACACACCCAGGCACGCGCTCAACGCCCGCCTGAACTGGGAGCCGGGTGCCCAGTGGAACCTGTGGCTGCGCGCCGAGTACCGCAGCGAGCGCTACCGTGACCCCGGCACCAGCGCCAGCTCCCAGGCCGCCAAGGCCGCGCTGGGCAACTACAAGGCCTATACCCAGTTCCACCTGGGCGGCAGCTACCGCGTGAGCAAGCAGTTCACCATCAACGCGGCCATCTACAACGTGTTCAACAAGGATTTCGTGGACTACCAGCCCTACAACGTACCGGGCCAGGTCCAGGGCACCGTGATCTTTGGCAACCGCTACGCGAACAACCAGGAAGGCCGCCGCCTGTGGGTGTCTGCCAACTACGAGTTCTGAGGCGGGTTCAGGGGCTCCTGGCTGGCCTGCACGCGTGAAGGGGCCAGCCTGACCAGCACCTGCAGCGTGCGGTTCAGCGGCACGGGCACGCCCAGGGCCTCGCCGCGCCGCACCACGTAGCCGTTGAGGTGATCGATTTCGCTGGGCTTGCCCAGCGCCAGGTCCTGGGCGGTGGACGAAAACTGGCCCGGCATGGTGGCCGGCAGGCCGCGCACGGCAGCGGGCACGTCGCCGGGCAGGGCCACGCCGTCGGCCCTGGCCACGGCCAGGCATTCGGCCACCACGTCGTCCACCACGTCCGTCACGCCGGGCGACTGCACCAGCGGGCCGTAGGGCAGCTGGCACAGCGCCGACAGCGCGTTGTAGGCGCAGTTGATCACCAGCTTGGCCCACAGCGCGCCGCGCACGTCGGGCGATACCTGCACGGCAATGCCTGCCTTGCCAAACTGCAGGGCCACCTGTTCACTGAGTGCAGACGGCGCAATGACCAGCTCGCCGCGGCCGAAATGGCGCACATGGCCGGGGCCGGCCATGGCCGTGGCCACGTAGACCACGGCGGCCGCCACGGCCACGGACGGGCCCAGCACGGCGCGCACGCGCTCGTCGTTGTCCACGCCGTTTTGCATGGTCAGCACCAGGGTGCCCGGCGCCAGGTGCGGCTGCATCTCGCGGGCCGCTTCCTCGGTGGCCGTGGACTTGACGCAGAACATCACCACATCGGCATCGCGCACGGCGCTGGCCTCGGTCGATGCCTGCATGGGCACCTGGATGTCCAGCGCCGCCGTCTCCAGCCGCAGGCCATGCTGCTGCACGGCCTGCACATGGGCGGGGCGGCCGATCAGCGTGACCTGGTGGCCGGCGCGCGCCAGCAGTGCGCCGAAATAGCAGCCCACGGCGCCTGCGCCCATGACGGCGATGCGCAGCGGTTCGGAAGGAGAGGGGAGGCGGGCGGAAGAAGCGTCCATGGTGCAGATCGGATGGGCCTTTGATGGCGCCCAGTCTAGCCAGGCTGCCGTCGAAGGCCCATGCCGTCTTCCCTGCCGGGTGCCATTGCGGACGTCAGGCAACCCTCATGCCGTCTGCAGGCACAGGTACTTGGTCTCCAGGTATTCCTCGATGCCGTGGCGCGAGCCCTCGCGGCCCAGGCCGGACTGCTTGACGCCGCCGAAGGGCGCGACCTCGTTGGAGATCAGGCCGGTGTTGATGCCCACCATGCCGTACTCCAGCGCGCGCGACACGCGCCAGATGCGGCGGTTGTCGTTGGTGAACAGGTAGGCGGCCAGGCCGTAGATGGTGTCGTTGGCGCGGCGCACCACCTCGTCCTCGTCATGGAAGCGGAACAGCGGCGCCAGCGGGCCGAAGGTCTCTTCCTCGCAGACTTGCATGCTGTCGTTCACATCGGCCAGCAGCGTGGGCTCGAAGAACAGCTGGCCCGGCACCGGGCGCCTGCCGCCCGCCAGCAGGCGCGCGCCCTTGGACAGCGCATCGGCCACATGGCTTTCCACCTTCTGCACGGCCGCCTCGTTGATCAGCGGGCCATGGGTCACGCCGGGCTCCAGCCCATTGCCGACCTTGAAGCCCGCCATGGCACGGGCCAGGCGGCGGGCCAGTTCGTCGTGGATGCCGTCCTGCACATAGATGCGGTTGGCGCACACGCAGGTCTGGCCGGCGTTGCGGAACTTGGAGGCCACGATGCCGGCCACGGCCTGGTCGATATCGGCATCGTCAAACACGATCAACGGTGCATTGCCGCCGAGCTCCAGCGACAGCTTCTTGACCGTGTCGCTGCACTGGCGCATCAGCAGCCGCCCGGTGGCCGTGGAGCCCGTGAAGCTGAGCTTGCGCACCACGGGGCTTTGCGTCAGTGCCTGGCCGATGTCCTGCGGATGGCCGGTCAGCACCTGGAAGACGCCGGCGGGAATGCCGGCCTCCTCGGCCAGCACGGCCAGGGCCAGGGCCGTGAAGGGCGTGCTTTCTGCCGGCTTGACCAGCATGGTGCAGCCGGCGGCCAGCGCCGGGCCGGCCTTGCGCGTGATCATGGCGGCCGGGAAATTCCAGGGCGTGATGGCGGCGCACACGCCAATGGGCTCGCGCAGCGTGAGCAGCTGCTGGCCTGCGTTGGGCGACTGCAGCAGCTCGCCGTCCACGCGCTTGCCTTCCTCGGCAAACCATTCGATGAAGGAGGCCGCATAGGCGATCTCGCCGCGCGCCTCGGCCAGGGGCTTGCCCTGCTCCAGCGTCATCAGCCGCGCCAGATCGTCCTGGTGCGCCAGCATCAGGTCGAACCAGCGGCGCAGGATGCCGGCGCGCTGCTTGCCCGTCAGCGCGGCCCAGGCGGGCAGGGCGCGCTGTGCGGCGGCAATGGCGGCCTCGGCCTCGCCGGCCTGCAGGGCGGGTACCTGGCCCAGGCGTTCGCCGGTGGCGGGATTGAAGACATCGATGGCGGGGCCGGAGCCCACGGGGTGCCAGCCCTGGGCAAGCAGGCAGGCCTGGCGGAACAGATCGGGGCGTTGCAGTGAAAGACTCATGGTGCGGGAAGGCTCAGGCTGTGGAATGGATTCAGGCCGCGACCGGCTGGGGCGCGGTCTGGGTGATGGCGTTGGCGATGATGTCCAGCGCCTTGCCGAACAGCGGCTCTGGAATCGTCAGCGGATAGAGAAAGCGGATGGCGTTGCCGTACAGACCGCAGGTCAGCAGCAGCAGGCCTTGCTGCTGCGCACGCTGGACGATGGCGGCCACGCGCTGCGCGTCGGGCGCACCGCTGCCGGGAATGTGGAATTCCACGGCCAGCATCGAGCCCAGGCCGCGCACTTCGGCGATGCCGGCATCCTGCGTCTGCAATGCCTGCAGGCGCGAGCGCAGCTGGCTGCCCAGTGCCAGGGCCCGCTCGCACAGGCGCTCTTCATCGATCACATCGAGCACGGCATGGGCAGAGGCCACGGCCAGCGGGTTGGCGGCGTAGGTGCCGCCCAGGCCGCCGGGATGGGGTGCGTCCATGATGGCCGCGCGGCCGACCACGCCCGAGATCGGCAGGCCGCCGCCCAGGCTCTTGGCCATGGTGATCAGGTCGGGCCGCACGCTGTAGTGCTCCATGGCAAACAGCTTGCCCGTGCGTGCAAAGCCGGTCTGCACCTCGTCGGCGATCAGCAGCATGCCGTGCTGGTCGCACAGCTGGCGCAGGCCCGTGAACAGCGCGGCAGGCACGGGGTTGAAGCCGCCTTCGCCCTGTACGGGCTCCACGATGATGGCTGCCACGCGCTGCGGGTCCACCGAGGTCTTGAGCAGCATGGCAATGGCGTCCAGCGACTGCTGCACGCTGATGCCCTGCACATCGCTGGGAAAGGGCGCGTGGAAGACTTCGCCCGGCATGGGGCCGAAGCCCTGCTTGTAGGGCGCCACCTTGCCCGTCAGCGCCATGCCCAGCTGGGTGCGGCCGTGGAAGGCGCCCTGGAAGGCGATCACGGCCGAGCGGCCCGTGGCATGGCGGGCGATCTTGACGGCGTTTTCCACCGCCTCGGCGCCCGTGGTGAAGAAGGCGGTCTTGGCCGGGCCGTCGATGGGCGCCAGTGCATTGATGCGCTCAGCCAGTGCAATGGCGCTTTCATAGGGAACGATCTGGAAGGCCGTGTGCGTGAAGCACTCCAGCTGGCGCTGCACGGCCTGCACCACGCGCGGATGGCGGTGGCCCGTGTTGAGCACGGCAATGCCGGCCGCGAAGTCGATGTACTGGCGGCCCTCGGCATCGGTCAGCAAGGCGTTGTCGGCCTGCACGGCGTGGAAGCCGCACATCACGCCCACGCCGCGCGGCATGGCGGCGGTGCGCCGGCTCTGGAGTTGCTGGTTGACGGACGAGGCTCTGGTGGTGTCGTTGGTGGCGGCGCTGGACATGAGAAGGTCTCCGTTGAGGTGGCTGCAATGCTTACGGTTATAGTGGCGATTGGTTCCATGAATGGAGCCATCTTTTGAAAAGATGATGGTGCCAATCGAGTTCGCCACCATCGCTTCCACAAGGCAGGCAACGCAGGCAACGCAGGCAAGGCAGACATGGCAAAACCTTCCGTGTGCGCGGACCTCATCCTCCAGATGGACTGGCGCGGGCTGGGCGGGGACCGCGTCCGCCTGAACCGGGCCCTGTACCTGGCGCTGCGCCAGGCCGTGGACAGCGGGGCCCTGTTGCCGGGCAGCCGCCTGCCGGCCTCGCGCGACCTGGCCCGCGAGCTGGATGTGTCGCGCAACACCGTCAACCATGCCTATGAGCAGCTGCAGGTGGAGGGCTATGTGCGCAGCCAGGTCGGGCGTGGCACGCAGGTGGTCGACACCCTGCCTGCGGCCATGCTGCTGAGCGGCGGACGTGCACCCGCCCGCCGCGCTGCCGCCGCAGCGCCTGCGCCTGGCGGCGGCCTGTCCGTGCAGGCACAGGCCTTGCTGAAAACCGCCCAGGCTTCGGAGCAGCAATGGGGCGCCTTCATGCCAGGCGTGCCCGACGTGACGCAGTTCCCGCGCGCCGCCTACGCGCGCATCCACAACCGCCTGCTGCGACACGCCGGGCCGCAGCTGCTCACCTATGGCACGCGCGGCGGCGTGGAGGCGCTCAAGCAGGCGCTGGCCGAGCACCTGCGCGTGGCGCGCTCGGTGAACTGCGCGCCCGACCAGGTGCTGATCACAGAAGGCGTGCACCAGGCCATCGACCTGGTGGTGCGCAGCCTTGCCGACCCTGGCGACTGCGTCTGGATGGAGGAGCCGGGCTACTGGGGCATCGCCAACGTGTTGCGCATGCAGCACGGGCTGAGCCTGCACAGCGTGCCAGTGGACGAGGAGGGCATGCATCTGCCGGACGGCCTGCCCGTGCCGCGGCTGATCTTCGTCACTCCCTCGCACCAGTACCCGCTGGGTGCCGTCATGAGCATGGCGCGGCGCCGCGCGCTGATCGCCTACGCGCGCCGGGTGGGTGCCTGGATCGTCGAGGACGACTACGACAGCGAATTCCGGTTCTCCGGCAGCCCTGTGCCCAGCATGCAGGGCATGGAGGAGGACGCGCCCGTCATCTACATAGGCACCTTCAGCAAGACCCTCTACCCGGGACTGCGCATGGGCTACATGGTGCTGCCCCCGACCCTGGCCGAGCCGCTGCGCCGCATCCATTCCGAGCTGTACCGAGAGGGTCACCAGCTGCCGCAGCAGGTCATCGCCGAACTGATCGTGGAAGGCCACTACGCCGCCCACATCCGCAAGATGCGCCTGCTCTACGGCAAGCGCCGCCGCATGCTGATGGCCTTGATCGAGCGCTATCTGGGCGCCGACCACCTGCCCTGGGTGGACAGCGGCGCGGGGCTGCATTTCGTGATGCAGCTGCCCGGGCAGGACGATGATGTCGTGCTCGCCGAGGACCTCCGGCAGGCCGGCATCTTCGTCAAGCCGCTGTCGCGCTACTACGCGGGTCCGCACCGGCGGCGTGGCCTGCTGCTGGGGTACGCCTGCGTTTCCGAGGAAGAGATAGGCGCAGCCTTCTTCCGCATGCTGGCAGTGCTCGGAGCCCGGCATGGCCGGCGCTGAGGCCCGGGCCGGACCATCCGGCCGGGCGCCGCCTTGGCTCCCGACGCCAACCCTTTTTTGTCTGCCTAAGGATGCACCATGATCTCCATCCGCCCCGTTGAACCCCATGAATGGCCGCAGTACCGGGATATCCGCCTGCGTGCCCTGCGCGATGCACCCGACGCCTTCGGCAGCACCTGGGAGTCGGAGGCCGCAAGGGTTGACGCGGACTGGGCTGCGCGGCTGCAGGCCGCCGTTGCCGGCGGCAGGGACAGGGTGCTCTTCGCCGTCAACGGCGGCCAGGCCTGCGGCCTGCTCTGGTGCAAGCTGTGTGCCCCCGAGCCCGGCGTGGCCGATCTCTTCCAGATGTGGGTCGATCCCGCCGTGCGTGGCCGGGGTGCGGGCCAGGCCCTGCTGGCCCAGGCCGTCGCCTGGGCCTGGCACAAGGGCATGCAGCGTGTGCGGCTGGGTGTGACCGATGCCGACTCTCCCGCCATGCGCCTGTACCTGGCGAACGGCTTCCGGCCTGTGGGCGGGCTGCAGCCGCTGCGCGAGGGCTGCGAACTGCGCGTGCAGACGATGGCCCTGGACCGGGCCGGCGGCTGAGCCGCTGCACAGCGCAGGAAGTTCCGGCAGTCAGTCCCTGCGGCCTCTGTCGCCCCCTGGTGGCCCCGTGTAGCCCCCCGTAGCCCCGGGGCGTCCACAAGGCCGTCCTGCATCAGCCCGGCAGCACGGCCGGTGAAGGCACCTGCCGGGTCTTGGCCAGTTGCGCGTTGCTGTAGCGAAGATCCGCGGTGACCTCCGCTCCCAGCCAGGCGGGCGAGGGCGGCTGGATATCCTCGCTGGCCAGTTCGATCTCGGCCGTGACCAGCCCGGCCAGCGGGCCTTCGAATACATCGACCTCGAAGTCGAAGCCGTCCACCGTCACGATGTAGCGCACCTTTTCGAGTGCGCCATGCGCGCAGTGCTGGGCCAGCAGCGTCTCGGCGTCGGCCAGCGGAATCCGGTATTCGAATTCGGCGCGGCTCATGCCGCGTGCCGGCCCCTTGAGCGTGAGAAATCCGGCGTCCCCGGCGATGCGCACCCGCACCCACATGCCGTTGTCGGCGATGTATCCCTGCGCCATGCGCACGCCGGTCAGGCCGGTCACGACGCCGGGGTCGGCCACAAGGTATTTGCGTTCGATTTCGAGAGCCATGCTGATGCCCTTGCAGACAAAGGCGGCAGTCTATCGCGCCACCATCGCCCTGCCCGGCAGATGGCCGGCCACAAACAAAAAGCCCCGCAGGGGAGTGCGGGGCTTTCCAGGGGGCGGTTGCCGGCCCGGGGGGGCGGCATCCACAGCGCCTTACAGCGAGTCGATGAAGCTGCGCAGCTTGTCCGAGCGGCTCGGATGCTTGAGCTTGCGCAGGGCCTTGGCCTCGATCTGGCGGATGCGTTCGCGCGTGACGTCGAACTGCTTGCCCACTTCTTCCAGCGTGTGGTCGGTGGACATTTCGATGCCGAAGCGCATGCGCAGCACCTTAGCTTCGCGCGGGGTCAGGCCGTCGAGGATGTCCTTGACCACGTCGCGCAGGCCGGCCTGCATGGCGGCGTCCACGGGAGCGGTGTTGTTGGTGTCCTCGATGAAGTCGCCCAGGTGCGAATCGTCGTCGTCGCCGATCGGCGTTTCCATGGAGATCGGCTCCTTGGCGATCTTCATGATCTTGCGGATCTTGTCTTCCGGGATCTCCATCTTGGCCGCCAGGATGGACGCGTCGGGCTCGAAGCCGAACTCCTGCAGATGCTGGCGCGAGATGCGGTTCATCTTGTTGATGGTCTCGATCATGTGCACCGGGATGCGGATGGTGCGCGCCTGGTCGGCGATCGAGCGCGTGATGGCCTGGCGGATCCACCACGTGGCATAGGTCGAGAACTTGTAGCCGCGACGGTATTCGAACTTGTCCACGGCCTTCATCAGGCCGATGTTGCCTTCCTGGATCAGGTCCAGGAACTGCAGGCCACGGTTCGTGTACTTTTTGGCGATGGAGATCACCAGGCGCAGGTTGGCCTCGATCATCTCCTTCTTGGCGTCACGGCTGGCGCGCTCGCCGTCGTTCATGCGCTTGTTGATGCGCTTGAGCTCGTCCAGCGGCACGACCACGCGCGATTGCAGGTCGATCAGGTTCTGCTGCAGTTCCTGCACGGGCGGGACATTGCGCTCCAGCACGCTGCTCCAGGGCTTGCCCGCCGCGACCTGCTCCACCACCCACTGCAGGTTCAGCAGGTTGGGCGGGAACTGGGCGATGAAGGTTTCCTGCGGCATGCCGCACTTGTCCACGATGATCTTGCGCAGCTCGCGTTCCTTCTTGCGCACGTCATCGACCTGGGCACGCACGAGGTCGCACAGCTTCTCGATGGTCTTGGCCGTGAAGCGGATGGTCATCAGCTCTTCGGTCAGGGCCTTCTGCACCTTGATGTACGTGGGCGTGCCGTAGCCTTCCTTGTCGTACACCTTGTGCATCTTGTCGAAGTTCTCGCGCATGGCGTCGAAGCGGCGCAGCGCCTCGTTCTTGAGTTCTTCGAGCTTCTTGGTCAGTGCCTTGGAGCCGCCCTTGCCGTCGTCGTCGTCCTCTTCGTCGTATTCGTCGAAGTCTTCTTCGGCCACGTAGTCGTCGTTCTCATTGGCGTTGACGAAACCGTCGACGATGGTGGAGATGACGACCTTGCCTTCGCGGATTTCCTCGGACATGGCCAGGATTTCTGCGATGGTGGCGGGCGAGGCCGAGATGGCCTCCATCATGTCCATCAGGCCGCCTTCGATGCGCTTGGCGATTTCGATCTCGCCTTCGCGCGTCAGCAGCTCCACCGTGCCCATTTCGCGCATGTACATGCGCACGGGGTCGGTGGTGCGGCCGAATTCGGAGTCCACCGTGGACAGGGCGGCTTCGGCCTCTTCCTCGGCTTCCTCTTCGGTGGTGGCGGACTGGCCCGTGTTGTTCAGCAGCAGGGTTTCCGCGTCGGGGGTCTGCTCGTAGACGGCCACGCCCATGTCGTTGAGCATGGAGATCACGACTTCCAGCGTCTCGGCATCGACCAGCTTGTCGGGCAGGTGGTCGTTGATTTCGCTGTGCGTCAGGTAGCCGCGCGTCTTGCCCAGCTTGATCAGCGCCTTCAGGCGCTGGCGGCGGGTGGACATTTCCTCTTCGGTCAGGACGGTTTCGTCCAGGCCGAATTCCTTCATCAAGGCACGTTCCTTGGCCTTGCTGATCTTCATGCGCAGGGGCTTGACCTTTTCAGCCGGGGCCGAGGAGGCCTCGACCTCGACTTCCACTTCGGTCTCGACTTCGCCTTCCACTTCGCCATCGATGTCGCCATCGATGTCCGACAGGTCGGCGTCGTCCATGTCGTCGCCCGCTTCCTTGGCCTTGGGCTTGCGGCCGCGCTTGGCGGGGGTCTTGGCTGCAGCGGTGGAAGTGGCGGCCTTGGCCGGCGCCTTCTTGGCGGCAGCAGGCTTCTTTTCTGTCTGGGCGGGGGCGTCGTCGCCTTCGGCTGCCTTCTTGCGGCCACGCTTGGGCGTCGCGGCGGCGAGCAGTTCGTCGGCCATGGCTTTGAGTTCGGCTTGGGACTTGGTTACCACGTCGGTATCTTTCTTTGCTTTGGCCGCAGATGCGGCGCTCTTCGGTCCTGCAGCGGCTTTGCCGGCACCGGCCTTGACGGCCGGGGCTGAAGAGGTTGTCGAAGTCTTGGGCTTCGCTGGAGCTTCGGGGGCCTGCTTGGACTTCACGGACTTTGAAACGGGCATGAGCACCTCACGGTCGGGAGCGAACACACACAAAGGGAAACTCAAACAAGCGCCGCCTAAGCGCGCGCGGACGGACTAGGCCCGCCAGGGAAGCGTACATATTCCAGGCAAGATGTCTGGGCGATCATTTGGTGTGCAGTCCTTGCGGGAAATTGGGCCGTGCAGTTGCTGCAATCACGTGAGTTCGTCACGGGGCCCGGTCCGGAGGTGCTGCTGTCGCTCTTGCCGATAGCCCCCAATTATATCTGCTTACCTCGATTTCAAGAGGAAGTGCGCATCTGGTTTTCCAGGGCCTGCTGTCGGGCAAAGAGATCGCGATAGCGCTGGGCGGCGCTGGGGTCCCGTGCCATGTCGCGCAAGGCTTCGTCGATCTGAGCCTTGATGTGGACGATGACCATGCGATTGAGGACATCACGCAACTCACGGCGCAGCTCGGGCAGTTCGCCCTCGGGGTGCGCGTGGGGGCCGCTCATGAGCCTGTCTGCCAGCGTTTCGTGAGGCAGGCCGCGCAGTTGTTCGCGCAGCACGGCAAAGGGCCGGGCCCCGGATTCCTGGAACTGTGCCTCCATCCAGCGGAACATGGCGCCATGTTCGCCTGAGCAGTGCGCCAATGCCTCGAAGTCCTCGTGGGTGAGTTCTTCCATGAATTCCATGTGCGCCATGAGCAGGCGTGCCGCCTGGTCGGTGCGTGTGGCTGGCGCGCCACGCGGGCCCATGGGGGGCGGGTTGAAGTCGGCCCGGCCATTCTTGTCCCAGGGTTTGCGCGGCCAGGGCTTTTTGCCGCCGCGCCCGGGCTCGCCGCTGCGCCAGCCGCCCGCGCCGCTTCCATGGCCGCCACGCTCGTGCCAGCCCGAAGGCGCGCCGTATTCGACAGGCTGGCCCCAGTCGGGCGCGGCCGGTGCATGGCCGGCCTGCTGGCCCGGATGGGAAGCACCGCCGGCCATGGAGCCCCGCGCCGGGGCGCTGCGAGCGGCTTCCTGCGACCACAGGTCGGAGAGGTCGCGCGCATCGAGCTGCACGAGTTCGGCGATCTCGCCCAGCAGCTGGCGCTTGAGCGCGCCGTCAGGCAGGGCCGTCCACAGGGGGCGGGCATTGCTGGCCATGTGGGCACGGCCTTCGGCCTGGCCCAGGTCGCAGCCTTCGCTGGCCGCCTCGATGAGAAAGCGGCTCAGCGGCAGCGCGTCGCCCACGTAGCGGGCAAAGGCTTCGCTGCCGTATTCGCGGATGAAGCTGTCCGGGTCGTGTTCGGCGGGCAGGAAGAGGAATTTGACGCTGCGCGTGTCGCTGGCATAGGGCAGGGCCGCATCGAGCGCCTTGCGCGCGGCGCGCCGGCCCGCCCCGTCGCCGTCGAAGCTGAAAACGACGGCGTCAGTAAATCGAAACAGTTTGTGAATGTGATCGGGCGTGCAGGCCGTGCCCAGCGTGGCGACGGCGTTGGCAAAGCCCAGCTGGGCCAGGGCCACCACGTCCATATAGCCTTCGGTGACCAGCGCATAGCCCATGTCGCGCAGGGCGGTGCGGGCCTCGAACAGGCCGTAGAGTTCGCGCCCCTTGTGAAACACCGGGGTTTCGGGCGAATTCAGGTATTTGGGCTTCTCGTCGCCGAAGACGCGGCCGCCGAAGCCTATGCACTCGCCCTTGACGTTGCGGATGGGAAACATCAGCCGGTCGCGGAAGCGGTCGTAGCGCTTGCCGTCGTCCTCGCCG
Source organism: Delftia sp. DT-2 (assembly GCF_028401915.1). Taxonomy (NCBI): domain Bacteria; kingdom Pseudomonadati; phylum Pseudomonadota; class Betaproteobacteria; order Burkholderiales; family Comamonadaceae; genus Delftia; species Delftia sp. DT-2. Next base: position 278,120 of record NZ_JAQOTI010000006.1, read on the forward strand.
ACGATGACCAGGCCCGATTCTTCGAGCTGCGGATCGTCGTAATGCGCAAACACGCTGGCCAGGTTGCGCCAGCCGGCGGGCGCATAGCCCAGGCCGAAGCGCCTGGCGGTCTCGCCCGAGACGCCGCGGCGCTTGAGGTAGTCGATGGCCTGGGGAGAGGCCTTCAGGTGCTTGCGGAAAGATTCGCCGGCCTTTTCCAGCACGTCGGTGAGGGTGGCCTGTTTCTGCTTCTGGGCGGCCTGGCGCTCGCGCTCGGCCGGGCTGATGTCGTCCTGCGGCACCTGCAGGCCAACCTGGCCGGCAAGATCCTGCACCGCTTCGACGAAGCCCATGCCGGCATGGTCCATCAGAAAACCGATGGCGTTGCCGTTCTTGCCGCAGCCGAAGCAGTGATAGAACTGCTTGCTGGGGCTGACGGTGAAGGAAGGCGACTTCTCGCTGTGGAAAGGGCACAGGCCCATGAAGTTGGCGCCGCCCTTCCTGAGCTGTACGTAACGGCCCACGATGTCGACCACGTCGACGCGCGCGAGCAACTCCTGGATGAACGATTGGGGAATGGACACCCGCGTATTGTGCCTTCGCGGGGCCATCCGGCCGTGCCCCGGGGGCACTGGCCGGCAGCGCCCGGCCCTCAGCCCAGGCGCTGGAAGGTCAGCGTGAAGGCCACGCCATCGCGCGTGTTGTGGGCCCTGATCGTGCCGCCCATCTTGGCCATGTAGGTCCTGGCCACGAACAGGCCCTGTCCCCGGTGCTCGGCGCCGCTGGCGGCAGAAGGCTCCTGGGGCGCGGACACCCCCAGCTCGAAGATGCGCTCCAGCAGGTCCTCCGCAATGGTGGCGCCCTGGTTGTGCAGCGTGGCGCTGGCGGTGGACTCGGAGGCCGACAGCGACAGCGTGATGGCCGTGCCGGCCGGCCGGTAGCTGTCGGCATTGCGCAGGATGTGGGTGACCACGTCCTCCAGAGCAAATTCGTCGGCGCGCACGATCACGGCGCCGGCGGCTCCCGCGCTCCCGCTCTTGTTCCCGCCTTCGTAGACCACATCGGCAATGCCCGCATAGTGCGCGTTGGCCGCCACGTGGCTGAGGAAGGCGTCCAGGTCCAGCCGGCCCTCCGGCACGGTGGCGGCCTGCAGCGCCTCGGCCGGCGATGCCGTGCCGTAGAGCACATGCACGGCCTGCTGCATGCGCTGCACATAGCGGTGGCCGGGGTCGTCGGGGCCGTACAGCACCATCAGCGATTGCAGGGGCGACATGATCTCGTGGCCCACGGCATGCCACATGTCGCGTTCCTGCTGGGCGCGCAGCTGCTCGCGCTGCAGGTCGTCCTTCACGCGCTGCAGCAGGTCGGCCAGGCCGCCGGCCAGAATGCCCAGCTCGTCGGAACCACGCAGGTCCGACACTTCGAGATCGCCCAGGCGTGGCCCGACATGGCCGTCCTGCACGTTGTAGGAGACGGCGGCGGCGCGCCGGGTGAGGGCGGTCACGCGGCGGATCAGCCCCAGCTCGACGATCAGCCAGGCCAGCGCAATGGCGGCCAGCATGGCGCCCAGGTACCAGGACAGGCGCGTGGCCACGGCGGCCAGGCCCTGCTCCACATCGCGCGGGTGGCCGGTGAAGCTGACGGTGTAGTTGCCCGTGGGCGTGTCCAGAATGTCCTGGCCCGTGGGCACGGCCGGGGTCATGGTGGCGGCGGAGACGCCGGCTGCATCCAGCGGCAGCCAGCTGATCAGGCGCAGCAGCCAGGGCGCCGACGGCGCGGCCTGCACATCCACGCCCTTGAGGGTGATGGCGCTGGCCTCGTCGGCACCCACCTTGCGGATCTGCACGCGCTCGCCGGGCAGCAGGCTGCGCGAGATGTCGTTGAGCGAGGCGGCCAGCTGCGCCCCCGGCGCATTGCTGTCGAACAGGGGCGCGGCCGCCTCGCCCGGGGCCAGCATTTCCACGCGCACACGCATGCTGCCCAGGTCTTCGGGCGGCCAGACGGGGCGCACGTCCCTGCGGAACAGGGCCTCGCGGAACAGCTCGACCGGCAGGCGGATGGAGTAGTGCGTGCGGCGCAGGCAATCGGCTGCAGGGGGCGTCTTGTCATTGCCCGCATGGCCCTGCACGCCAGGAGGCAGGTCGCGGCAATGGCCGTTCTGCCAGAGCCAGCCACGGAAATCGCGCACGGGCCGCGCGCGGGCGTCAAGCTGGGGCGTGCCGTTGTCCACAAAGCCGGTGAGCCGGCCGTGCTCGCCGTTGCCGGCCCTGCTGCCCTGCTGCGGCATGGCCTCATAGGGGGCGATCCAGCGGTAGGTGCTGCCGCGCATGTCCAGCGTGATGCGGGCGCGGTGCGCCTGGGCGGGCTCGCGCGAGCCGCGCTCGCGCGGTGTCAGCTCGCCTGCGAAGAAGCTGCCCACCAGATAGATGAAGCCGCCTGCGTAGGGATTGTTGCCGATGGCCGCGCACAGCGAGGCGCCATCGGGATACTGCACCGAGCAGCCGGCCATCTCCACGGCCTGCTGGGACTTTTGCGGATCGTCGAAGTCGATGGCCGCGTAGGGCAGCAGCAGCGGCGCCAGCGGTGTCACGCCCTGGCCCAGGTGGCCGGCGTTGAGCAGGGCCAGCCGGCCCGAAGGATGGCGCAGCCGCGCCATGACCTCGGCCTGGCTGCGCACAAAGCCGTGCTGGTAGGCCTGCCAGGCGCGTTCCTTCTCGTCCTTGAGCACCACCACGCTCAGCGCCACCGTGGCCACGGCCAGCAGCACGAACACGCCGCGCAGCAGGATGCGCTGGCGGAAGGCGGCCAGGCCCAGGCGCGGAACTTCCAGCCGGGGCAGCTCCAGTTTGGGGTTGAGCAGGCGCTTCATGCGCGGGCGGCGGCGCCGGCCTGGCCCACCCAGCGAAAGCCGCGCATGGGCACGTTCTCTATGCCTTCGAAGCCCGGGTCCACCTCGCGCAGGGCCTCGCGGATGGTGCTGACGTGCTTGCGCACGTTGTCGCGGTTGCGGCCGCTTTTGACCACCTCGAACAGCTCGTCGTAGGACACCACTTCGCCGCTGCGCTGGTGCAGCGTGGCCAGGATACGCTGGGCCGTCAGCGGCAGGTTGATGCGCTCGCCGCGCCAGGTGGGCGTGCGCTGCCACAGGGGGTCCAGCACCAGGGCATCGCCTGCGGGCGCTGCGGCGGCCTGCGCGGCCACGGGCGCCGCGCGCTGCGTGGTGCGCAGGATGTCGAGGAAAGTCTCGATGAAGTCGGCCTCCTCGAAGGTGGTCTTTTGCAGGTAGTCCCAGGCGTCCAGCGCTTTCATGATGCTGCGGTAGATGGCGGCCGGCATGGCCGACACCACCAGCACCGGCGTGCCCTGGCCCAGCTTGTTGATGGCGTTGATCAGCGCCACGCCGGCATGGCGCTCGCGGCCCAGCTCGATGTCCAGCACCACGGCGTCGTAGTGCTCGCGCGCCAGGGCGGCCTCGGCCTCGTCGCGCGTGAACCACTGGTCGATCACGATGCCGCTGCGCGCACTGCGTATCCATCCCGCCAACTGGTTGCTGGTGGGCAGGTCGTCTTCGATCACGGCGATACGGGTCATGGGGCTGTGCAGGGGTGGGGTCGGGGAGGCCGCCGTGGCGGTGTTCGCGGGATTATCTCGGCCCTGCGCCGGCCCGGGTGTGAGTTTTTCTTCCAGGGCCGGAGCGTTTGCGCCGCCGGTGTGAGCGCTTTGGTCCGTGCGCTGCGTTGTTGCTTCCGGGGTGGATCCGAACAATCGGTCCTCAATGAGCCACCCCTGTTTCCGGTGCCTCAGAAACAGCCAACAACAGCCAACAACAGCCATCACAGCCGAGAGAGAGAACACCATGAAAGCCACCTGGAACCGCATCATGCAGGCCCTGACGGGTCGCAAGTCCGCCCGCCTGGACGGAGCCGGCCCTGCCGATTCCTCCGAGCCTGCAGCCGACGCCGGCACGCTGCCGGGCAACGCGCCCCGCCGCCAGCCCGTGGACTGGGCAGTCCTGCTGCCCACGGCACGTACCGTGCGCTGGCTGGCCATCGGCGTCGTGGTGGTGGCAGCCGGCCTGGTGGTGGTGCGCAACCCGCCCGTGCAGCACCTGGAGCAGGGCACGCTGGGCGTGCGCCTGAACCAGTTCACGGGCTCCGTCAGCCTGTGGCGCGATGGCAGCGTGTGGGTGGTGCCGGGCCTGCACACGGTGCGCGTGTTCTCCCTGCGCGACCAGAGCTACCGTCCGGAGGCCATGCGCCAGGCCAATGGCAGCGCACCCCTGCAGTCGGTCGAGGGCCTGTCCCTGGGTCTGGACCTGAACGTCCGCTATGCGCTTGATCCCGCATCGCCCGCCGTCAAGGCCGGCAACCTGCCTCTGGACATAGGCGGCGACATCGTGGAGCCCGCCGTGCAGGGCCTGGTCTACAAGGTGTTCGCACGCTACACCGTGCGCGAGATCTTCTCGACCAAGCGTGCCGAGATCGCCCAGATCATGGAAACCGAACTGCGCACGCGCCTGGCGGCCGACGGCGTGACGCTGCGCAGCATCCAGATCGGCAAGGTGGACCTGCCCGCCGAGTACCGCCGCGGCATGGACAGCCTGCTGGCCGAGGAACTGGCCTCCGAGAAGATGCGCTACACGCTGGAGCTCAAGGACAAGCGCGTCAAGGAAACCGAGCTGGACGCCAATGCCGACAAGGTGCGCCGCGAAGTGGCCGCCGAAGCCGCCGCACGCGAGCAGGTGATTGCGGCGCGTGCCCAGGAAGAGGCCATGAAGCATGTGCTGCCCTTCAAGCAGCGCCAGATCGAGCAGCGCCAGCTGGAGGCCGAGGCCGAGCGCGTGGCCCGCGTGAAAGCTGCCGAGGGCAGCGCCCAGGCCCGCCGCATCGAGGCCAATGGCGAAGCCGATGCACGCCAGAAGCTGGCCGAGGCCGAGGCCTTCCGCATGGACCGCCTGGGCAAGGTCAACGCCGAGCAGATGGCGCGCGAAGGTACCCTGGTCACGCGCTACCCGCTGCTCATCCAGAAGACGCTGGCCGACAAGCTCTCGGACAAGATCCAGGTCATCATCGCGCCCCCGCCGACCAATGGCGACTTCATCGGCGCGGCCCTGCTGGGCGGCAGCCGCAATGCACAGGCCGGCGCAGCCTCCGTGGCGGCCGAAGATGCCAACGCAGCCGTTCAGGAGCAATAAGCCATGCTGACCGTATCGACCTTGGCCGCCGCAGCGCTGGCCACCGGCATGGGCAGCGCCATCGTGGTGCAGGACCAGGCCAGCCTGCGCGCCGCGCCGCGCGATGGCGCCCAGCAGCAGGCCAGCCTGTGGCAGGGCGAGGTGCTGGAGATCAGGGGCGAACGCCTGGACTACCTCCAGGTCTGGGACCACAAGCGCGAGCGCGGCGGCTTCATCCGCGCCAGCGATGTGCGCCGTGTGGCCCTGACAGAGGCCGATGCCCCCGCGCTGCTGGCCGTGCTGCGCTTCGTGCAGGACACGCCCGGTGCCGAGGCGCTGGGCATCGGCCTGGCGGCCGCCTACCTGCAGGCCGCGCCCGCCAGGACCCTGGCTGGCGCCGAAGGCGCGCAGGCCTTCGACGCACTGGGCGGCTTTGCCGACCGGCTGGCGCGGCGCGCCTCCGCCGCTGCGCCCGGCAAGGCCTCGGGCGCCACGCTGTCGGCCCACCTGGATGTGGCCAACGGCTACGGCCTGCGCTTTGCGACCTATGAGGTCGAAGGCCGCATGCAGGTCTGCTATGAAGGCGAATTCTTCCGCCGCGTGCTGGCCATGCCCGCCGCCGACGCGCCGCAGCGCGCCCGCGCCGCCCTGGCGCTGACACGGCCCGAATGCGTGGACCCCGATCTGCCGGCCCATGAGCGCGCCCGCCTGTACGCCTGGCAGGCCGATGTGCTGGAGCGCGTGGATGTGACCGGCCTGCCGCCCTACCTGCGCGGCCGCGTGCAGATGCGCCGCGCCAGCGTGTGGGGCGCGCTGGCCTTTCAGCAGGCGCGCAAAGGCATGGCCGACCCTGCCGTGGCTGCATCGGCCGCCCGGGCGCTGGCCGAGTTCACGGGCGTCAGCAAGTCCGAGCTGCCCGATGAAGACCAGAGCGCTTACAACGACGCGGCCATGCGGGTGAGCGCCGTGCGCTGGGCGCTGGCGCCTGTTGCTGCTGCGGCTCCTGCTGCCGGAGCCCGCCCGACGCTGCTGACCGAGCCCGGTGCTCCCGGCGAAACCTGCGTGCTGCTGGTGGACGCCCATCATGGCGCCAAGGCCCCTTTGCTGCGCCGCTGCACCTATGGAGTGGTGTGGGCTGCATCGGCCAGCACCAACCGCGAGGGCACGGCCGTGGCCCTGGCCGTGCAGCCGCTGGAAGGCTGGCGCGAACTGTGGGTGCTGCGCAAGACCGAAGGCGGCTGGCTGGCCGATGTGCTTCCCCCCGCCGCCACCGCGCCGGAGACCGGCGTGGCCGAATGGGCGGGCTGGGTGCCTGGCGGCCAGCTGATGCTGGTGGCGCGCGAGGCCCGTGGCCAGGGCCGCTACCGCAAGAGCTTCGAAGTGGTGCGGCTGGACGGCCTGGCCACCGAGCGCGTGACCGGCGATGTGTCTGCCCTGCCGCTGTTCCAGCGCTGGCAGGACCCGGCCTGGAAGCGCCAGTCCCTGAGCCTGCGCTGAAGCAAAAAAAAGCCTGCACCGGTGGGGTGCAGGCTCGTCTCCAACGATGCCTGGAGCGTTGCCAGGCGACTCCTCTAGGAACTCCTTGTTCGCCTTCCAGCGGCGCTGGCCGGCGAATCCAAGCGGCGATTCTACGAGTGAAGCCGGGGCCGTGCGGCCGAGTCATCTGATAAATGATGTCTTATAGAGGACTGTGGTTGTGTAGTCGCCTGGGGGACAGTCGGAGGCGCGTCTGCAGGCTGGTCAAGTGATTGTTTTGCATGAGTATTTTCAATTTCCATGAAATTCTGAAAGTTGTGATGCCCTGCAAAGACCATGCATGCCGCTTTGGTTATCCGGGCCTGTGCGGTGGCGCGCCCGGTGGTCGCGCATCAAGCTTGTGTAAGCCTGTCTTGCTATATCTTCAGGTTTCGCCAGTCTGCAATGGCAGACCTGCATCACACCAAGAACCCCAGCGAACCGGAGACCACGATGACCCACATATACGACCAGCACCTGGACCGCAACAGCGCCAACCATGCGCCGCTCAGCCCCTTGGGCTTCATCGCCCGCACGGCCGAGGTCTATCCCGAGCGGCTGGCCGTGGTCCACGGCACGCTGCGCCGCAACTGGGGCGAGACCTATGCGCGCTGCCGCCAACTGGCCAGCAGCCTGCACAAGGCGGGCGTGGGCAAGAACGACACCGTGGCCGTGATGCTGCCCAATACGCCGCCCATGGTGGAGGCGCATTTCGGCGTGCCCATGGCGGGGGCCGTGCTCAATGCGCTGAACACGCGGCTGGATGCGGAAACCATCGCCTTCATGCTGGACCATGGCGAGGCCAAGGTGCTGATCGTGGACCCGGAGTTCACGGGCGTGGTGGCCAAGGCGCTGAAGCTGCGCCAGCGCAGCGCGCCGCTGCTGGTGATCCAGGTCGAGGACGCGCTGTACGGCCCGGCCGCCGAGCATGTGGGCAGCCTGGACTACGACGATTTCGTGGCCGGCGGCGATGCCGGTTTCGACTGGCAGCTGCCCGCCGACGAGTGGGACGCCATTGCGCTGAACTACACCAGCGGCACCACGGGCAACCCCAAGGGCGTGGTCTACCACCACCGGGGGGCGGCCATCAATGCCATCAGCAATGTGCTGGAGTGGGACATGCCCAAGCACGCCGTCTACCTGTGGACCCTGCCCATGTTCCATTGCAACGGCTGGTGCTTTCCGTGGACGGTGGCGGCACGGGCGGGGGTCAATGTCTGCCTGCGCCGGGTGGAGGCCCAGGCCATCTTCGACGCCATCCGCAACCACGGCGTCACGCATTACTGCGGCGCGCCCATCGTGCACGGCCTGCTGGTCAATGCGCCGGCCGCCATGAAGGAGGGCGTGCCCGCCGGAGTCAAGGCCATGGTGGCGGGCGCGGCGCCGCCGGCGTCGATGATCGAGGGCATGGAGCAGCTGGGCTTCGACATCACCCATGTCTACGGCCTGACCGAGGTCTACGGCCCGGCCACGGTCTGCGCCAAGCACGCAGCCTGGGATGCGCTGGACATCGGCGAACGCGCACGCCTCAATTCCCGCCAGGGCGTGCGCTACCACCTGCAGCGCTCGGCCAGCGTGCTCGATCCCGAGACCATGGAGCCCGTGCCCCATGACGGCCAGACCATGGGCGAGATCATGTTCCAGGGCAACATCGCCATGAAGGGCTACCTGAAGAACCCGCAGGCCACGGACGAGGCCTTCCGCGGCGGCTGGTTCCACACGGGCGACCTGGCCGTGCAGCATCCGGATGGCTATATACAGATCAAGGACCGCAGCAAGGACATCATCATCTCGGGCGGCGAGAACATCTCGTCCATCGAGGTCGAGGACGTGCTCTACCGCCACCCGGCCGTGCTGGCCGCCGCCGTGGTGGCCAAGCCCGATCCCAAGTGGGGCGAGACGCCCTGCGCCTTCATCGAGCTGAAGGCCGGCGCGCAGACCACGGCCGAAGACATCGTGGCCCACTGCAAGAAGCACCTGGCCGGCTACAAGGTGCCGCGCGCCGTGGTCTTTGGCGAGCTGCCCAAGACCAGCACGGGCAAGATCCAGAAGTTCGAACTGCGCCGCCAGGCCGGATCGGTCCAGGCCATCACGGGCTGATGGCCAGGCCGCAGCGCGGGCAGCGGCTCAGTGTCCGGCCGTCTTGGAAAACAGCTGGATGACCAGCACGCCCGCCACGATCAGGCCCATGCCCGCCAGCGCGGGCAGGTCCAGCGTCTGGCCCTGCCAGAGCCATCCGACCAGCGAGATCAGCACGATGCCCGCGCCCGACCAGATCGCGTAGGCCACGCCCGTGGGCACGGTGCGCAGCGTCAGCGACAGGAAGTAGAAGGCCAGCGCGTAGCCCAGGACCGTGACCACGCTGGGCCACAGCCGCGTGAAGCCTTCGGACTGCTTGAGGCAGGAGGTGGCCGCCACCTCGGCGACGATGGCCAGGCCCAGGTACAGGTAGTTGGACGCCATGCTCAGATGGCCGCGTAGCTGCCCGTGCCCTCGGGCCAGCGCGTGAGCACGTCGAAGCCCGTGTCGGTCACCACCACCATGTGCTCCCACTGGGCGGACAGCGACTTGTCGTTGGTGATCACCGTCCAGCCGTCGGCCAGTTCGCGCGTGGCCGCCTTGCCGGCGTTGAGCATGGGCTCGATGGTGAAGATCATGCCGGCCTCCAGCACCATGCCCTGGCCGGGCTGGCCGTAGTGCAGCACCTGGGGGTCGTCGTGGTAGACCTTGCCGATGCCGTGGCCGCAGTACTCGCGCACCACGCTGAAGCGCTCGCGCTGGGCCACGGTCTGGATGGCATGGCCGATGTCGCCCAGCGTGGCGCCGGGGCGCACGGCGCGGATGCCGGCCAGCAGGGCCTCGTAGGTGGTCTCCACCAGGCGGCGCGCCTGGTTGGAGGGCTGGCCCACGTAGTACATGCGGCTGGTGTCGCCGATCCAGCCGTCGGGCGTGGTCACGGCCACATCGACATTGAGGATGTCGCCCTCGCGCAGGATCTGACGGGCGTCGGGGATGCCGTGGCAGACCACGTGGTTGGGCGAGGTGCAGACCGTCTTCGGAAAGCCGTGGTAGCCCACGTTGGTGGGCACGCAGCGCAGTTCGTCGACGATGAAGTCATGGCAGAGCCTGTCCAGGTGCTCGGTGCTGACGCCCGGCTGCACGTGGGGCACCAGCATCTGCAGGACGCGGGCGGCCAGGCCACCGGCCTTGCGTGATTGCCCGATATCGAGGGCATCGTGCAGCGGGACGCTGCGCAGCTTGGCGCCCCTCATTGCAGGCCTTCCGACAGGCGCACGGGGCGCGGGCGGCGTGCTGCCGTATCGGCGGGAGCCGGCGCCGCTTCGGGCTCGCCCAGCTTCAGCGTGGCCGCGGCCTCTTGCAGCAGCAGGGCGCAGATGCCTGCGTAGTCGAGATGGGGATGGTGTTCGGCCAACTGGCCGACACGCAGCCAATGCTCGGCCTGGGCGTTGATGGATCGACCCAGGGCCGCGCTGGACAGGCGGATCTGGTCGTGCAATTGGTCGGATATTTTGACGATTCCCATGGGGTGGCGATCATACGGGGAATATACGTTTCGTATATTGACAATCGCAAATCGCGGGCCCGGCAGCGGGGCATTCGTGCAGGCCTGCAGATGCAGGCCGTCATGTCGTCGGCGATGCTGCGTGACGGACGGGGCGGATGCTCTTGTGTTGATAGCGCAATGATCAGGTCCGGCTGGCCATCCGACAGAGGTGATGTTTTTCCTGCGGCGCGGTCCTGTACAAGACCCTGCTCGGTGTGATCGACGGTCTTCTATCAGATATCTGTTGCAGATCTGGGGCTTACCCCTAGCAAGTCGCCTGCTACCCAAACTGACAAGAATCAAGACTGTCTGGAAGCGAATGTCCTGCAAGCCGGCGCATGGTGCGGCCGGCCGGGCCTTCCGGCAGGGAGCAGCAATGGGCAAGGAACAAGAAGCGGGTTCGGCAACGGCATCGGGCGGGGCGCGCATCGTCGTCGTGGGCGGTGGCGTGGCGGGGCTGGAGATTGCCACGGCGCTGGGCAAGGGGCGCACGGGGGCCATCGGCTCGGTGACCCTGGTGGACAGCGATTCGGCCCATGTCTGGAAGCCCATGCTGCACACCATTGCCGCCGGCACGCGCGACCTGGCCCAGCAGCAGACCACCTACCTGGCCCAGGCCAGCGACGCCAGCTTTGCCTACCAGCCCGGCGAGATGTGCGGCCTGGACCGCGAGGCCCGCGAGGTGCTGCTGGCCCCCATCGAGGCGCCTGATGGCCGCGAGATCGTGCCGGGCCGGCGCATTGCCTACGACAGGCTGGTGATCGCCGTGGGCAGCGGCGCCAATGATTTCGGCACGCCGGGCGTGGACGAGCACTGCTTCATGATCGACTCGCGCCGCAAGGCCGATGCCTTCAACAGCGAGATCCGCCTGCGCATGGTGCGCTGCATGACCAGCGGCGAGCAGCTGCGCGTGGCCATCGTGGGCGGCGGCGCCACGGGCGTGGAACTGGCGGCAGAGCTGGTGCAGCTGGCCGAGAGCGCCCGCGCCTACGGCGCGCTGGGCGAGGCCGCGCGCTTCGGCATCGTGCTGATCGAGGCCGGGCCGCGCCTGCTGCCCGGTTTTCCTGAAGAGATTTCCGAAGCCACGCGCCTGCGCCTGCAGGCCCTGGGCGTTTCGGTGATCGTCAACGGCCGCGTGCAGTCGGCCAGCGAAGAGGGGTTCGTTCTGGCCAGCGGCGAGTTCGTCCCCGCAGGCCTGCGCGTCTGGGCAGCGGGCGTGAAGGCCCCGGCCTTCCTGGCGCAGCTGGGACTGGAGACCACGCAAGGCAACCAGCTCAAGGTCAACGGCCAGCTGCAGACCAGCGACCCCCATGTCTACGCCGTGGGGGATTGCGCCAGCTTCACCCTGCCCGGCGCCAGCGTGCCGCTGCCGCCCACCGCCCAGGTGGCGCACCAGCAGGCCCGCTATCTGGTGGAGACGCTGCCGCGCCTGCTGAAGGAGCCGGGTTTCCGTCCCGAAGGCTTTGCCTACCGCGACTTTGGCGCCCTGGTGTCATTGGCCCATTACGACGCCTATGGATCGCTGGGCAAATTCGGCCTGTTCAACGGCGGCGTGATCCGCGGGCGCATGGCCATGCTGAGCCACATCATGCTGTACCGCTCGCACCAGGCCCGCATCTACGGCTTTTGGCGCGGCGGGCTGCTGTGGCTGATCGATTTGATGAATTCGCGCCTGCGCCCGTCGATCCGGCTGGACTGAGCGGCAGGGCCCGGCATCAAAGCAGCCCCTCGATGGGCAGCCAGCCCAGCACGCGCAGCATCAGGCGCTTGAATGCACTGCTGCCGGGCTCGGTGGTGGTGGTGAGTGGCTCAGGCGGCGTGCCGCTTTCCGTGGTCCAGCTCAGGCGGCCCTGTGCATCGATCTGCACGTGGTAGGCGGCGGACGGCAGGCTCTGGTCGAGCATGCGGCTCATCTGCGAAGCCATCTCGGGGCTGTCGATCAGCAGGCCCATCTCGGTGTTGAGGTGGGCCGAGCGCGGGTCGAAGTTGAACGAGCCCACGAAGATGCGCTCGCCATCGACCGCAAAGGTTTTGGCATGCAGGCTGGAGCCCGAGCTGCCGGGGCGGCTGCCTGAGCCCACCCCCGCTTTCCCTGCCGATGCCGCTGCGGGCGAACGCGGGCCTGGGCTGGGTTCGTCGTCCTGCGTGCCGATCTGCCGGCGCAGCTCGTACAGCTGCACGCCTTCCTCGATCAGCGGGCGCCGGTAGCGGGCATAGCCGGCATGGACCACGGCCACGTCGGTCGCCTCCAGGCTGTTGGTGAGCACGCGCACGGCAATGCCCTGGCGGCGCAGGCCGGCCAGGGCGCGCACGCCGGCCTCGGTGGGCACGAAGTAGGGCGAGACCAGGTCCAGCTGGCGCTGTGGCTGGCCGATGGCCGGGGTCAGCTGGGTGATCAGCAGGCCCTCCTTGGGCACCTGGCCCAGCACCTTGGCCGGGTCGTCGCTGACCAGGGTGGCGCGGGCCCATTGCAGTGGCAGGCGGCCGGCCAGCAGCTCGCGCGTGAACGGGCTTTGCGCCACGGCGCGCACATAGGCCTGGGCTTCGGGGCGCTGCACTTCGGTGGCCAGGGCCTCGTAGGCGCGCGCCACCGCATAGTCGGGCAGCGGCGGCAGCAGGCTGGCCGCGGGATAGGCCGACGCGCTGGCCCAGTACTGGTCGAAAGCATGTGAAATGTCGGCCACCACCGGCCCCATGGCCACCACGTCCAGGTCGGCGAACAGCACGCCGTCGGTGGCCGCGAAGTACTCGTCGCCTATGTTGCGGCCGCCCACGATGCTGGCCTGGCTGTCGGCCGTGAAGCTCTTGTTGTGCATGCGCCGCTGGGTGCGCGAGAAATCCGTGACATAGCCCAGCGCCTTGGGCGTGCGCTGGGCAAAGGGGTTGAACAGCCGCACCTCGATCTGCGGATGCTGGTCCAGGGCGCCGAGCTGGGTGTCCAGTCCTGCCGTGCCGCCGTCGTCCAGCAGCAGGCGAACGCGCACGCCCCGGTCGGCGGCGCGGCGCAGTTCGTCGAGCAGCAGGTGGCCCGTGGTGTCGCCGCGCCAGATGTAGTACTGCACATCCAGCGTGCGCTGGGCCACGCGGGCCAGCAGGGCACGCGCCGCATAGGCGTTGCGTGCATCGGAAAGCGCGTGGATGCCGGTAAGCCCCGGATGCTGGTCCAGCAGCGGTGCCAGCGCCTGGCCCAGCAGCGTGGCCTGTGCGGCCTCGGGCGGCAGCGCCGTGGATTCGCTGCGGCCAGCCAGCGGCGGCAGGCTGCAGCCTGCCAGCAGCAGGGTCAGGACGAGCGCCTGGGTGGTGGCAAGGGCGCGGCGCAGCAGGGGCATGGTGCGTTCGGTGTTCGTAGTGGTCAGTGCAGCCAGCGTATGAACAGCTGGATCACCGTGGCATTGACGATGTCGACGAAGAAGGCGCCCACCATCGGCACGATGAGGAAGGCCTTGTGCGAGGGGCCGTACTGGTTGGTGATGGCCTGCATGTTGGCCACGGCCGTGGGCGTGGCACCCATGCCGAAACCGCAGTGGCCGGCGGCTAGCACGGCCGCATCGTAGTTGCTGCCCATGATGCGGAAGGTCACCAGCGCGGCATACAGGCCCATCACCAGGGTCTGGGCCGCCAGGATCACCATCAGCGGCGCCGCCAGCCCCGCCAGCTCCCACAGCTTGAGCGACAGCAGGGCCATGGCCAGGTAGATGGACAGCGAGGCATTGCCGAAGACGTCGATGGCCCGGTCGAATACCTGGAAGTGAAAGACATAGTCCAGCGTATTGCGGATCACGACGCCACCTGCCAGCGCCCAGACGAAGGTGGGCAGGGAGAACAGGGTGCCGGCGGTGAACTGCGCCATGAACTCGGCAAAGCCCAGGCAGCCTGCGAACAGGGCCAGTGTTTCTATGGCCGCGCTGGTGGTGATCAGGCGCGTCTGCTCGGGGTTCTCGAAGCCGCCATGGCTTGCACTTTCGCCCAGCGGGGGCTGTTTTTCGGGGGCGGCTGCGGGGTCGTGCACGGCAAGCCTGCGGCGCGTGATCAGGGCCTTGGCCAGCGGGCCGCCGATCAGGCCGCCGATCACCAGTCCGAAGGTGGCACAGGCAATGCCCAGCGTGACCGCGCCCTGGATGCCGTACTCGCGCTCGAAAACCTGGCCCCAGGCGCCTGCCGTGCCATGGCCGCCCGTCAGGGTGACGGAGCCTGCGATCAGCCCGAACAGCGGGTCGAGCCCGAGCATCGTGGCCAGGCTTACGCCCACCAGGTCCTGCAGGCCGATGAAGACGGCGACCACGGCCAGGAACAGCAGCAGCGAACGGCCGCCTTCGCGCAGCTTGGCGAAATCGGCGCTCAGCCCGATGGATGAGAAAAACACCAGCATGAAGGCCATCTGCAGCTCGCTGCTGAAGCTGAAGGTGTAGCCCAGGGTTTGGTTGAGCACGAACAGGGCGACGGCGACGACCAGACCGCCGGCCACGGGCTCGGGGATGTTGAATTCGCGCAGCAGGCGCAGGTGCTGCACCAGCCATTTGCCCAGCAAAAGGACGAGGGCGGCGAAGATCAGGGTGTAGTAGGCGCTGAAAGTCAGGTGCATGGCTTCCGTGTTCTGGTGGGCGGGGCAAGGCAGCGCACCATACGATAGGCGGCATGCCGGGTGGCGATGTCAGGATAGCCACTGATTGCCAGGCCTGCTGAAAGTGCCCTTCGGTCGTGCCCTGCGTCAGTGCCCTGTCAGCTGGCTACGGGGCCGGGCCGCCTGTCCTCGACGGTGAAGCGGGCCAGCGTGTAGATGCGGCTGTCGGCTCGCATCGGGTTGGCCACGGCGCGCAGCTCGCTGGTCCAGCGCTCCGGCGTGATGTCGGCCAGCCCGTAGCCGCGTTCCTCGCAGCGTGCGTACAGCACCTGCGGGTTGTGGTCGACGATGGCATCGACCTTGGCCTGGGTGGTGCCGCTGCGCGAGGTGATGGAGGTGCTGCAGAACTCGCTGGCCACGATGGGATTGCGCCGCTCGGGCGCGGCCTCGGGGTCTGCGTGCACGGCACAGACATAGTTCTGGTGCAGGTCGCCGCCCAGCAGCACGCTGTTGCGCGGCGTGGGCTGGGCGCCCGGCGTGAGGTGGCGCACCAGGCGCTGGCGCGCGGCAGGGTAGCCGTCCCAGCTGTCCGTGGCCTGCGATCCCGAGGGCGGCCGGTGCGTGGACACCAGGGTGGGCTGGGCCAGGATGCTCCAGCGCGGCCCCTCGCTGCCCTGGTGGCGGGCGTCCTCGGCCAGTTGGCGGTACAGCCACTGCTCCTGGGTCCAGCCCAGGAAGCTGCGCGCCGTATCCGACAGGGCTGCGCATTGCGCAGGGCGCACGCTGCCCTTGTCTGCCGCTCCCTCGGCGCGGCAGGCCTGGGCGCTGCGGTACTGGCGGCCGTCCAGAAAATGCAGCCGGGCCAGCCGGCCCCACTGCAGGCTGCGGTACAGCTGCAGCCCGCCGCCGCCATGCTGGGCGCCCGCGCCGGTCAGCGCGCTGGCGCGCAGCGGCATGTTCTCGTAGAAGGCCTGCCAGGCAGCCATGCGCCGGGCCAGGAAGCGCCCGGCATCGCCCTGGCCCTGGTCGCCGGCGTAGTTGTTCTCCACCTCATGGTCGTCCCAGCCCACGGACCAGTTGCACATGGCGTGCGCTGCCTGCAGCAGCGGGTCGCTCTTGTGCAGGGCGTAGCGGTCCCGGTAGTCCTGCAGGCTTTGCGCGGCCCGCAGGTTGTGGGTGCGGGCCAGGCCCAGCGTCATGGCGGGCGTGGCGTACTCGTAGATGTAGTCGCCCAGGAAGAGCACCAGGTCCGGCGCGTCCTGCACTACCTGGCGCCAGGCCGCGTAGTAGCCGTGCTCCCAGCGCTGGCAGGAGGCATAGGCCAGGCGCAGCCGCTGGGGCATGCTGCCGGGCGCGGGCGCCGTGCGGCAGCGGCCCGTGCTGCTCACGGCCTGGCCCAGCATGAAGCGGTAGTGGTACCAGCGGTCAGGCGCCAGCCCTCCCACCTGCACATGCACGCCGTGGCCCCATTCGGGCTGGGCCATGGCCTCGCCGCTGCGCACGATCTGGCGGAACAGCGGGTCGTGCGCCAGCTCCCAGCGGATCTTGAGCGCAGGCATGGCTGTGGTGTCGGTCTCGCCCAGCTGTGCAAGCGGCGGCGTCAGCCGCGTCCACAGCAGCACGTTGTCGGGTTCGGGGTCGCCGCTGGCCACGCCCAGCGTGAAGGGGTTGTGCGCAGGCCGCTCGCCCAGGCGGGCCCAGGCGGGCAACTGGCCCAGCGCCGTGGCCAGGCCCGCTGCGACCAGAAACTGGCGCCGCGGTGCAGGGACGGGGGCGCTGAAGGGCAGGGGCATGGCGGTTCGGGGGCAGGTGGCGCAAGAAAGCGGGGAGATACGGAGCGTGGCCTCGGTGGATCAAAGGCCGGCGCCTGCATTTCCAACTGGCTGCCATTGTGCGCCTGATGCCGTGGCAATGCTGTGCTTGCCGCGCTCCTTGGCCTGCAGCATGGCGGTATCCGCGCGGCGCAGCACGTCCATGCCGTTTTCGTGGCTTTGCAGCTGGGCCACGCCCGCACTGAAGCTCAATGGCCGGGGGGCCGGCTGGCCTGGCGTCTGCGAAGAGGCTGGCAAAGGCGTCTGCTCCAGCAGCTGCAGCAGGCGCTGCAGCGCCTGGGCGCCCGCCGTCTCCGGTGTCTGGGGCAGCAGCAGCACGAAGGCCTGGCCCTCGTATCGGCCCACCACGTCCTCGGGACGCAGTCCCTGGCGTGCCAGCTGGGCCACATGGATGAGGGCGGCATCGCCCGTGGCATGCCCCAGCTCGGCATTGAGGGCCTGCATGCCGTCCATGTCGAGCAGGGCAACGCTCAGCGGCTGGCCATGGCGCTGGGCGCGCGCCACCTCGCGGTCCAGCGCCTCGCTCACACCCAGGCGGTTGAGCTGGCCGGTCAGCGGATCGTGGCGTGCACGGCGCGCGGCCTCGTCCAGTTCCTGCTGCAGGGCCTCTATGCGCGCCTCGCAGGCATCGACATGGCTGCGCAGCGATTGCAGCTCTTCCTGGGCCACGCGGCTGCCGGCGGCCATGGTGCGGGTGGCCTCCAGCACCTGTTGCAGCAGCGGGGCGGCATCCTCCAGGCGCTGGATGCCGTCCAGCTGGCGCGCGGCTTCCTCCATGCGGGCGCCCAGTGTTTCGTTGCTGCTCGTGATCTTTGCCAGATGCTGGACGAAGCCGCCCAGCATGTCCTTGAGCGCCTGCTGCGCGGCGGCCATGCCGTCCTGCAGCTGCATGCGCCGGTGGATCACGGTCTGCAGCTCGCGCCGCGCATCCACCAGGGGCGCGGGTGACAGCGGCGGCGTGATGGCCTGCTCGATGGCCGTGAGCTGCGGCACCAGCCAGCTGCCGTGCGTGGGGTCCTGGGCCAGATGCTGGATCAGGGTCTGCAGCAGCTCCTGCACCAACTGCAGGACCTGGAGCTGGTCGGCAATGGAGAACGACAGCTGGTAGTGCTGGTCATGCAGGCGCCGCGCCAGGGCCTTGGCGTCCACGGGCGGTGCCTGCAGCTGTTCCATGAGCTGCTGATGCAGTTGCCGGGTCTTGGCTTCCTGGGTGTTCAGCAGCGCAAAGAAGGCCTCGAAGCGCCGCGCCAGCTGCTGCGTCAGATCCTCGGGCAAAGCCTGCAGGGGCGGCGGCACGGGCAATTCCACGGGCCTGGTCTCATGGGTTGGCGGCTGCAGGGCCGCGTTGGCATAGGCGGTGATGACCTGCTGCAGGCCCTGCCAGTCGCTGCGCTCTATGGCGGCGCCCAACTGGTCGCGCAGGCGCTTCTGTCCGGGCGTCTGCGCAGGCAAAAGCGCATGGACGTGGCGCAACGGCCCCTGGGGAAAGCTGGCGGGGCCGGGTTCGCCGGCTGCCTGCTCATAGAGGCGGGTGTAGTTTTCCGGGGTGGGCGGCAGGCGGTTCAGCGCCAGTTGCCGCAGGGTTTCGCGTGCCAGTTCGGAGGCGGAGCGCTCGGCCATGGGTGGGCAGTTGTTTCAGAATGCAATGCCCTCCAGTGTGGCATGGCCGGCGCCCGGTTCACTGCTCGTTGACCATGACCAGCTTGCCCTGGACCTGGCGCGATCCCATGCGTGCGTAGGCCGCGTGCAGCTCAGCCATGGGCATGGTGCGGTCGATCACGGGCTTGATCTTTCCCTGGCCGTACCACTGGGCCAGCTCCTGCATCATGGCCGCGTTGGCCTTGGGCTCGCGCCGGGAGAACTCGCCCCAGAAGACACCCACCAGCGATGCGCCCTTGAGCAGCGGCAGGTTCAGCGGCAGGGCCGGGATGGGGCCTGCGGCAAAGCCCACGATCAGATAGCGGCCGCGCCAGGCAATGGAGCGGAAGGCGGGCTCGGCGAAGTCGCCGCCCACGGGGTCGTAGACCACGTCGGGGCCCTTGCCGTCGGTGGCCTCCTTGATGGCCGCGCGCAGGTCGCCCTGGCTGTAGTTGATGGTGGCATCGGCGCCCTGGGCCTTGCACAGCGCGCACTTTTCGTCGGTGGAGGCTGCCGCGATCACGCGTGCGCCTGCCGCCTTGGCGATCTGGATGGCGGCCGTGCCCACGCCGCCTGCCGCGCCCAGCACCAGCACGGTCTCGCCCTCGCGCAGCTGGCCACGGTCGATCAGCGCATGGTGCGAGGTGGCATAGGTCATGATGAAAGCCGCTGCATCGACGAAGCTGAATCCATCGGGCAGCGGCATGCACAGCGCGGCCGGTGCCAGCGTATGGGTGCCAAAGCCCCCGGTGCCCGACAGGCAGGCCACGCGCTGGCCCACGCTGAGGTGGCTCACGCCCTCCCCCACGGCCTGGACCACGCCCGCGTATTCCGAACCCGGCACGAACGGCAGCTCAGGCTTCATCTGGTACTTGTTCTGCACGATCAGCAGATCGGGAAAGTTCAGGCTGGCCGCCTTCACTTCGAGCAGTACCTGTCCAGGGCCCGGCGCGGGTGTGGGCAGCTGCGTCCACTGCAGTTGATCGACGCCCGTGGGCGTTGTGCAAAGCCAAGCGTGCATGGTGGTTGTCTCCTGTGATTGAATGCCTGGCCGATGATAGGAGTGTGGCGGGAATGCCTCCTGTCCCTCGGGCGACGAGACGCCCGCCTACAATCGCCCGCAATCCCTGCTGTATCCATGAAGATTCTCATTTGTAACGACGACGGCTACCAGGCGCCCGGCATCCAGGCCTTGTACGAGGCGCTGCGCACGGTGGCAGACGTCGAGGTGGTGGCGCCGGAGCACAACAACAGTGCCAAGTCCAACGCCCTGACGCTGAATGCACCGCTGTACGTGCACCAGGCCCACAACGGTTTCCGCTATGTCAACGGCACGCCGGCAGACTGCGTGCACATCGCCCTGACCGGCCTGCTGGGCTACCGGCCCGACCTGGTGGTCTCCGGCATCAACAACGGCGCCAACATGGGCGACGACACCATCTACTCGGGCACCGTCGGCGCGGCCATGGAGGGCTTTCTTTTCGGCATTCCCGCCATTGCCTTCTCCCAGGTGGACAAGGGCTGGTCCGAGATCGAGGCCGCCGCCGCCGCCGCACGCCAGCTGGTCATGGACATGCAGTCGCAGGAACTGATCGGCCTGTCGCCCTGGCTGCTCAACGTGAACATTCCCAACATGCCGCTGTCCGCGCTCAAGCCGCTCAAGCTGTGCCGGCTGGGCCGCCGCCATGCGGCCGAGCGCGTCATCACCCAGGAGAGCCCGCGCGGCGAAATGATGTATTGGATAGGCAGCGCAGGCGCGGCCATGGATGACTCGGAGGGCACGGACTTCCACGCCACGTCCCACGGCCACATGTCTGTCACGCCGCTGAAGGTGGACCTGACCGACCATGACAACCTGGGCTACTGGGCGCGGACGGCGGCCAGGCTGGCATCGGCCAGTCAGGCCGTGCTGCCTGCCCAGGGCGGGGCGGTGCAACCGTGAGCGAGCGCCGTCCCGGAGTTCCCTCGTGGGTGGCGCGCTCGGTGCAGAACCCTGCGCCGGCCTCGCGCGCGGTGCCCGCGCGCTCCGCGCTGGCCACCGCCGCCGCCCGTGCCCCGCAACAGCCCTCGGGCATCGGCATGGATTCGGCCGCCGTGCGCGCGCGCATGGTGCAACGGCTGGCCGCCACCGGCATCCAGTCGCCGGCCGTGCTCGCTGCCATGGGAGCGGTGGAGCGCCACCGCTTCGTGGACAGCGCCCTGGTCAACCAGGCCTATGAGGACACCAGCCTGCCCATCGGTCTGGGCCAGACGATCTCCAAGCCCAGCGTGGTCGCCCGCATGACCGAGCTGCTGCTGGGTTCGGAGGCCGCGAAGTCGGGCCTGGGCCGCGTGCTGGAGATCGGCACCGGCTGCGGCTACCAGGCGGCCGTGCTGGCGCGCGTGGCACGCGAGGTCTATTCGATCGAGCGCCTGCGCGGCCTGCACGAGAAAGCGCGCAGCAACCTGCGGCCCTGGCGCCTGACCAATGTCCATCTGATCTTTGGAGACGGCATGGAAGGCTATGGCAGCGGCGCTCCGTACGCGGGCATCATCTCGGCCGCCGGCGGCGAGAGCATGCCCTCGGCCTGGTGCGACCAGCTGGCCGTGGGCGGGCGGCTTGTCGCGCCCATGGTGGTTACGGGGGGTAAGCAGGCACTGCTGGTGATTGACAAGAGTTCACACGGGTTTACGCAATCGATTTTGGAGGCCGTGAACTTTGTCCCCCTAAAATCGGGCATCGCCTAGAAGGGAATAACTTATGTTGGTATCGCGAAGTCTTGGGGCTTGGGGAACGGTGGTGCTGGCCGGCATGGTTCTGGCAGGCTGCACATCCCAAGTGAACAGGGCTCCCGTGGAGGACCGCGGAACATCCACCTCCACTTCCACCTCTTCCTCGCCATCGGCGGCCGTCAAGCCGCTGCCCGGCGTCGAGAACGCCGGCAAGCCCGGCTACTACACCATCAAGCCTGGTGACACGCTGATCCGCATCGGCCTGGAGACCGGCCAGAGCTGGAAGGACATCGCGCGCTGGAACAATCTGGAGAACCCCAACCTGATCGAAGTCGGTCAGGTGGTTCGCGTCGTGCCGCCGACCAGCTCGTCCATGGCAAGTTCGGACAGTGGCAGCACACGTTCTTCGCCGTCGTCCTCGTCCTCCTCTTCCACGCCCAGCGGCTCGCCGGTGGTGGCAACGCCGCTGCCGCCCGTGGCATCCTCGGCATCGTCTGGCAGCTCCACCGCAACGCCTGCACCCGCGCCGACCCCGGCACCGGCTCCTGCACCCGCAGCCGGCAAGGGCGCCGACGATGTGGACTTCATCTGGCCTGCCTCGGGCAGCCTGATTGCCGGCTTCGACGAGGCGCGCAACAAGGGCTATGACATCGCAGGCAAGGCCGGCGACCCCGTGATGGCCGCTGCCGATGGCCGCGTGGTCTATGCCGGCGCCGGCCTGCGTGGCTATGGCAACCTGATCATCCTCAAGCACAACAACACCTACCTCACGGCCTACGCGCACAACCAGACGCTGTTGGTCAAGGAGGACCAGACCGTGCGCAAGGGCCAGAAGATTGCCGAGATGGGCAGCACCGACGCCGACCGCGTGAAGCTGCACTTCGAGGTGCGTCGCCAGGGCAAGCCTGTCGATCCTTCGCGCTACCTGCCTTCGCGCTGATGAGCCGCAGCACCAGGCAAACCGGACAAGCCCCTGCCCCGCAGGGGCTTGTTTCTTCTGCGCCCGGCGAACCGCTGCCGGAATCGGTCGAGGACCAGGACCAGGACGAGGCCGACGCCGAAGGTGGCGAGGTCGAGGCCACCACCGCCGAGCTGCGCGAAATCACCGTGCCGCCCGCCCAGCACGGCCTGCGCGCCGACAAGGTGCTGGCCGAATGCGTGGCCGAGTTCTCGCGCAGCTATCTGCAGCAGCTGCTTGCGCAGGGCGCGGTCACCCTCAACGGGCGTGTGCTGGGCAAGCCTTCCGCCAAGGTCGCGGCCGGCGACCGCATGGTGCTGGAGATGTGGCCCACGCAGCAGAGCATGGCCTTCCAGCCCGAGGACATGGCGCTGGACGTGGTGCATGAGGACGAGCACCTGCTAGTCGTCAACAAGCCGGCTGGCCTGGTCGTGCACCCGGCGCCCGGCAACTGGACGGGAACCCTGCTCAACGGCCTGCTGGGGCGCGACCCCAAGGCGCGCGAGGTGCCGCGCGCCGGCATCGTCCATCGCCTGGACAAGGACACCAGCGGCCTCATGGTCGTGGCGCGCAGCCGCGCCGCCATGGATGCGCTGGTGGCCATGATCGCCGCACGCGATGTCAGCCGGCAGTACCTGGCGCTGGCCCACAAGGCCTGGGGCCCGCGCAAGCACCGCGAGGTCGATGCGCCCATCGGCCGCGATCCGCGCAACCGCCTGCGCATGGCCGTGGTCGACCTGGCCCAGCATGCGGGCAAGACCGCGCGCACCGACATCGACCTGCTGGCCGGCAACGACGAGGTCAGCCTGGTGCGCTGCACGCTGCATACGGGCCGCACCCACCAGATCCGCGTGCACATGGCCTCTCTGGGTCATCCGCTGGTGGCCGATGCCGTCTACGGCGGCAAGGACGCTGGCGGCATGACGCGCCAGGCCCTGCACGCCTTCCGGCTGGCCTTCACCCATCCCATGACGGGCCAGGCCCTGGTGCTGCATGCGCCGCTGCCCGCCGACATGGCGCAGGCGCTGGAAAATTGGGGGCTGAGCTACAATCCCGCCGAAAGCCTCTGACCATCTCTCGCATGGCATCTGTGGAGCGCTTGCTTCCTCTTCTTTGATTCGGCGCACCCTGGCTGCCACCCCTGGTGGCACGCGCGCCTTTGTTCCCGAGACGCTGAGCCATGAATACGGTAGATGCCAAGCGGGTCCTGGAAACTGCATTGATCTGCGCGCCGCAGCCTGTCACGCTGCGTGAGCTGCGCTCGCTGTTCGATGACGTGCTGGGCTCCGACACGCTGAAGGACCTGCTGCTGGACCTGCAGAAGGACTGGGCGCAAAAGGGCGTGGAGCTGGTACAGGTGGCGTCCGGGTGGCGCTTCCAGAGCCGGCCCGAGATGCGGGTGTACCTGGACCGGCTGCATCCCGAAAAGCCGCCACGCTACACCCGTGCGACCCTGGAGACGCTGGCCATCATCGCCTACCGTCAGCCGGTGACGCGCGGTGATATCGAGGACATACGTGGTGTGACGGTCAACAGCCTGCTGATCAAGCAACTGGAAGACCGGGGCTGGATCGAGGTGATTGGCCACCGGGAAACCGTGGGCCGGCCCTCTTTGTTTGCCACCACGCGCCAGTTTCTGGACGACCTGGGCCTGCAGTCGCTGGACCAGTTGCCCATGCTTGAGGAGCCCGAATCCCAGCAAAGCCTGTTCAAGGCGCTGGAGGAGTCGGGCGAGCCTGAGGTGCAAGAGAGTGTGCCAGCCGGTGACGCCCCGCCGACCGAAGGCTGGGGTCCCGACGAAGTGCCGCCAGTCATCGGCGCGCAGGACGTGGGCGAGGAATTGCTGGATCAGGTGCCGTTGCAGGCCGATGAGACGGAGCTGCAGGAGCTGGTCGAGGATGGTGAAGACGACGCCCTTGCCGCTCTCTTGCCAGAGGCGCCCTCGGGCGAGGCTGAGACACCGGATGGGACAGATGCCGCGAGTGCCGCAGAAGCTGCGCAGACCGCAGACACAGCGGAAAAAGCGGACACCGCGGATACGACAGACACAACGGATACGGACGGCGCTGCACTGCAGGCCGAAGAAGGAAAGCCATGACGGGTAGTGATATCTCCAAGGACCAGGACGCCCAGCCGGCGTCCGACGAGGCTGGCGCACAGCGCAAGGCCCGCCCCGCGCGCTCGCGCGCTCCCAAGGCCGAGTCCCGGCCTGGCGTCAGGCCTGCGCGCAAGCCGCGCCCGGCCGCCGAGGCGGTGCCTGCCGAAGACACCGAGCAGGAGCTGGTGACGGCTGATGCATCAGAGTCAAGCGACTCAGGGTCTGCCGAAGGCTACGGTTTTGCGGACGTCATCTCGGGCGAGCTCGACGCCGCCGAAGAGCGCGACGATGCCAAGCCTGCCAAGCGCGTACTGCTGCCCCAGGTCGATTCGCCCAAGCTGCACAAGGTGCTGGCCCAGGCCGGGCTGGGATCGCGCCTTGAAATGGAGCAGCTCATTCTTGAAGGCCGCATCTCGGTCAACAACGAGCCTGCCCACGTGGGCCAGCGCATCCAGTTCGGCGACCAGATCAAGGTCAACGGCCAGCCCATCCGCTTTCGCATCGATCCGCCGCCGGCGCGTGTCATCGCCTACCACAAGCCCGTGGGTGAAGTCGTCACGCACGACGATCCCCAGAACCGCCCCACGGTGTTCCGCAAGCTGCCGCGCCTGCAGCATGGCAAATGGCAGTCCGTTGGCCGCCTGGACCTGAACACCGAAGGCCTGCTGCTGTTCACCAGCTCGGGCGAGCTGGCCAACTCCCTGATGCACCCGCGCTTCGGCCTGGAGCGCGAGTACGCGGCCCGCGTGCTGGGCGCGCTCAGCAAGGAAGAAAAGCAGCGCCTGACCGATGGCGTGCAGCTGGAAGACGGCGTGGCCGCCTTCGGCTCGATCGAGGATGGCGGCGGCGAAGGCGCCAACTGCTGGTACCGCGTGACCATTTCCGAAGGCCGCAACCGCGAAGTGCGCCGCATGTTCGAGGCGGTGGGCCATGCCGTGAGTCGGCTGATCCGCATCCGCTATGGCGCCATGGTGCTTCCGCGCGGCCTCAAGCGCGGCGCCTGGGTGGAGCTGGACCAGGCCGACATCCAGTCCCTGGCCTCCGCGGCAGGCATGCAGGCGCGTGCGCCTGCTGCATCCAAGCCTCCGGCCGGAGGCCGCCGTGGTGGCCCGGCCGACCGCAACACCGTCCGCCGCGAAGGCGGCGGCCGCTATTTCGACGGCAATCGCCCGGCACCCAATGCCATGCTGGACGGCCCGCGTGCCAAGCCCGCTCCCAAGGGTGGCAAGGCGGACGGCGGGCAGGGCAGAGGGCAGGGCGGTGCAGGCGGGCGGGGCAAGACAGGTGGCAGCCAGCAGCCCGATCCGATGCGTACATCGGTGGGCTACATCGGCTCCGACAGCCTGTCGCGTGCACGCCAGAACGCCAAGCGCAAGCCGGGAGGGCGCCGCTGAAATACGGCGGTCAGCCTCCCCTTTGGCAGCACCATGTCATCAAGGACTTTGATGGCACAGCTAGAATCAACGGTTTTGTCCAATTGACAAAAATCCATAGTAACCCTGATTAGGAACCATTCAAATGGCCATCGAACGCACTCTTTCCATCATCAAGCCCGACGCCGTTGCCAAGAACGTGATCGGCCAGATCTACGCTCGCTTCGAGGCCGCCGGCCTGAAGGTCATCGCCGCCAAGATGGTGCACCTGTCGCGCGGCGAAGCCGAGCAGTTCTACGGCGTCCACAAGGAGCGTCCCTTCTTCAAGGACCTGGTGGACTTCATGATCTCCGGCCCCGTGATGATCCAGGCCCTGGAAGGCGAGAACGCCATCCTGAAGAACCGTGAACTGATGGGCGCCACCGACCCCAAGAAGGCTGAGAAGGGCACGATCCGCGCCGACTTCGCCGACAGCATCGACGCCAACGCCGTGCACGGCTCTGACGCCGCTGAAACTGCAGCCGTGGAAGTGGCATTCTTCTTCCCCGGCATGAACGTCTACTCGCGCTGATCCCCGCGTCTTCCGCGGCCGTCATGGTCTGTCCGGTGCAGGCCATGCCTGCCGCGGAAGAGCCGAGAGCGGCGTGGCACCGGCCTGCCGACATGAATACCAATTTGCTAGATTTTGATCTCGACGGACTGGCCGCTTATTGCGAACAGCTCGGCGAGAAGCGTTTCCGCGCAACGCAGCTGTTCCGCTGGATACACCAGCGAGGCGCCAGCGATTTCGACCAGATGAGCGATCTGGCCAAGTCCCTGCGCGAAAAGCTCAAGGCGCGTGCCCACATCACGGCCCTGCCGGTTCTGACCGAGCATGTGTCTGCCGATGGAACGGTCAAGTGGCTGTTCGACGTGGGGGGCGGCAATGCCGTCGAATCCGTTTTCATTCCCGAAGATGACCGGGGCACGCTGTGCGTGTCGTCCCAGGCCGGCTGTGCCGTGGGCTGCCGCTTCTGCTCCACGGGTCACCAGGGCTTCAGCCGCAACCTCAGCACGGGCGAGATCCTGGCCCAGCTCTGGTATGCCGAGCATGCGCTGCGCAAGCGCCTGGGCACGGGTGGCGAGCGCGTCATCTCCAACGTGGTGATGATGGGCATGGGCGAGCCGCTGCAGAACTACACGGCCCTGGTGCCGGCGCTGCGCGTGATGCTGGATGACCATGGCTACGGCCTCTCGCGCCGCCGCGTGACCGTGTCCACCTCGGGCGTGGTCCCGATGATCGACAGGCTGTCGCAGGACTGCGCCGTGGCCATGGCCGTGTCGCTGCATGCGCCCAACGACGAGCTACGCGACCCGCTGGTGCCGCTGAACCGCAAGTACCCCATCCACGAGCTGCTCGATGCCTGCGAGCGTTACCTGGAGTTCGCGCCGCGCGATTTCATCACGTTCGAATATTGCATGCTCGATGGCGTCAATGATCAGCCCGAGCATGCGCGCCAACTGATAGAGTTGGTCCGCGCACGTGGCGACGGCCGCAGCTGGTGCAAGTTCAACCTGATTCCGTTCAACCCCTTCCCGGCCTCGGGCCTGCTGCGTTCACCTGCAGCGCGGGTGACGGAGTTCGCCAGCCTGCTGAGCAATGCCGGCATTGTGACCACGGTGCGCAAGACACGTGGCGACGACATCGACGCAGCCTGCGGACAGCTGGCTGGCGATGTCAAGGACCGCACGCGCGCTGCCGAGCGCATGGCAAAGCAGCGCACCATTGTTCTCAAGCAGATGCCTTGAGAGGACCTACGGAACAAAGGGACAGTTCATGAAGTCAGTGGCTCGGCGGCTGCGATCGGGGGGTATCGGTGGATGCATGCGCTGGGCAGTGCCGGTGCTGGTCCTTGCCTTGGCCGGTTGCGCCGGCAAGCAACCTTTGGTGCCTTCGGCGAATTCAGGCTCCGGCAATGCTTCGTCCGTCTCCAATGCTTCGATGGCCTCGGCCGCCGAGGTCGATCCCCGTCGCCGCGCGGCCATTCGCCTGGAGCTGGCGGCTTCCTACTTCCAGGCCGGCCGCATCGATGTGGCCCTGGAAGAGGTAAACCAGGCGCTGGCCTCCGACCCCGGTTCCGCCGATGGCTATGGACTGCTGGCCCTGATCTACATGCGCAACCAGGACTGGGACCAGGCCGATGCCAGCCTGCGCAAGGCCATGTCGCTGCGCCCCCAGGACGGTGACCTGCAGCACAACTACGGATGGCTGCTGTGCCAGCGCAAGCAGTATGTGCAGGCCCAGGAATGGCTGGACAAGGCACTGGCCCAGCCCGGCTACCTGGAGCGTCCCAAGACATGGATGGCCAAGGGCCTGTGCCTGCAGCAGGCCGGTCTGCTGGTCGAGGCCCAGCAGGCGCTGCTCAAGGGCTATGAACTCGACGCCGCCAACCCGGTGATAGCCTATCACCTGAGCAATGTGATGCTGCAGGGGGGCGACGCCAAGAGGGCGCAGTTCTACATCCGCCGCCTCAACAGCAGCCCCCAGTCCAACGCGGAAAGCCTGTGGCTGGGCATCAAGATAGAGAGGGCGCTGCAGCAATCTGCAGCGATGCGGCAGCTGGCCGACCAGCTGCACCAGCGCTTCCCGGAGTCCCGCCAATGGCTGGCCTACGAGCGTGGAGCATTCAATGAGTGAGGTGTTGGCGGTGCATGACGAAGCAGGTACGCAAGGCGAGAACGCCAAAACTTCCATGACGGCGGGCACGCTGCTGCGTCAGGCGCGCGAGGCGGCAGGCCTGTCGCTGGCCGGACTGGCGGCGGCGCTCAAGGTGCCGGCCCCCAAGCTGGAGGCCCTGGAGGCGGATGACTATGCCGCCTTCCAGGACCATGTCTTCATGCGGGCCCTGGCACAAAGCGTCTGCCGCACGCTGCGCGTGGACTCGGCCTCGGTGCTGGCCCTGCTGCCGCGCACCCAGCTCAAGAGCCTGGCCGATGATCGCGGCAGCATCAATGCCACGTTCAAGGAGCGCTCCTTCAAGGCCACCGGAACACCGCTGGGCCGCGAAAACGGTTCGCGCAAGGTCGCCATCATCGTGCTGCTGCTGCTGGCGGCCGCCGCCGCCGTGTACTTCCTGCCCAAGCACGAAGGCGATGCCGAGGAGCCGCAGGCCGGCTCTTCCGACGCCGCTGCCCTGGTGTCGCCGGCCGCAACCGTGTCCGAGCCCGTGGCTGCCCAGGAGCCTGTGGCGCCCGCAGTGACGGCGCCAGCCTCCGAAGGGGCGGCGCCTGCAGCACCTGCAGCGCCTGCAGCCACGCCAGCCGTCCAGGCGCCTGCAGCAGCGGCTCCCGCAGCCGGCGTGCCTGGCGATGTGCCCGCCGATGCCGCAGCGGCGACTCCTGCAACCCAGGCCGCGCAAACGCCTGGTGGCGTGCTGGTCATGAAGGCCAGCGCACAATCGTGGGTGCAGGTCAAGGATGCCAACGGCCGCGTGGTGCTGCAAAAGACGCTGGCGGCAGGTGAGTCGGTTGGCGCTGAAGGTGCGCTGCCGCTGTCTGTCATCGTCGGCAATGCCAGCGGCACCGAAGTGCGCGTCCGTGGTGAGCTGCTGGAAGTGGCCAAGACCACCCGTGACAACGTGGCCCGCTTTGAGGTGAAGTGACCGTGCAAGATTTCCTATCCACGCAGCAGCCGATAGCGATTGCCTCGCCGCTGCCGCGCAAGTCCCGCCAGGCCCGCGTGGTCTGGCGCAACAATGTCGTCACCGTGGGCGGCGATGCGCCTGTGCGCGTGCAGTCCATGACCAACACCGATACGGTGGACGCGGTCGAGACGGCCATACAGGTGCGCCAGCTGGCCCAGGCCGGCTCGGAGATGGTGCGCATCACCGTCAACACGCCCGAGGCAGCCGCTGCCGTGCCCTACATCCGCGAGCAGCTCGACCGCATGGGCGAGTACGTGCCTCTGGTGGGCGACTTCCACTACAACGGCCACCGCCTGCTCACCGAATACCCGGCCTGCGCCGAGGCGCTGTCCAAGTACCGCATCAACCCCGGCAACGTCGGCAAGGGCGAGAAAAAGGACAGGCAGTTCGGCCAGATGATCGAGGCGGCAGCCCGCTACGACAAGGCCGTGCGCATCGGTGTCAACTGGGGTTCGCTGGACCAGGAGCTGATGGCGCGCCTGATGGACGAGAACTCGCGCCGCGCCCAGCCCTGGGATACGCGCCAGGTCATGTTCGAGGCGCTGATCTCCTCGGCCGTCGATTCCGCGCGCTTGGCCGAGTCCATGGGGCTGAACGGCGACAACATCATCCTGTCGTGCAAGGTCAGCGGCGTGCAGGACCTGATCTCGGTCTACCGGGCCCTTGCGCAGCGCTGCGACTATGCGCTGCACCTGGGCCTGACCGAGGCCGGCATGGGCACCAAGGGCACGGTGGCCTCGGCCGCCGCGCTGTCCGTGCTGCTGCAGGAAGGCATTGGCGACACCATCCGCGTCTCGCTCACGCCCCAGCCCGGCGAGGCGCGCACGCAGGAAGTGGTGGTTGCCTCCGAAATCCTGCAGGCCCTGGGCCTGCGCGTTTTCGTGCCCAGCGTCACGGCCTGCCCTGGCTGTGGCCGCACCACCAGCACCACCTTCCAGGAGCTGGCCAAGCGCATCGACGACTACCTGCGCGGCCAGATGCCGCTGTGGCGCATGAAGTACCCCGGCGTCGAGGCCATGAAGGTGGCCGTGATGGGCTGCATCGTCAACGGCCCTGGCGAGAGCAAGCACGCCAACATCGGCATCAGCCTGCCCGGGACGGGCGAGGCGCCCGCTGCCCCCGTCTACATTGACGGCGAGAAGGCGTTGACGCTGCGCGGCGAGCGCATTGCCGAGGAATTCCAGACCCTGGTCGAAGACTATGTGGCGCGCACCTATGGCACCACCGCTGCCGCACCCGCCTGAGCGGCTGCGCCAGGCATTGCAGTTATTGCAAAATAGATAGCACACCACGCTTTGTTTCATGGGGTCTAACGCGGGATGCGCGTGGGAGCATGGAGCGCAAAAGGCGGGGTCCGCTCCTGTTTCCGAGCATTCATCGAACGAGAACAACGTGGCCAAACCCGAAAAACTCTCCGCCGTCAAAGGCATGAACGACATTCTTCCCGCCGAGTCCGCTCGCTGGGAATGGCTGGAGGCGCAGGTGCGCGAGCTGATGGCGCGCTTTGCCTACCGCAACGTGCGCACGCCCATCGTCGAGCACACGCAACTGTTCGTGCGCGGCATCGGCGAGGTGACGGACATCGTCGAAAAGGAGATGTACTCCTTCGAGGACAAGCTCAATGGCGAGCGCCTGACGCTGCGCCCAGAAGGCACGGCGAGCCTGGTGCGCGCCACCATCGAAAACAACCTGCTGTACGACGGCGGCAAGCGCATGTGGTACATGGGCCCCATGTTCCGCCACGAGCGCCCGCAGCGCGGCCGCTACCGCCAGTTCCACCAGATCGGTGCCGAGGCCCTGGGCTTTGCCGGCCCCGATGTCGATGCCGAGCTCATTTTGCTGGCCGTCTCCCTGTGGAAACAGCTGGGCCTGACGCAGTGGCGCCTGGAAATCAACAGCCTGGGCCAGCCCGAGGAGCGCCAGGCCCACCGCCAGGCCCTGATCGCCTACCTGGAGCAGCACCAGGACGTGATGGACGAAGAGGCCAGGCGCCGCATGTACAGCAACCCGCTGCGCGTGCTGGACACCAAAAATCCCGCTATGCAGGCCATGGTCAACGGGGCGCCGCGCCTGCTGGACTTCCTGGGCGAGGGCTCGCTGGCCCACTTCGACGGACTCAAGGCCATCCTGGACGCCAATGGCGTGCCCTGGACCGTGAATCCGCGCCTGGTGCGCGGCCTGGACTACTACAACCTCACGGTGTTCGAGTTCATCACCGACATGCTGGGTGCGCAGGGCACCATCTGCGCCGGCGGCCGCTACGACTACCTGATCGAACAGGTGGGCGGCAAGAGCGCGCCGGCCGTGGGCTGGGCGCTGGGGGTGGAGCGCGTGCTGGAGCTCGTCAAGGAGCTGGGCGCCGACATCCCCGCGCCCACGCTGCACGCCTACGCCATCGTTCCCGACGTGTCGGCCATGCCCGTGGCCCTGCGCACCCTGCAGCAACTGCGCGAGGCCGGCGTGCGCGTGCAGATGCATGCGGCCAGCGCCGAAGGCCTGGGCAGCATGAAGTCGCAGTTCAAGAAGGCCGACGCCAGTGGCGCGCATTTCGCATTGATCTTCGGCTCCGACGAGCTGCAGCAGGGCCTGGTCACCGTCAAGTCGCTGCGCGATGGCACGGGCCAGCAGGTGCAGCAAGCCCTGGCCGATGCGGCCCAATGGGCTGCCACCCTACAATCGGCGGTTTGACCGTCATCCGCAGCTTTCCAGGCCACCGCTCCAGCGGCGTCCTCCATACACAAGGCGACACAGGCGATTCATGGCAAACCATTTCGATCTCGAAGAACAAGAGCAGATAGAGCAGCTCAAGCATTTCTGGAATACCTGGGGCACGTTGATCACGGGTGTGCTCGTGGTCATCTTTGTCGGCTTTGCCGGCTGGAATGGCTACCAGTACTGGGAAAAGCGCCAGGCCACCCAGGCTGCCGCTCTGGCGCATGCCGTCGATGTGGCGCTGTCAGGCAAGGATGCGGCGCGCGCCGGCCAGGCCTTTGCCGATCTCAAGGACAAGTACGCCGGCACCACGCAGGCAGCCCAGGCCGGCCTGCTGCTGGCCAAGGCTGCAGTGGACGAAGGCAGGCTCGATGATGCCAAGGCAGCCCTGACCTGGGTGGCCGACAAGGGCGACGAAGGCTACAAGGCCCTGGCCAAGCTGCGCCTGAGCGCCGTGCTGGAGCAGCAAAAGCAGTACGACGAAGCCCTGAAGGCGCTGGATGGCAGCATGCCCGAATCCTTCGCCGGCATCGTGGCCGACCGCCGCGGCGACATTCTTGCGGCCCAGGGCAAGACGGCCGAGGCCATCGACGCCTACCAGCGCGCCCATGCGCTCCTGGACAAGGGCGTGGACTACGGACGCCTGATCGAATTCAAGCTCAACGCCCTGGGCGCCACGCCCACCGTGCTGGCACAGGCCAAGACTTCGACCTCGGAGAAGCAACCTTGAAAACTTCGGCAGATCAACTGATGGCAATCTCGCGCCCGCGTGGCGTTGCGCGCTGGATGGCTCTGGGCCTGCTGGCCGGTGCCTTGGGCGGCTGCTCCACGGTCTCCTCGTGGTTCAGCAGCGACACCAAGCCCAAGCCCAAGGAACTGGGGGCCAACCCCGGCCTGCTGGCAGTGCACCAGGCCTGGACGGCCAAGCTGGGCGCCGAAGTGCCACTGGCCACCGACATCCATGTGCAGGGTGACACGCTGCTGATCGCGGCCAAGGACGGCAGCGTCACGGCCCTCGATGCGCGCAATGGCAGCCAGCTGTCGCGCTTCACCGTTGGCGAGCCGCTGACTGCCGGCGTGGGCGGCGACGCCCAGCGCCAGGCCGTGCTCACGCGCAGCAACCAGGTCATCGTCTACTCGCAAGGCAAGCAGCTGTGGAAGCAGCCGCTGCCCGCAGCCGCCTACACGCCGCCGCTGGTGGCGGGCGGCCGCGTCTTCGTGCTGGCGGCCGACCGCTCGCTGGCCGCATTCGATGCCGCCAATGGCCGCAAGCTGTGGACCGCGCAGCGCCCTGGCGAACCGCTGGTGCTGCGCCAGCCCGGCGTTCTGATCGCCGTGGGCAACACCCTGGTGGCCGGCCTGTCGGGCCGCATGGTGGGCATCGATCCCGACACGGGTGCCGTGCGCTGGGAGGCCCCGCTGGCCAGCCCGCGCGGCACCAATGACGTGGAGCGCCTGGTGGACCTCGTCGGCCGCGTCAGCCGTGTCGGCGACAGCGTCTGCGCGCGCGCCTTCCAGGCTGCCGTGGGCTGTGTGGATACGCAAAATGCATCGGTGCGCTGGACCCAGCCGTCCAAGGGTGCCGACGGCATCGACGGCGATGGCGAGACCGTGTTCGGCGCCGAAAGCAATGGCACCGTCCAGGCCTGGCGCCGCGGCGACGGCTCGCGCGTGTGGTCCATCGACCAGTTGCAGCACCGCCGCCTGACGGCGCCGTTGATGCTGGGCCGTTCGGTGGTGTTTGGTGATGACTATGGTGTGGTGCACCTGCTGTCCAAGACGGACGGACAGGCGCTGGCACGATTGAAGACGGACGACTCCGGTGTGGCCTCGCCCCCGGTATCGGCTGCCAATACGCTGGTGGTGGTAAGCCGCAGCGGAACTGTGTACGGCTTCCGGCCGGATTGATAGGTATTTTCGGGAATGAAGCCAGTTATTGCCCTGGTAGGGCGACCCAATGTGGGCAAATCGACGCTGTTCAATCGGCTGACCAAGTCGAGGGATGCAATCGTCGCGGATTTCGCGGGCCTCACGCGTGACCGCCACTATGGACAGGGCCGCCAGGGCAAGCACGAATACATCGTGATCGACACCGGCGGCTTCGAGCCTGATGCATCCAGCGGCATCTTCAAGGAGATGGCGCGCCAGACGCAGCAGGCCGTGGCCGAGGCAGACGTCGTGGTCTTCGTCGTCGATGCGCGCCTGGGCATGTCTGCCCAGGACCATGACATCGCCAAGTACCTGCGCCGCCTGGGCAAGCCCTGCGTGCTCGTGGCCAACAAGGCCGAGGGCATGAAGGAAGGCGTGCAGCTGACCGAGTTCTACGAACTGGGCCTGGGCGAAGTGCTGCCGGTTTCCGCCGCGCACGGACAGGGTGTGCGCGGCCTGGTCGACCTGGCCCTGGGCCAGCTCAACCTGCCCGAACCCGAGGAAGACGACCCCTTCGACGATGTGGCCCAGAAGCCCATCCGCCTCACCGTGGCCGGTCGCCCCAACGTCGGCAAGTCCACGCTGATCAACACCTGGCTGGGCGAGGAGCGACTGGTCGCCTTCGACATGCCGGGCACCACGCGCGATGCCATCTCCGTGCCCTTCGAGCGCGCCGGCCAGAAGTTCGAACTCATCGACACAGCAGGCCTGCGCCGCAAGGGGCGGGTGTTCGAGGCCATCGAGAAGTTCTCCGTCGTCAAGACGCTGCAGGCCATCGAGAGCGCCAACGTCGTGCTGCTGCTCATCGATGCCACGCAGGGCGTGACCGATCAGGATGCGCACATTGCCGGCTACGTGCTGGAAAGCGGCCGCGCCGTGGTGCTGGCCGTGAACAAATGGGATGCGGTGGACGACTACCAGCGCCAGATGCTGGAGCGCTCGATCGAGACGCGCCTGTCCTTCCTGAAGTTCGCTCCCATGCACTTCATCTCGGCCGAGAAGCGCCAGGGCCTGGGTCCGCTGTGGAACTCCATCATCCAGGCGCACAAGGCAGCCACCTGCAAGATGCCCACGCCGGTGCTCACGCGCCTGCTGATGGAAGCCGTGCAGTTCCAGACGCCCAAGAAGACAGGCATCTACCGACCCAAGATGCGTTACGCGCACCAGGGCGGCATGAACCCGCCGGTCATCGTCATACACGGCAATTCGCTCGAGCATGTGACGGAGGCCTACAAGCGCTTCCTCGAAGGGCGGTTCCGCAAGGAATTCAATTTGGTCGGCACGCCGTTGCGGATCGAGTTGAAAACCTCTCATAATCCTTTCGCCGACAAGGACAAATAACAAGCCACGGAATTTGGGGAAAACCCTTGTGCAGACAGGGGGCCCAAAACACTGTGGTAAGGTGTCGGTTTACAACAACACTCTTCGAACACGGAGAATATCGTGAGCAACAAAGGCCAACTCCTCCAAGACCCGTTCCTGAACGCGCTGCGCCGCGAACATGTGCCGGTGTCCATCTACCTCGTCAACGGCATCAAGCTGCAAGGCCAGATCGAATCCTTCGACCAGTACGTGGTTCTGCTTCGCAACACCGTCACCCAGATGGTTTACAAGCACGCCATCTCCACCATTGTTCCCGGCCGCGCCGTGAACTTCTCCACGGCCGAAGCTGCCGGCAGCGACGCCAGCGCTTGAGCTCGCTGCGCCCTGATGCCTCCCCGCACAGCCGGGGAGCTTCCTCACCCTTCGGGAGAGGTTTTTCTTGAGTTCTGAATCTTTTGACCGGTCCACGCCAACGCCAGTGCTGCTGGTGGGCGTGGATTTCGGCTTTCCCCATTTCGATGGCGAGTTGGAAGAGCTGGGCCTGCTGGCCGGCACGGCCGGCCTGCGTCCCGTTGCACGCCTGACCTGCAAGCGCAAGGTGCCCGATGCGGCGCTGTTCGTGGGCAGCGGCAAGGCCGACGAAATCCGCATGCTCGCCCAGATGCACGGTGCCCAGGAAGTGCTGTTCGACCAGGCCCTGAGCCCGGCCCAGCAGCGCAATCTGGAGCGCCATCTGCAGATGCCGGTCAACGACCGCACCCTGTTGATCCTGGAGATCTTCGCCCAGCGCGCCCGCAGCCATGAAGGCAAGCTGCAGGTGGAGCTGGCGCGCCTGCAATACGTGGCCACGCGCCTCGTGCGCCGCTGGACCCACCTGGAGCGCCAGATGGGCGGCATCGGCGGGCGCGGCGGCCCTGGCGAAAAGCAGATCGAGCTGGATCGCCGCATGATCGACGAATCGATCAAGCGCACCAAGGAGCGGCTGCTGAAGGTCAAGAAGCAACGCGCCACGCAGCGCCGCCGGCGCGAGCGCCATGGCATCTTCAACATCTCGCTGGTCGGCTACACCAATGCCGGCAAATCCACGCTGTTCAACGCGCTGGTGAAGGCGCGGGCCTATGCGGCCGACCAGTTGTTCGCCACGCTGGACACGACCACGCGCCAGCTGTATTTGAACGAGGCCCGGCAATCGGTGTCCCTGTCGGACACCGTGGGCTTCATCCGCGACCTGCCGCACGGGCTGGTCGATGCATTCCAGGCCACGTTGCAGGAGGCGATCGATGCCGATCTTCTGCTGCATGTGGTTGACGCCTCCAATCCGAATTTCCCGGAACAAATCCAACAAGTCCAGAAAGTTCTGAAGGAAATCGGTGCCCAGGAGGTGCCTCTGGTACTGGTTTTCAACAAGCTCGATGCCGTCGATGAAGAGCGGCTTCCAGCGCAGTTGCAGGACCAGTACGAGCTTGACGGGCTACCTGTTTCACGGGTGTTTGTCAGCGCCCGCTCCGGTGAGGGGCTGCCGCAGCTGCGGCAGCTGCTGGCCGACCACGCACTGCGCGCAGAAGCGGAATACGCCGAAGCGCATGGTGGTGAAGAGCGGGGCGAAGGGGAGGTGGATGGCGCGATGCCCCCTGGGCAGGACGCCGAATACTAGGGGCTAGCGCCCTGATTGGGCAAAATGCCGATTGGGTCCCTGTCTTTACCGAAGAAACCGAGACTTCTCGCATGAATCTTTCACAACGCGCCCATCGCTGGGCGATGCTGCCGCAGCGCCTTCGCGGGATGTTCAACCTGAATGATCCGCGCTGGGGACGTGGCGACGACAAGAACGACGATGCCTCGCGCCCCGATGCCGACCGTCCCGCTGCGCCGCCGCCTGCGGAACCCGCACGCGACAACCGCGACAGCCGTGACAACCGTCCCTCCTCGGGTGGGGGTGGCCAGCCGCCGGATCTGGACGAGCTGTGGCGTGACCTCAACCGCAAGCTTTCGGGCCTGTTCGGGGGCAAGCCGGGCGGTGGCCGCGGGCAGCCGCCCGTGCGCAATGGCGGTGGCAGCCAGCCGCCGGACATGCGCAGTGCTGGCATGGGCGTGGGCCTGATTGCCGGCATTGCCTTCATCATCTGGATGGGCACGGGCATCTTCATCGTCCAGGAAGGCCAGCAGGCCGTCATCACCCAGTTCGGCAAGTACAAGAGCACGGTGGGTGCCGGCATCAACTGGCGCCTGCCGTACCCGATCCAGCGCCATGAACTGGTGTTCGTGACGCAGATCCGCTCGGCCGACGTGGGGCGCGACACCATCATCAAGAGCACGGGCCTGCGCGAGTCGGCCATGCTCACCGAGGACGAGAACATCGTCGAGATCAAGTTCGCCGTCCAGTACCGTCTGAGCGACGCGCGTGCCTGGCTGTTCGAGAGCAAGAACCCGTCCGAGGCCGTGGTCCAGGCCGCCGAGACCGCCGTGCGCGAAGTCGTCGGCAAGATGAAGATGGATACGGCGCTGGCCGAGGAGCGAGACCAGATCGCGCCGCGCGTGCGCGACCTGATGCAGACCATCCTGGACCGCTACAAGGTGGGCGTGGAAGTCGTGGGCATCAACCTGCAGCAAGGCGGCGTGCGTCCGCCCGAGCAGGTGCAGGCCGCCTTCGACGACGTGCTGCGTGCCGGCCAGGAGCGCGAGCGCGCCAAGAACGAAGCCCAGGCCTATGCCAACGACGTGGTGCCCCGCGCAGCCGGCTCGGCGGCACGCCTGCTGGAAGAGGCCAATGGCTACAAGGCCCGCATCGTGGCCCAGGCCCAGGGTGATGCGCAGCGCTTCAGCTCGGTGTTCACCGAGTACCAGAAGGCGCCCCAGGTCACGCGCGACCGCATGTATCTGGAAACCATGCAGCAGATCTACGGCAACGTGACCAAGGTGCTGGTGGAATCGCGCCAGGGCTCCAACCTGCTGTACCTGCCGCTGGACAAGATCATGCAAGGCGTGAGCGGCAATGTGCCGGCAGCCGATGGCTCGGCTGCCCCCAGCACCCAGGCGCCTGCGCCTGCCGCCATTCCCGGCCTTTCGAACGATGCGCGCAGCCGCGACAGCAGTCGCAGCCGTGACCGCGAAGCACGCTGAGGAGCAGCCCAAGTGAACCGAGTTGGATTTTTCATCACCAGCATTCTTCTGGCGCTGGCGCTGCTCAGCTCCATGCTGTTCGTCGTCGATCAACGCCAGTTCGGCGTGGTCTATGCCCTGGGTCAGATCAAGGAAGTGATCACCGAGCCGGGCCTGAACATCAAGATGCCGCCGCCGTTCCAGAACGTGCGCTACATCGACAAGCGCCTGCTCACACTGGACAGCACCGACACCGAGCCCATGCTCACTGCCGAAAAGCAGCGCGTGGTCATCGACTGGTACGTGCGCTGGCGCATCTCCGATCCGTCGGAGTACATCCGCAACGTGGGCCTGGATGAGTCGGCCGGTGCCATGCAGCTCAACCGCGTGGTGCGCAACGCCTTCCAGGAGGAAATCAACCGCCGCACCGTGCGCGAGCTTCTGTCCAGCAAGCGCGACGCGCTGATGAACGACGTCAAGCGCGAAGTGCTGGAGACCGTGCGCGGCGCCAAGCCCTGGGGCGTGGACGTGGTCGACGTGCGCATCACGCGCGTGGACTATGCCGAGACCATCACGGAATCGGTCTATCGCCGCATGGAGGCCGAACGCAAGCGCGTGGCCAACGAGCTGCGCTCCACCGGCGCCGCCGAAGGCGAGAAGATCCGCGCCGAGGCCGATCGCCAGCGCGAGATCACCATCGCCAACGCCTACCGCGATGCCCAGAAGCTCAAGGGCGAGGGCGATGCGGAAGCCGCCCGCACCTATGCCGACGCCTTTGGCAAGGACCCGCAGTTCGCGCAGTTCTACCGCAGCCTGGAGGCCTACAAGTCCAGCTTTGCCAAGAAGAGCGACGTGCTTGTGCTCGATCCTTCGCAGACCGACTTCTTCAAGGCCTACCGCAACGGCGGCAGCTCTGGAAAGTAAGAACGCCTGAGCGGCAACGCGGCCCGGCCCATGCACGGCGCCCCTGTTGGGGCGCCGTTTTTTCTTGCGCTGCCGCTGGCGCCCGCACACCGAATCGATTCGGAATACCGAACGCTCCTCGCGGGCCTTGGGACACCCCCAATTTGGGCTGGCCCGCAACAGCCGGTAGAATCACGTTTTTAACAGCCTCCCCCTTTTTCCATGTCTGCTTGGGTCCTGCCGGATCACATCGCCGATGTCTTGCCTTCCGAGGCCCGGCACATCGAAGAATTGCGTCGAGGCCTGCTCGATACCGCACGTGGCTATGGCTATGAACTGGTCATGCCGCCCATGCTGGAATACCTCGAATCCCTGCTCACCGGCACAGGGGAGGCGCTGGACCTGCAGACCTGCAAGCTCATCGACCAGTTGACGGGCCGCACCATGGGTCTGCGTGCCGATACCACGCAGCAGGTGGCTCGCATCGACGCCCATCTGCTCAACCGCAAGGGCCTCACGCGCCTGTGCTACTGCGGCCCCGTCGTCCATGCCCGCCCTGACCGCCCCCGCGCCACGCGTGAGCCGCTGCAGTTCGGTGCCGAAATCTACGGCCACCAGGGCATGGAAGCCGACCTGGAGGCACTGCACCTGGCGCTGGACTGCCTGCGCAGCGCAGGCGTCACCGACATCAACGTCGATCTGGCCGATGTGCGCATCGTGCGCAGCCTGCTGGCTGGCGTGATGGTGGACATGCAGGTGCTGCGCGGCGTGCATGCCGCGCTGGCCGCCAAGGATGCGAGCGAACTCGAGCGCCTCACCCGGGACTTCCCCGTCGCCTCGCGCGAAGGCCTGATGGCCTTGCTGCAGCTGTACGGCGGCATCGAGGTGCTGGACCGCGCCGAGAAGCTGCTGGCGCGCACGGCAGGCGTGCAGCCTCTGCTGGACCAGCTGCGCTGGCTGGCCCAGCGCCTGGAAGGCGTGAACGTGAGCTTTGATCTGGCCGATCTGCGCGGCTATGCCTACTACAGCGGCACGCGCTTCGCCGTCTATGTTCCGGGTGCCAGCGACGCGCTGGTGCGCGGCGGCCGTTATGACGAGGTGGGCGCGGTCTTCGGCCGCAACCGGCCCGCCGCCGGCTTCAGCCTGGACATCAAGCAGCTCGTGGCCGTTGTGCCCGAGCGCCCGCTCAAGGCTGCCATCCGTGCGCCCTGGGGCGACGATCCCCAGGTGGCAGCCGCCATCGCGGCATTGCGCCGGCAGGGCGAGACCGTGGTCTGCGTGCTGCCAGGCCATGAAAGCGAAGTGGACGAGTTCCACTGCGACCGTGAGCTCGTGCAGGTTGCCGGGCAGTGGGCCGTGCAAGCCATCTGACGCATTTGTCAATTTCTTCGGATTTCATCGGATTTGAATATGAAAGCTACCAAAGGTCGCAACGTGGTCGTGGTCGGCACCCAGTGGGGTGACGAAGGCAAGGGCAAGCTGGTGGACTGGCTGACCGAAAGCGCCCAGGGCGTGGTCCGCTTCCAGGGTGGCCACAATGCGGGCCACACGCTGGTCATCAATGGTGTGAAGACCGCGCTGCACCTGATTCCCAGCGGCATCATGCGCCCCGGCGTGAAGTGCTATATCGGCAACGGCGTGGTGCTGTCGGCCGCCAAGCTGTTCGAGGAAATCGAAGGCCTGGAGAAGGCCGGCGTTCAAGTGCGCGACCGCCTGCGCGTGTCCGAAGCCTGCCCGCTGATCCTGCCTTTCCACTCGGCGCTGGACGTGGCGCGCGAAGCGGCGCGGGAGCAGGGCGGCACCGAGAAGATCGGCACCACCGGCCGTGGCATCGGCCCCGCCTACGAAGACAAGATTGCCCGCCGCGCACTGCGCGTGCAGGACCTCAAGTACCCCGAGCGCTTTGCCACCAAGCTGCGCGAACTGCTGGCCCTGCACAACCACATCCTGGTCAACGTGCTGGGCTCGAAGAACTTCACCTTCGGTGACGCGCTCAAGCCGTACATCAAGGATGGCGAAGTCCAGTTCGACGCCGTGTACGAAGAAGCCATGCGCCATGCCGAGCAGCTTTTGCCCATGATGGCCGACGTCTCGCGCGAGCTGAACGCCGCGCACGCCGAAGGCGCCAACCTGCTGTTCGAAGGCGCGCAGGGCACGCTGCTGGACGTGGACCACGGCACCTATCCCTACGTCACCTCGTCCAACTGCGTCGCCGGCAATGCGGCTGCAGGCTCGGGCGTGGGCCCCGGCATGCTGCACTACATCCTGGGCATCACCAAGGCCTACTGCACCCGCGTGGGCGGCGGTCCTTTCCCCACCGAACTGGATTGGGAAAAGGAAGGCACGCCAGGCTGGCACATGAGCACCGTGGGCGCCGAAAAGGGTGTGACCACCGGTCGCTCGCGCCGCTGCGGCTGGTTCGACGCCGCGCTGCTCAAGCGCAGCGCCCAGGTCAACGGCCTGTCGGGCCTGTGCATCACCAAGCTCGACGTGCTCGACGGCCTGCAGGAACTGCTGCTGTGCGTGGGCTACGA
Organism: Delftia sp. DT-2; assembly: GCF_028401915.1. Lineage (NCBI taxonomy): Bacteria > Pseudomonadati > Pseudomonadota > Betaproteobacteria > Burkholderiales > Comamonadaceae > Delftia > Delftia sp. DT-2. Next base: position 319,707 of record NZ_JAQOTI010000006.1, read on the forward strand.
GCTCGATGGCGAGAAGATCGACCTGCTGCCCATGGGCGCCGACGAGATCGCCCGCTGCAAGCCCATCTATGAATCCATCCCCGGCTGGACCGATTCCACCGTGGGCGTGACCGACTACGACAAGCTGCCGGCCAATGCCCGCCGCTATCTGGAGCGCATCGAGGAAGTGACGGGCGTGCCCATCGCCATGGTTTCGACCAGCCCCGACCGGGATCACACCATCCTGATGCAAAACCCCTACGCCGCCCAGTGAACTGCTGGCGTTTGAACCCCAAGATTGAACCAGGAGCCATTCCATGCTGACGGAAGACGGTCAACACCTGTATGTGAGCTACGACGAATACCACGGACTGATCGAAAAGCTCGCGATCAAAGTGCACCAGTCCGGCTGGGAATTCGACACCATTCTCTGCCTGGCCCGTGGCGGCCTGCGTCCCGGTGACATGCTCAGCCGCATCTTCGACAAGCCGCTGGCCATCATGTCCACCAGCTCCTACCGCGCCGAAGCCGGCACGGTGCAGGGCCATCTGGACATCGCGCGCTTCATCACCACGCCCAAGGGCGAGATTGCCGGCCGCGTGCTGCTGGTCGATGACCTGGCCGATTCGGGCCACACGCTGAATGCCGTGATCGCCATGCTCAAGACCAACTATCCGCCGATCACCGAGCTGCGCAGCGCCGTGATCTGGACCAAGGGCCTGTCCGCGTTCACGCCTGACTACTCGGTGGACTACCTGCCGACCAACCCCTGGATCCACCAGCCTTTCGAGCACTACGACACGCTGCGTCCCGAAAAGCTCCTGGAAAAGTGGAAGATCTGAGAGCCGTTGCGCTTTCAAGGTCCTTGCCTGCAAAGGGAGCCAACCGGCTCCCTTTGTCGTTGTGGCCTGCGTTTTCATGCGTTGTCGTCATGCCTTGATGCAAGTCATGGGTTGGCGCGCTTGTCGCGATATCTCGGGCCAACGTCGCGTAAATGTCGGTTTTTTGCACAGCTTCAAAAGCCGATGCCCTAGAGCGTCCGAGGGCTGAATGGCGCGGCTACACTGCGCAGATTCTCAGAAGGTGGTGCTTTGTGAAACGTCTTTCCGTCGGGCGCTTGGGCGCGGCTGTGGCTTTGGTTGTGGGCGGCGGTGCGCTGGCCTGGCTGGCCGTGGCGTCCCTGCCCGGATCCAAATCGGCCCGTGCGGCCTCAGCCACGCCTGCAGCCGTCCAGGCGCAGGCTGCATCGGCTCAGGCCGCTGCCGTTCCCGCCGCGCCTTCCGTGCCTGCGGCCTCTGCTGCCCCGGTAGCGCCTGTTGCGCCTGTTGCGCGTGTCACGCCGCCGCCGCAGACCCAGGGCCCCACGCCCATCTTCGTGCTCAACTCGCTCGATGCCAACATCAGCATCGTGGACCCGGTCACCTGGCAGGAGACGGCCCGCATTCCCACGGGCAAGGAGCCGCACCACCTCTACCTCACGCCTGACGAGAAATCGCTGGTCGTGGCCAATGCGCTGGGCGATACCCTGACCCTGGTCGATCCGCGCACGGGCGAGGTGCAGCGCGTGATCCGCGACATCATCGACCCCTATCACCTGCGCTTCAGCCCGGACATGAAGTGGTTCGTCACGGCGGCCAACCGCCTCAACCACATCGACATCTACCGCTGGGATGGCCAGAACCCGCAGTTGGTCAAGCGCGTGCCCACGGGCAAGACGCCCAGCCATCTCTGGATCGATGCCAGGAGCACGACCATCTATTCCACCATGCAGGACAGCGATGCCCTGGTGGCCATCGACATCGCCACGCAGACCATCAAGGCCCGCGTGCCCACCGGCCCCATGCCGGCCGATCTCTATGGCAGCCCGGACGGCACCAAGCTGTTCATCGGCCTGACCGGCAGCGATGGCGTGGAAGTGTTCGACATCACCGGCCCCGAGCCGCGCAGCGTGGCCCGCATCAAGACAGCCGCTGGCGCCCACGCCATGCGTGCCGCCGGCGATGGCCGCCACCTGTATGTGAGCAACCGCGTGGCCAACACCATCAGCAAGATCGACATGCAGACCAACCAGGTCGTGGCCAGCTACCCGGCCCCGGGAGGCCCGGACTGCATGGACGTTTCCGCCGACGGCCGCTACCTGCTGGTCAGCTCGCGCTGGGCGCGCAAGCTGTCGGTGATCGACACCGTCGAAAAGAAGGTGGTCCAGCAGGTCAAGGTCGGCAAGTCGCCCCACGGTGTCTGGACACTGGCCCACGCGCAGCGCTGATGGACCGCAGACTCTTTGCGCAATCGCTGGCTGGCGCCGCCGCCTTCAGCCTGCTGCGCCCCGCGATGGCCGCAGGGCAGGGCACGGGCTGCGCCAAGACCGTGTACCTGACGTTCGACACGGGCCACATGGGCATTGCCGACCTGGTGGCCGAGGTGCTCAAGCGCCATGGCGTACCAGTGACCTTCTTTGCCGCCAACGAGCGCACGCAGCAAGGCGACGGCAGCCTGGGCGAGACCTGGGCGCCCTGGTGGCGCGCGCGCGCTGCCGAAGGCCATGAATTCGCCTCGCACACCTACGACCACATGTACTGGCGCGGTGATCTGCGCGCCTCGAAGAACGGGCCGGTCACGGGTTTTCGCGTGCGCCCTTCGGCAGGGCCTCGCGCCAACGAGAACTTCACGGTCGATGCGGCAGGCTATTGCGACGAGATCCGCCGATCCGCACAGCGGCTGCAGCAGATCACCGGGCGCAAGCCTCTGCCGCTGTTCCGTGCGCCCGGCGGCAAGACCTCGCCCGCGCTGCTGGATGCCGCGCGGCAGGGGGGCTACATGCATGTGGGCTGGGCCAGCGCGGGTTTTCTGGGCGATGAGCTGCCCAGCGACCGCTACCCGAATGCGCAGCTGCTGGCCCAGGCGCTCAAGAACATCCGCAGCGGAGACATCCTGCTGGCCCATCTGGGCATCTGGTCACGCAAGGACCCCTGGGCACCGGCCGTGCTGGAACCTTTGATCACGGGCCTGCTCAAGCAGGGGTTCTGTTTCCGCACGCTGCGGGAGCATCCCGACTATCGGGATTGGATAGCAAAATTCGCATGACGTCCGCGCGCGCAGCGCGGCGGGCGATGGGAGCGTGGTGTGGACTGGTGGATTCAGTGGTTCGGTAATGCGCAGCAGCGCCTGTTCGAGGGCGTTGTCCAGCCTGTGCTCTTTTGGCTGGGACAGGCCAGCCTGCTGGAGGATGCCTACGACGCCACAGGCTGGCTGCTGGTGGGCCTGCTGCAGATCTTCATCATGGTGGCCGTGATCGCGCCGCTGCAGTACTGGCGGCCCGTCGAGCCCGTCACCGACCGGCGCGCCATCCACGTGGACATCATCTACACCGTGGTCCACCGGCTGGGCCTGTTCCGGCTGGCCCTGTTCTTCACGCTGGACCCGCTGTGGGACGAGCTCATGGGCCGCCTGCATGTCTGGGGGCTGCCGAGCTTTCACCTCGACGGCGTGTGGCCCGGCGTCACCGACCTGGCCTGGGTCAGCCTGATCATCTACCTGCTGGCCTTCGACTTCCTCGACTACTGGATACACCGGGGCCAGCACAGCATCGGCTGGTGGTGGAAGCTGCATGCGCTGCACCACTCGCAGCGCCAGATGACGGTCTGGAGCGACAACCGCAATCACCTGCTCGACGATGTGATCCGCGACACCATCATCGTGCTCGTGGCCCAGCTCATCGGCGTGGCTCCAGGCCAGTTCGTGGCCATCGTGGCCTTCACCCAGCTCAGCGAGAGCTTCCAGCATGCCAACCTACGCGTCTGGTTCGGCACCATCGGCGAGCGGCTGTGGATCAGCCCGCGCTTTCACCGCCGCCACCACGCCATCGGCATTGGCCACGAGCCCATGGCGCCCGTGCGCAACAAGAAGGCGCATGGCAACAACTTCGGCGTGCTCCTGCCCTGGTGGGACATGCTGTTCGGCACCGCCAATTTCGAGCTGCGCTTCGATCCCACCGGCGTGCGCGACCAGGTCCAGCCCAATGCCCAGGGCCAGCTGCGCGACTACGGCCAGGGCTTTTGGGCCCAGCAATGGCGTGGGTTCCTAAGGTTGATGGGTCGCGCTTGAGGCTGGGCTCGGGGTATGCTTGCCGGCATGGGCTTGCTACTCGATTCCTTCTGGCGTGCGACGGCGTATTGCCTGCATAAGCGGGTGATTGCATGGTCGCTGTTTCCCCTGCTCTTCATGGCCATCACGGCCTGGCTGCTGGGTTACTTCTTCTGGGCCGATGCCGTGGTCTGGACGGAAGGAGTCCTGCAGGGCGTGGGCTGGCTGCACACGGTCTGGTCCTGGATGGGCGTGCAATCGCTGCCCGAGCTGGTGGCGCCGGTGCTGGTCGTGCTCTCGGTCACGCCGGTGCTGGTCGTGGTCTCGCTGCTGCTGGTGGCGCTGTTCATGACGCCGGCCCTGGTCGAGCTGGTGGCGCAACGGCGCTTTCCGGCACTCGAGCGCAGGCAGGGTGCCACCCTGATCGGCAGCCTGCTGTGGTCGGCCGGCTCCTCGCTGATCGCCCTGATCGCGTTGCTGGTATCGGTTCCATTGTGGTTCGTGCCTCCCCTGGTGGTGGTGATCCCCCCGCTGATCTGGGGCTGGCTGACCTACCGCGTCATGGCCTTCGACGCGCTGTCTGCCCACGCCAGCAAGCCAGAACGCCGCAGCCTGTTCCTGCGCCACCGCCTGGCGCTGATGCTCATGGGCGTGGTCTGTGGCTACCTGGGGGCGGCTCCGGCCATTGTCTGGGCCTCGGGCGTGGTCTTCGTTGCAGCCTTCTGGATACTGATTCCGGTGGCCATCTGGATCTATGCGCTGATCTTCGCCTTCTCCTCGCTGTGGTTTGCCCATTTCTGCCTGGCGGCGCTGCAGCGCATGCGCGAGGAGGAGCCGGCGCTGCCCGAAGCACCCATCATTCCCTACGCTCCCGACGCGCCGCAAGGCTCCGGCACAGCCCCTGTTCCCCCCACCCCGCAAGAAAAGACCACATGACCCTTCAAGTTGGCGCACTCATCATCGGAGACGAAATCCTGTCGGGCAAGCGTGCCGACAAGCACCTTCCCAAGCTGATCGAACTGCTGGGCGCGCGTGGCCTGTCCCTGGCCCATGCCGAGTACGTGGGCGATGACAGGGCGCGCATCACCGACGCCCTGCGCAGCGCCTTCGCATCGCAGGCCGTGGTCTTCAGCTTTGGCGGCATAGGCGCCACCCCCGACGACCACACGCGCCAATGCGCGGCCGAGGCCCTGGGCGTGCCGCTGGCACTGCACCCGGAAGCCGTGGCCCTGATCCGCGAGCGCATGCGCGATGTGGCCACCGAAGAAGGCAAGCCCTACGAACCCCAGCGCGCCGACAACCTGCACCGGCTGCAGATGGGCAACTTCCCCGAAGGCGCGCGCATCATCCCCAACGTCTACAACAAGATCCCGGGCTTTTCCTGTTCGGGCGCCAGCGGCACGGTGCACTTCGTGCCCGGCTTCCCGGTCATGGCCTGGCCCATGGTCGAGTGGGTGCTGGAGCAGCGCTATGCCAAGCATTTCCACAGCACGGTGCAGCGGGAGCATTCGGTCATCGTCTACGGCGGAATGGAGGCCACGCTGACGCCGCTGATGGTGGCCATAGAGCGCGACCACCCGGGCGTCAAGGTGTTCAGCCTGCCCAGCGTGGATGATTCCAACCACGGCCGGCACATAGAACTTGGTGTCAAGGGCGAAGCTGGTGCCGTCACCAAGGCCTGGCCCACGCTGCTGGAAGGCTTGCACTCATTTGGTGCAATTCTTGGCCCTGAATTGGTGCGCAATATCTGATTTGCGGCCCTTCATCCAAATCTGCACCGATTTGGTGAGTGGGTACTCGGGCCGGGCCAGGCTGCAATGTCATCCACAACGCCCACGCAAGGCGGCAGAATCACGGGGCTGGCGCGCCAAGCAGGTGCCAGTCTGCGGGCATGCACTCAATGGATGCAGCCTGGCACGCAAACTGCTTAAGAGTATTTATCTTTTTTGATCAGCCAGATTGGCAGGAGAGATCTGATGGCAAAGACCGTTGCAGACGTGTTGAACATGGTGAAGGAGAACGAGGTCAAATTCGTGGACCTTCGTTTTACGGACACCCGTGGCAAGGAGCAGCACGTCACGGTGCCGGTGTCGCACTTCGACGAAGACAAGTTCACCTCGGGCCACGCCTTCGACGGCTCGTCGGTGGCAGGCTGGAAGGGCATTGAAGCATCGGACATGCAACTGATGCCCGATCCCGCCACCGCGAACATCGACCCCTTCTTTGAAGAGACCACGCTGTTCCTGCAGTGCGATGTGATCGAACCCGGCGATGGCAAGGCCTACGACCGCGATCCCCGCTCGGTGGCCAAGCGTGCCGAAGCCTATCTGAAGGCCTCGGGCCTGGGCGATACCGCCTACTTCGGTCCCGAACCTGAATTCTTCATCTTCGACGGCGTGCGCTGGAACACCGAACCCGGCAGCACCTTCTACGAAATCGAAGAGTACGAAGCCCCCTGGAATTCCGGCGCCAAGTTCGAGTCCGGCAACCGCGGCCACCGTCCGCGCAACAAGGGCGGCTACTTCCCCGTGCCGCCCGTGGACAGCACCCAGGACCTGCGCGCCGAGATGGTGCTGCTGCTCGAGCAGCTGGGCATTCCCGTCGAAGTGTTCCACCACGAAGTGGCTGGCGCCGGCCAGAACGAGATCGGCACCAAGTTCTCGACCCTGGTGGAGCGCGCCGACTGGACACAGGTCATGAAGTACGTGATCTGGAACGTGGCCAACACCTACGGCAAGACCGCCACCTTCATGCCCAAGCCCTATCCGGGCGACAACGGCTCCGGCATGCACGTGCACCAGTCCGTCTGGAAGGATGGCAAGAACCTGTTCGCAGGTGACGGCTATGCCGGCCTGTCCGACTTCGCGCTGTACTACATCGGCGGCATCATCAAGCACGCCCGTGCCCTGAACGCCATCACCAACCCCGGCACCAACAGCTACAAGCGCCTGGTGCCCGGCTTCGAGGCTCCGGTCAAGCTGGCCTACTCGGCCAAGAACCGCTCGGCATCGATCCGCATCCCCTACGTGGCCAACCCCAAGGGCCGCCGCGTCGAGGCACGCTTCCCCGATCCGCTGATGAACCCCTACCTGGGCTTCTCGGCCCTGCTGATGGCAGGTCTGGACGGCGTGGAAAACAAGATCCATCCCGGCGAAGCCGCGACCAAGGATCTGTACCACCTGCCCCCGGAAGAGGACAAGCTGGTGCCCACGGTCTGCCACAGCCTGGACCAGGCCCTGGAAGCACTGGACGCAGACCGTTCGTTCCTGACCAAGGGCGGCGTGTTCTCGGACAGCATGCTCGATGCCTACATCGAGCTGAAGATGGGCGAAGTGACCCGTTACCGTCAGGCCGTGCACCCGGTCGAGTACGACATGTACTTCTCGCTGTAAGGCGGGTCGGCAAAAAGGCGGCGCAAGCCGCCTTTTTTGCTTTCGGCCAGGACCTGGGTATGCTGGGCGCGGAACCAAAAGGGGTTGGCCCGCTCAAGAAATGACGTCCAGCCCGGAAGATGGAGCGATACTTGCCCGGACAAGCCGGGCCCTTCCGATCTGGCTACCCGAGGGAATGGAATGAAGAAACTGTTTGTGTCACTGCTGCTGCCCCTGCTGTCGGTGGGAGCCTGGTGTCAGGACGTGATCTACCGCTGCGGCAACGAGTACACCAACAACGTCAGCCAGGCCAAGGCCAAGGACTGCAAGCCGGTGGACGGCGGGCATGTGACGGTGATCCATGGCGGCAGCAAGCCGGCGGCCTCGGGCGGCGGCCAGGCGCCGCGCACCTCCGCCGCTCCTGCGGCAGGATCGCCCGCTCCGGCCAAGGTCAACAGCAGCGCCCAGAAGGCCCGCGACTCCGATGCGCGGACCATCCTCGAAAGCGAGCTGGCCCGCGCCCAGGAGAAGCTGACACAGCTGCGTCAGGAGTACAACGATGGCAATCCCCAGCGCACCGCATTGGAGTTGCGCAATCCCCAGGGCTATCTGGAACGTGTCGAGCAGCTCAAGAGCAGCATCTCGCGGCAGGAAGGCGATGTCGCCGGCATCCGCCGCGAACTGGATCGACTTCCCAAGAACTGACGGGCCCGAGCGGCCCATGCGAGCCCGGCCATGATCCAGGACGACCGGCCGGCGCCCCCGGCCTCCTATCAGGCGCTTGATCTGCTGTGCACGCTGATGACCGTGCTCGACGAGCAAGGCGCCGTGCTTTTCGCCAACGCGGCCCTTGAGAACGCACTGGGCCTGTCGCGCCGCATGCTCGAAGGCAGCGAGCTGGCTGCCTGCTTCACCGAGCCGGCCTTGCTGGACAAGGCCTTGCGCGGCGCCCAGGACAACGACTTCGCTGCCCTGCGCTTCGAGGCCAGCCTGCACCGCGTGGGGGGCGATGCGCTTCCTGTGCACGTCACGGTTTCCCTGGCCGAGCGGCCCGGCCATGTGCTGGTGGAGTTTTGGCCGCTGGAGCAGCAGGCCCGTCAGGACCGCGAGGAGCGTTTGCGCGAGCAGGCCCAGGCGCACAAGGAGCTGATCCGCAACCTGGCCCACGAGATCAAGAACCCGCTGGGCGGCATCCGTGGCGCGGCCCAGTTGCTGCAGATGGATCTGGACGCGCCCGAGCTGCGCGAGTACACCGAAGTCATCATCCACGAGGCCGACCGTCTGCAGGCGCTGGTCGACCGGCTGCTGGCGCCGCACCGCCATCCGCACGAGGTCGGTGACGTCAACATCCACGAAGTCTGCGAGCGCGTGCGTTCGCTGGTGCTGGTCGAGCATCCTGCAGGGCTGACCATTACGCGCGACTACGACATCTCCATTCCCGAGTTCCGGGGCGACAGCGCACAGCTGATCCAGGCCGTGCTCAACATCGTCCAGAACGCGGCGCAGGCCTTGCACGAACGCATCGCTGCCGGCGATGCCGAGATCATTTTGAGAACCCGTGTGGCGCGCCAGGTAACTTTTGGTCGCCAACGCTACCGGTTGGCATTGGAATTGCATGTGATCGACAACGGGCCAGGCGTTCCCGATGCCATCAAGGAGCGGATCTTCTATCCGCTGGTATCGGGAAGGGATGGCGGTTCGGGACTGGGGCTGACGCTGGCGCAGACCTTCGTGCAGCGCCACCAGGGGCTGATCGAATGTGAAAGCCAGCCGGGCCGCACGGATTTCCGCATCCTCATTCCCCTGCCTTGAGGCCCACGGAAGTCAACACTGCAACAAGGGAAGGAAGCACCACCAATGAAACCGATCTGGATCGTGGATGATGACCCTTCCATCCGCTTCGTGCTGGAAAAGGCACTGGGCCGGGAAGGCTGGGCAACGCGCAGCTTCGTTCAGGCGCGCGACGTGCTCACGGCACTGTCCGATGTCGATGCCAGCGACCCGGCGCGCCAGCCACCACAGGTGCTGGTCAGCGATATCCGCATGCCCGGCGGCTCCGGCCTGGAACTGCTCGAGCAGATCCGCGCCCAGCAGCCCGGCCTGCCCGTCATCATCATGACCGCGTACTCCGACCTGGACAGTGCCGTCTCGGCCTTCCAGCGCGGAGCCTTCGAGTACCTGCCCAAACCCTTCGACCTGCCCAAGGCGGTGGAACTCATCCGCCGCGCCGTCGAGGAAAGCCTGCGCGAGGACGTGGCCGAGGCACAGGCCCCGCTGCAGGCCGAGATGCTGGGCCAGGCGCCTGCCATGCAGGACGTGTTCCGCGCCATCGGCCGGCTCAGCCAGAGCCAGGTCACGGTGCTGGTCACGGGCGAGTCGGGCTCGGGCAAGGAACTGGTGGCGCGCGCGCTGCACAAGCACTCGCCCGTGGCGGGCGGCCCCTTCGTGGCCATCAACACCGCCGCCATCCCCAAGGACCTGCTGGAGTCCGAGCTGTTCGGCCACGAGCGCGGCGCCTTCACGGGCGCACAGACCCAGCGGCGCGGCCGCTTCGAGCAGGCCGAGGGCGGCACGCTCTTTCTCGATGAAATCGGCGACATGCCTTTCGACCTGCAGACGCGCCTGCTGCGTGTGCTGTCGGACGGGCATTTCTACCGTGTGGGCGGCCACCAGGCCGTCAAGGCCCATGTGCGCGTCATCGCCGCCACCCACCAGGACCTGGAGCAGCGCGTGCGCAACGGCGCCTTCCGCGAGGATCTGTTCCACCGCCTCAACGTCATCCGCCTGCGCCTGCCCGCGCTGCGCGAGCGCAACGAAGACGTGCCCATGCTGGCACGCCACTTCCTGCAGCAAAGCGCGCGGCAGCTGGGCGTGGAGCCCAAGCGCATGGGGGTCGATGCCATGCAGCGGCTGCAGTCGTTCGCCTTTCCCGGCAACGTGCGCCAGCTGGAGAACATCTGCCACTGGCTGACCGTCATGGCGCCAGCACAGGTCATCTCGGTCAAGGACCTGCCTCCCGAGGTGCTGGGCGAGGCCGCGCCACCCGTGGGCGGCGGCAATGCCGGCGTGCCCGCACCGGTGATGCTGTCGCATGCGCCGGCCGTGGCGGAAGAGGGAGTGGGCCGCATCGCCATGCCAGCCCCGTCGCTGGCCCAGCCGCATGACGGGGGGCTGGCCACGTCCGACCTGGACTGGGTGCATCTGCTGGGGCAGCAGGCGCGCCAGCTGCTGGAGCACACCCAGGCCCAGGGGCATGGCGAGGTCTGGGACCAGCTGTCCCGCCGCTTCGAGGCGCAGTTGATCCGCTCGGCCCTGGCCGTCACCCACGGCCGCCGGGTCGAGGCCGCCCAGCGCCTGGGCATAGGCCGCAACACCATCACCCGCAAGCTGCAGGAGCTGGGCATGGACGAGGACGCCTTCGAGTAAGGCAAGCCGGCGGGCGGCCGGGCCCTTGCCTTGGCAAGGGTCCGGCTCCTACAGGCCGGCGCCCGGGGTGCTGACGGGCCGGGCCGCCCGGGCTTGGGACAATGGAGTCCTCTTCGCTGGAACGGCCTACGTCCCGACCTATCGTGCCCACAGTCCTCTCCAACCTCTGGCAAAAGGCCAAACCCGCCCGCCCGGGCGTGATGTACCCATCGACACCGCGCAAGCTCGGCGAGCCGGTCGATGCGTACTGGCATGACCGCTATTTCCTGGAGCCGTACTTCGTGCCGGGGCGCGGCTACGACCAATACCGGCCCGCCTATGCACTGGGCTGGAAGGCTTCCCTGTCGCCGGAACACGCGCAGCAGGATTTCGAGTCCGCAGAAGCCCGGCTGGAAGAACGCTGGGAGCAGGAACGGGGCGGCAGCCTGCTGCACTGGAACCAGGTGCGTGAGGCCGTGGAGGCCTCCTGGCTGCAGGCGCGCCGGCGCACGCCCGCACAGCCTGCGGCTTCCACGCTGGAACTGCAGACCACGGCGCTGCTCAATGCCGTGCTGGCCCTGGGTCGCCAGGCCCATGTCCGGTTGGGCGAATGCATGGATCCCATGCCCCAGGGACTGATAGGCCAGGTACTGGCGCGCCACTTCAATGCCAGCCAGGTCCTGGTCGATGACCTGGAACGCGCCATCGACGCCAACGGCGGCGTGGTGCTGCCCGTGCGCGACAGCCGTGCCGCACTGCGTCGCAACGCCTTCTGGGACGGGCTGCTGGGCAGGGAAGAGGGCGCGGACTACGTGCTGGACCAGGCCGAGTCCTGCCAGCAGCAATGGCTGAGCGCCTATGAGGCCGCCGAGCAGGCACGCCTGCCCAGGGCGCTCAGCGAGATTCTCCACCGCCAGTCCCTGATGCTGCGCGGCCATATCGAGGCCATCCACTGGCTGCGCCGCTACATGCTGTAGCGCAAGTCTGAAAGACTAGCCCAATGTCACGACGACCGGCGCATGGTCGCTGGGCTGAGGGTTCTTGCGCGGCGCGCGGTCCACGATGCAGGCGGTGACGCTGGGACGCAAGGCCTCGCTGACCAGGATGTGGTCGATGCGCAGGCCCCGGTTCTTCTGGAAACCCAGCATCCGGTAGTCCCACCACGAATAGCTTTTCTCGGGCTGGTCGAACATGCGGAAGGCATCGGTCAGGCCCAGCTGCAGCAGCGCCTGGAAATGCGTGCGCTCTTCCACCGTGTGGTGGATCGTGTCCTTCAGGCCGATGGGATCGTAGGAGTCGCGGTCCTCGGGCGCCACGTTGAAGTCGCCCACCAGCACCAGGCGCGGATGGGCTGCCATCTCGCTTTTCACCCAGTCCTGCAGCGCCTGCAGCCAGCGCATCTTGTAGGCGAACTTGTCTGTGCCCGGCGCCTGCCCATTCACGAAGTAGCCGTTGATCAGGCGCACCGGGCCGCCTTCGGCATCGAGGGTGGCGGCAATGATGCGTGCCTGCTCGTCATCCAGGCCCGGGATATTGCGCACCACGTCGTGCACCGGCGTGCGCGTCAGCCAGGCCACGCCGTTGTAGGTCTTCTGTCCATGGCTGACCGCGTGGTAGCCGGCCTCCTGCAGCGCCTGCAGCGGAAACTTGTCGTCGGTGAGCTTGAGTTCCTGCAGCGCCAGCGCATCGACAGGATTGGCCTGCAGCCAGGCCAGCACCTGCGGCAGGCGCACGGACAGGGAGTTGACGTTCCAGGTGGCGATTTGCATAAATAAATCCAATTAAATCAAATGATTGCGTGATTTTTCGATGGTTGCTCTTGTGGCGGTTGCCAGCCTGTTCACCCGAAAAATCATGCCCTTGCCGCAGCAGTCAGCCCCTATTTTGATGCGCGATTGCGCTTGGGTGTTTTTCAGGCGATTCGGCAGCGCGGCTGTCAGCCCTGGCTTCGGCCAGCATATCGGCATGCGGGGCTGTTGACGTGATGGGGCCTGCCTCGCCACGACCTTCATGGCACCGGGCAGACCTTGAATCAGATTGATCTGATTTCATCTCGGATGAAAGGTGTCTACGATTGAAAATTTGCCAAGGAAATGCGGCCTTGGAATTTTTTCATTATCCGGAGGTATTCAAAATGCATATATTCATAGGTGCTTTTTGCAGAATAAACAAGGCTGTCATGATATTTATTTTGGCAATGATGGCCACCTCCGCATGGTCCGCATGCGCAATTGAAAATGCAACTGATGGGTCAGGCTATTACAAGTATGTGTTCAGTAATTTCAATCCTCCAGAATTCAATTCCAATGTAGCCAAGAATACGGTGATTTACTCAAAAACCGCTGTAGCGGTAATAAGTAATGGGCTTGGCGCTAGATTGATGAATTGTGTTCCATCGGTCACGGGCTATATTTTAGGTAAATCTACACCAGTCAATAATATATATCCGACGACAGTCGAGGGTATTGGCATGAGGGTTTCGACTAGATATGGTGCTGCGCCTGTAAGTGGTTTGGGGTATTCCAATCACCCCGGATCTTTTGCATATCCACTTATCGATGTCACAGTTGAGTTGATCAAGACCGCAGATGGCGATATCACTGCAGGTGGCGTGCTGGACAGCGATTTCCTGTACGAACGCGCGAATAATGCATTTGGCCAGATTCTCGCTCAATACAACTTTTCCTCGCCCGTCGTCGTCCGGCCCAAGGTGCCCACCTGTACCCCACAGGCGCCGGAGCCCGTGCGCATGGCCCAGACTGTCACTCAAAAACTCATCTCAATCGGCTCAACCGGTGCTCCCCGCTCCTTCCTCATCTCGTTGTTGTGCAAGGGCGGCATCCCAGGTTCGTTGACCAACGCCTATGTCACGCTTACGGATGTGGCAAATCCTGGAAATATCGGCAATGCTCTGACCCTGTCCAAAACCTCGGTGGCAAAAGGTGTGGGTGTGCAGATCCGCAAGGATGACCAGATACTGGGCTTTGGCCCGGACTCCAATGCCGCCGGCAACAGGAATCAATGGTTTGCAGGGGCTGTTGCCTACGGGCAGGCGCGGTTGGATATCCCGCTGACGGCGCGCTATGTCAAGACCGAAGAGAACGTGACCATAGGCAGTGCCAATGCGGCGGCGACCTTCACCATCAGCTGCCAGTAGTTCCCCCCTGATCCCTTGCGCTTTCGGTCTGACCGCTGGCAGGCCATTCAGCGTGGTCAGGCAAGTCTGCGGGTGTGCGGCCATGCCCGCAGAATACGCAGATGCTTGATCTACTCGTCATTCACGCCACGCTGCCAGACGGCCGCCAGGACATGTCCATCGCCGTGCAGGGCGGGCGCATCGTCGAGGTCGCGGCCGGTCTTTCGGCGCCCGCCCATCAGGTCATCGATGCACAGCACCAACTGGTGTCGCCGCCCTTCGTCGATCCGCATTTCCACATGGATGCCACGCTGAGCCACGGCCTGCCGCGCGTCAACCGCAGCGGTACGCTGCTGGAGGGCATAGCGCTGTGGGGCGAGCTCAAGCCGCTGCTCACGGCCGAGGCGCTGATCTCGCGCGCGCTGGAGTATTGCGACTGGGCGGCGGCCAAGGGGCTGCAGGCCATCCGCAGCCATGTGGATACCAGCGATGCCCGCCTGCTGGCCGTCGATGCGTTGCTGGAGGTCAAGCGCCAGGTGGCTCCCTATATCGACCTGCAGCTGGTGGCGTTTCCGCAGGACGGCGTGCTGCGCTCGCCCGGCGGCGTCGCCAACCTGCGGCGGGCGCTGGACAAGGGCGTGGACGTGGTGGGCGGCATTCCCCACTTCGAGCGCACCATGGCCGAGGGTGCCGACAGCGTCAGGCTGCTGTGCGAGCTGGCGGCCGAGCGCGGCCTGCTGGTGGACATGCACTGCGACGAGTCCGACGACCCGCTGTCGCGCCACATCGAAACCCTGGCCTTCGAGGCGCAGCGCCTGGGCATGCAGGGCCGCGTGACGGGCTCGCACTGCACCTCCATGCACAGCATGGACAACTACTACGTGAGCAAGCTGCTGCCGCTGATCGCAGAAAGCGGCGTGGCCGTGATTGCCAATCCGCTGATCAACATTACGCTGCAGGGCCGCCAGGACAGCTATCCCAAGCGCCGCGGCATGACGCGCGTGCCCGAGCTGCTGGGCGCAGGCGTCAACGTGGCCTTCGGCCATGACTGCGTGATGGACCCGTGGTACGGCATGGGCTCGGGCGACATGCTGGAGGTCGCCCACATGGGCTTGCATGTGGCGCAGATGACCAGCCAGGACGGCATGCGCGACTGCTTCGACGCCGTGACCACGCGCGCGGCGCGTGTGATGCACCTGGACGGCTATGGCATCGAGGTCGGCTGCGATGCCAGCTTCGTGCTGCTGCAGGCGCGCGATGCGGCCGAGGCGATACGGTTGCGCGCCACGCGCCTGAAGGTGTTCCGCAAGGGCCGGTTGCTGGCCGAGGCGCCTGCTGCAACGGCTGCGCTGCATCTGCCGGGCCGCCCGGCAAGAATCGACTGGCGGCGCTGAACCGGCGTTGAACCGCCGGCGCGCTGGCGCCGGCCTCAGGCGCCGGCCAGGCTGGCCTCGCGCACGATGGTCTGCAGGGCCACCAGGTCCCTGACCACCAGGCCCTGGGCTTCCACGCGAATGCAGGCGTCGCGCTCCATGCGCTTGAGCTCCTGGTTCACGCGCTGGCGCGAGGCGCCCAGCAACTGGGCCAGCTCCTCCTGCACCAGTTGCAGGCCTATGCGCAGCTCGCGCGGGTCGTCCAGCACCTGTGTGCCGTAGCTGCGCGACAGGTGCAGCAACTGCTTGGCCAGGCGTGCGCGCAGGGGCAGGGTGTTGAGGTCTTCCACCAGCCCGTAGGTCTGGCGTATGCGGTGGGCCTGCAGGCGCAGCAGGGCGTCGTAGAACTCCACATGCGTGGCCAGGATGGCGTGAAAGCTCTCCTTGTCCACGCACAGCAGCGTGGTGTCGCCGTGGGCATAGGCATCGCGCGTGCGGGGCTCGTCAAGAAAGGTGGACATGGCACCGAACCAGGCACCCGGCTCCACATAGGCCAGCGTGGTCTGCCGACCCGACAGGCTGGTCGAGCTCATGCGCACGGCGCCCTGCGCACAGGCATACCACCTGTGCGGCACATCGCCGCGTGCATAGATCAGTGCCCCGTCCTTGAGCCGCCGGACCGTGGTCTGGCGCAGGATGTCATGGCGCAGCGAGGGCGAAAGGCTGCAGAACCACTGGCCGGAATTGATGGCCTCGCGCTCGGCGGGGGTGAGCATGGGCTCGTGGGTACTCGTTTGCAAACCGCTTGTCTCCAATCGGCCGCAATTTTAGGGCGTGCGGGCCTGCGGATAGGCGTGCAATTGCTCGCGCAGCAACTGCACGAAGCAGTCAGCCCTTTCGGTGGGCGCGTATTGGGGCGGCAGGGCCAGCACCACCTCCACCGCGCAGGCTGGATGCAGTGGCAGCACACGCAGGTCGCGCGCGAACACCGAGGCCACGTAGGGGTTGACCACGCCCAGCCCCAGCCCCTGTGCAGCCAGGCTGCAGATGGTGGAGGAGTAGGTGGTCTCCATGGTGGAGCCGGCCTCTATGCCCTGCTCCTGCATGGTGCTGCGCAGTTGCAGGTAGATGTCGTCATCGGCGTTGAGCGTCAGCAGCAGCTGGCCCTGCAGGTCGCGCACATGCAGCCGCGTGCGCGTGGCCAGCGCATGGTCCGGGTGCATGACGCAGACGGCGCGGCTGCGGTGCAGCACGGTGGCATCCAGCTCGGGCGTGCTCAGCGCCATGGTGCTGACCACCAGGTCGAAGTGGCCATGCAGCAGGCCCTCGCGCAAGGGCGTGGAGCCCAGGGTCTGCAGGCTGATGTGGGTGCCCGGGTAGCGCTGCGCGAAGCTGCGCACCACGGCCGGGATCACGCTCAGGCCCAGGGCCGGCGTGCAGCCTATGCGCAGCGTGCCGGCGCCGGACTGGCGCAGTGCGGCCAGGTCGCGCTCTATGCGCTCGCGCCCCAGGAAATGCTGCTGCACGGTGGCGAACAGTTCCACGGCCTCGGCCGTGGGGCGCAGCCGGCCCTTGTGCATGTCGAACAGCTTGAGCCCTGCGGCCGCCTGCATCTGGGCCAGCAGCCGGCTGACCGAAGGCTGCGTGGTGTGCAGCAGCCGCGCGGCGGCCGTGGTGGTGCCGGTCTGCATGACGGCACGGAAGGCCTCGATCTCTCGGGCGCTCAGGGGTCTGGACATGGCGATTCGGTCCTGCTCGGGGTGGCTGGCAATGTATATCTTTTCTGTATAGAGGCCACGAAAAAATGCATTTTTCCAAAGATGACAGGCTTTCTACACTGCCTCCATTGCATCGATTGCCCAGGCGCGGCAGCGCCGTCGAAAGGATTCCATGAACAAGACAACAGCACGTCGCACGGCCGCCGCAGTAATCGCCGCCGCCGTGGCGGGCATGGTGCCGGCAGCCGCCCAGGCACAGGACGGCTTTCCCCAGCCCGGCCGGCAGCTGCGCATCATCGTGCCGTTCACTGCAGGCGGCAGCTCCGACGTGCAGGCACGCATGCTGGCCGACCGCCTGAGCCGGCTCTGGGGCCAGCCGGTGGTGGTGGAAAACAAGCCCGGCGCGGGCGGTCATCTGGGAGGCCGATATGTGGCCGATCAGCCGGCCGACGGCTACACGCTGATGGTGGGCTCCATCGGCCTGCATGCCGCCTATGGCGTGTACGGCAAGCTGGCCTATGACCCCGCAAAGGATCTGCGCGTGGTGACCGTGCTGGCCGAGATGCCGCATGTGGTGGTGGCCACGCCCAGCCTTGCCGCCAGCAACCTGGCCGAGCTGACGGCGCTGGCCAAAAAGGCGCCTGGCACGGTCAACTTCGGCTCGGCCGGCGTGGGCTCGTCCGTGCACATGATGGGCGAGCTGTACAAGCTGCAGGCGGGCGCGCCTATCGTGCACGTGCCTTATCGCGGCAGCTCGGCCGCGCTCAACGACCTGCTGGGCGGCCAGATCCAGCTCATGTTCGAGAACCCGCCCACGGTGCTGTCGCACATACGCGGCGGCAAGCTCAAGGCGTTGGCCGTCACGGGCAGCCAGCGCCTGGCGGCCCTGCCGGACGTGCCCACGGCGGCCGAGTCCGGGCTCAAGGACTATGTGGCCACCTCCTGGACCACGGTGGCCGTCTCCTCCAAGGTGCCCGAGGCCATCGTCAAAAAGCTCAATGACGACATCCGAAAGGTCGTGGCCACGCCCGAGTTCCGCAAGGGCCTGCAAGAGCAGGGCATGAGCGCCGTCGCCAACAGCCTGCCTGAGGCGCAATCCTTCGTTGCCCGCGAAAAGCAGCGTTGGGACCGCGTGATCGCCGAAGGTCACATCTCTGCCCAATGAAACACTCCATGACTTCGAACCCCCCCGCATCCTTCGTCCCCTGCCGCCGCCTGGGCGATGGCCGCCAGCACCACTTCTTCGGCTACTACAACAAGTCCAGCTGGGACCGCAGCAATCGCCTGGTGCTGGCGCAGCAAACGCCGTGGATGGACCAGTACCTCACGCCCCAGGCGCGGGCGTCCATCGGCTACTTCGATACCGAAAACGGCGACCGCTTCCACGCCGTGGGCGAGACCGGCGCCTGGAACTGGCAGATGGGCAGCCAGCTGCAGTGGCTGGACGGGCTGGCGGGCCGGCAACTGATCCACAACGACAGGACGGCAGATTCCGGGGGGCGCTATCCGGGGTTCGGCTCCGTGGTCATCGATGTGGACAGCGGCGAGCGGCGCACCCTGCCCATGCCCGTCTATGTGGTGGCGCCCAGCAGCGCCTGGGCGCTGTGCGTGGACTACCGTCGCCTTTACATCACGCACGAAACCATTGGCTACAGCGAAGAGGGTGGTCCCTTCGCCTTGCCCCTGGCGCCCGAGGACGACGGCATCTGGCGCATGGAGGTCGCGACGGGCGAGGCAAGGCTGCTGGCCAGCTATGCGCGGCTCAAGGCCTTTCATCACCGTACATCGATGGACAAGGCCATCCACTGGGTCAGCCATATCGAGGTCAACCCGTCTTCCTCGCGCATTCTTTTCCTGCACCGCTGGACCGAACGCGTCAAGGACGAAACCTGCTTTCTGCACCGCCTCATCACCATGGCGCCCGACGGGTCCGACATGCGCCTGCTCGAATGCTCGGACCATCCGCTGCCCCAGCTGGCCGACGACTTCGACCCGATGGCCGTGGGCACGTTCGACTACGAAAAGTCCGAATACCAGATCTCGCATCCGCTATGGCGGGACGACAGCCACATCATTGTGTGGGGCCCGCATGCCGGGGAGATCCACTATCACCTCTATGACGATGTGGAGGGCGGTGACGTGCAGGTGGTGGGCGCAGGCGTGCTGGTGGAGAACGGCCACATGAGCTTCTCGCCCGTGGACACGCGCTGGCTGCTCAGCGATACCTATCCCGACGACCGCACGCACGAGCGCTTCCTGTTCCTGTACGACATGCACACGGGCGAGCGCCACGACCTGGGCAGCTTCTACGCCTCTCCCGATCTCAGCAAGGAAAACCGCTGCGACCTGCACCCGCGCTGGAGCCGTGACGGGCGCCAGGTCTGCATCGACTCCGTGCACGAGCACCAGCGGCAGATGTATGTGCTGGATGTGTCGGGGATCGTGCAGGCTTGACTCGGGTAGTCGGGGGCGCGTGAGCAGCCCCGGCTACCGTGTAGGACTCAGCGCGGCTTGCGCATTCGCGTGCGGCGTCCGGCCAGGGCTGCGACGCTCAGCATCAGCGCTGCCAGCGTCCACTGGCCCCATTGCGAAAGCGTGGGAATGGCCGCGGGGCTGCCGCCGGCAGCGGCGGCCAGCACGGCCACGCCACCCGGGTCACTGATGAAGGCGTTCACATCCAGGTCGTCATCGCCGTTCCTGCCGTCCTCAATCGTCAGCGTCACGCTGTTGTCGCTGGCGTTGAACTGCGCGCCGGTGAAGTGATACCAGTGCGGCGTTGCGTTGTCGGACGTGGGGCCGTACTTCCAGTACTGTGCATTGCGGGGCAGATTGTTCGGGAACGTGAGCTTGATGCTCACCGTGGATCCCGGCGCACCGTTGTGGACAGCGAAATCGAACAGGCCCAGCGGGAACTGAAGATTGGCAGGCGGTGCGTCGGCAGGTGACCTGATGTGCCCCTGCAGCGGGATGAAGCCCGCAGTCTGCGCCGGGCCTGTTCCCATGGGTGTGAACACCCATGGGCTTCCCGCAGCAATCTCTGCTGAGACCGTCGTTCCGCCCACGGTACCGGTGATGGTGCTCAGAGAGTGGGGGGGCAGGGTGATCGTGAATGTCTGGTTCACGGGCGTTGCCGCGGCGTACTCGGCATCGCCGGCCTGGCTGGCCTGCAGCGTGCAATCTCCCGTGCGCATCAGCCGCAGCGAGGTGCCCGTGACCACACAGGTCTGAGGAGTGAGGCTGCTGAAGCTGATCGGCAGGTTGGAGTTGGTTGCGGCGGCGTTTGCCAGCGACAGGGCCTGGGGGCTCAGATAACGCAGGGACGAGAAATCGAAGGTGATGTTCTGGATTGCCTTGCCGACTGCAATCTGTACCGAGCCGGTGGCCTGTGCATGGTTGGCATCGGCCGCCTTGGTCGCCGTCACCGTGCAGCTGCCTACGGCCGTGCCGGTGACGGTGTTGCCGAACAGCGTGCAGTTGCCAGCGCCTGCCGTCAGCGCCAGCGTGAGCACACCGCTGCCGCTGCCGCCAGTGACGGTGACCGTGCTGGAGTCGCCTTTGGGAATGCTGGCGGGTGATGCCACCACGGACAGGGCCACCTGGCTTGCCTGTGACACCGTCACCGAAGTGCTGGCCGTGGCCTCTTCATGGTCGGCATCCGCTGCCTTGGTGGCCGTGACCGTACAGGTTCCGACACCCAGGCCGGTGAGCGTGGAGCCCGCGATGCTGCAGGGGCCCGCGACGCTCAAGCCGATGGCGCCGGTGCCCGAGCCGCCCGTGGTGCTCAGTTGCGAAATGCCGCCAAAGCTGATGGCTGCAGGACTGGCCTGCACCGACAGTGCTGTCTGTCCAGCCTTGGCCACGATGACGGTGGTGCTGGCGCTGATGGCCTGGTGGTTGATGTCGCCAGCCTTGGTGGCCGTGATGGTGCAACTGCCGGCGCCAATGGCACTCAACTGGTTGCCGGTCACCGCGCAGAACTGGGCACCACCCGTCACGGCGTAGGTGACGGCGCCGCTGCCCGAACCCCCAGTGGTCGCCAGGGTTGCCGTGGCGCCGAAGGTCAGGGTCGAAGGCGTGGACTGCACGCTCAGGGTGACCTGGGCTGCAGGGGTCACGGTCACCACGGTGGTGGCCAGCGTGTCCTGGTAGTTGGCATCGCCCAGCTTGGTGGCGGTCACTGTGCAGGTGCCCGTGCCTTCCGCAGTGAGCGTGTTGCCGTTGACGGAGCAAAAGGCGGCTCCATCCGTGATGGAAAAGCCCACGGCGCCGGACCCTGCGCCGCCACTGGTTGACAGCGCGGCCGTGCTGAAGGCCGCCAGCGTGCTGGGCGTTGCCGTCGCCGTCAGAGCAGGCTGCTGGGCCTTGATCACCGAGATGTCCACGGTGGTCGTGGCGGCCAGGTAGCTGGCGTCTCCCGCCTTGGTCGCCGTCACGGTGCAATCGCCCACGGCCGTGGCTGTGACCGTGTTGCCTGACAGGGCGCAATAGGCCGCGCCTGCGGTTACGGCGTAGCTGATGGCGCCTGCGCCAGAGCCGCCGTTGGTGCTCAGCGTGGTGGTGCTGGCATAGGGCAGGGTCTGGAGTGCTGCACTTGCCGTCAGTGCAGCCTGCGGGCTCTTGTCATTGGTCAGCGAGAACGAGGTGCTGGCCGCCCCTGCCTGCGCCGTCACGGTATAGCTGCCGGCGAACAGGTTGGCCGTGGCACTCAGCGATGCGATGCCCTGGGCGTTGGTCGTGACCGAGGTTCTTGTGGCAAAGGTCGTGGATGGCCCCGATGCGGCAGGCGCATTGAAGTCCACCATGATGCCGGCAAGCGGCTGGTCGTCGATGTCGGTGACCTTGACCGACAACGGCGTGGCAAAAGGCTGCTGGATGCGGGTGGACTGTTGAGAGCCAGTGAGCACCGCCATGGCCGCAGGTGGGCCGAAAGGATCAATGCGAAATACCAGACCATTCGAAAGGCTCTCGTTTGCGCTGAGGGCGCTGTTCGCAGGGTTGGTCAGGCCGTTGGTGCCCGATGTGGTGGTGGCGCCGCCCACGGAAAGAAGGGTCCTGCCCTGCACATTGGTTGCGGCCAGGCTGCGCATGGCCTCGTTTTCCGAGGTGCCCAGGAACCCGGCATAGTCCCAGCTGTTCGGATTGTTGGTTGCGACGCTGACCAGGAAGCCGTCCTGCTTGCCACCTGGCGTGGTGGACAGGCCGCTTTGAGCCTTGACGGGAAAGCCTGCGCCATTGTTGGTGCTGCCCGTGGCGAACCAGCTCCTGCCGTCGCTGGCCAGCCCTTCCACGCTGTCGTAGCCATTGCCACCCAGGTAGGTGGCGTCCAGCACCTGGTCTCCTGATGCATTCAGGCGCAGCACAAAGCCGTCCATGCCGGTGCTGCGCGCGATCTGCGGCCCGAGGCCCTGGCGCCGTCCGCTGTTGTCGGCGGGAAAGTAGTCGGACCCGGTCTCCCCGCCCACGAGCAGTGAGCCGTCATACATCAGGTTCAGGGCCAGTGCACGGTCCGCACCGGCGCCCGAGCCTGTCAGCAGCGTGAAGTAGTCGAAGGCGCTGCCGTCGGCCCGGATCTTGGCGACGAAGCCGTCTGATCCATCGATGGCGCGCGAATTGATTTGTGTCCTGAGGCCCGTGGCGCCCGGCATCCCCGAGACAGAGTCGGTCGCGCCAGCCACATAGGCCGCGCCGGTGCCGTCCACGGCAATGGCATATCCGATGTCGGCGCCGCCGTCGCCGCCGATGTATCCGGCGTACTCCAGCCCGCTGCCTGAAGCGTCGATGCGGGCCACGAAGGCATCCCGCATTTCTGACTGCGCAGGGCCGGAGCCGTGGTTGAGCTGCGGTCCGTTCACGGCAGGAAAGCCTTTGCCTTCCGTGAATCCGGTCACATAGACCCGGCCAAGGGTGTCCAGAGCCAGGGCATTGGCCTGATCGTCACCCGTTCCACCAATCAGGCCCGAATACAGAATGCCGGCACCGTCTGGTGCCAGGCGCATGACGAAGGCATCCCTATCCGTCGTGCTCTTGCTGCGCCGAAAGCGTTGGTTGGCATCTGTGCCAAGCAGGGGGAAGCCGGTGGATTCCGTGCTGCCCGCCAGGTGGATGCGGTTTTGTATGTCCACGGCCAGGCCGTTGCAGGCGTCGTCTTCCGATCCGCCCACATAAGTGACGCTCATGGGGACACCCTTGGGATCGAATCTGACGACGAAGGCATCCTCGCCACCTTTGCTGCTGCCCGCGTTGGGCAGGTCGGACGATTGCGTCACGCCACAGGCGTAGGTGTTGCCGTCGCTGTCTCGTGCCACGGCGTTGACCTGGTCGGCCGAGTTGCCTCCGACCAGGCCCGAGTAGCCGGTCCAGGCCGGATCGATGACCAGCGGCAGGCCTTTGTCATGGCTGCCCAGCTCAAAGCCCACGCGCCAGGTGGTGGCGTCCACCTGCTCCAGCCGATAGCGGGCGGGCACGTCCACGCGGCCATTGCCCCGGGGTTGGTAAACCAGCGGTGCATCGTCGGTGAAAAGGTCGTTGCCTATGCTCCACTGCAGCGCTCCCGTGGGCAGGATGCGTGCATCCGTCGCACCTTCCACGCGCAGCCAGACCTGTGCGGCATCGGCACCAGGAGCCAGTTCAAACTGGTACTTCAGACCGCCGGGCTCGCCCTGGAAAACGGCATCAATGCCTGGCCAGACACTGCGGTAGCCCAGCGCACCGAAGCTGCGCAGACCTGTGCGCCATTGCGCGGCTTCGCCGACCAGCCAGTGGTAGAGCGTGGGCGAAGGCTGCATGCCCTGCGGCGTCGACATGGTCCCGTTCTCGAAGCTGTAGCGCAGGCGCGAATCCGGGCGCAGGCTCAGACTCCGGGCCACGCCGGATGCGGCCACCGACCGGCCTTGCACGCCGTTGATCTGGCCGGGCAGGTCGATGCTCATGCCTTGCGCATCGAAACTGATGCGCTTGCCTGCGGCCATGGCGCGAAAGCCGGCACCGGGTATCTCTATGAAGCGGTTGTCCCTGCCGGAGAATTCGCGTTGGACCAGGGGGGCGGCCTGGACCCCCGTGGTCAAGGCCAACAGGGTCAGGGCCGCAATGGAACTGCGCATAGGTGTACTCAGCTCCGAGGGGGAAAGACGCCCTGCAAGGCGATGATGAAATTCATGACCAGGAAGGGCGGAAGATTGTTGTGTGGCTGGCTGCCGCCCGCAGCTTGAGGGGGAGCCATGGTGACCGCAGAGGTGTTGGAGGCTGGCGCGATGTAGGGGCGCGTCGGTGCAGCGCCCAGGGTTGCGCCGGCCGGGCTTGCCACGGCGGGATCTGCGGGCGAAGCAGCCAGGGCCTGATGGGTGTGCCTGGGAATTTCCGATTCCAGCAGCGTCACGGTTTCAGTACCACCGGTTTCGCCCAGATCGTGCAAGGACAGCCCCGGTCCCTGGCCTGGATGCATGGGCATGCGCCCTTGAAGGTTGGGAAGAGAAAAATTGGATTTTCCATCGCCACCATAGGTTGTTCCCAGCAGGGAAAACAGCGCCGTGTTCTGAGAAAGCGGCAGGAGCTGACCATCGCAAAAGGCCCAGCCCTTGGGTGCGAAGTTGAACCCGCCAAGGCGGATTTCGGCGACGAAGGGATCGGACATGGTCTTCAGGTCTGAGAAGGAAAGAGGCCTTGCATGGCCATGCAAAAGCTCAGTGCCAGATAGGGCGGCATATTGAGGTGTGGCTGGCTGCCGCCCACATTGGCCAACAGGGCGGGCATGCTCGTATTGCCGCTTTGCGCATAGTGGCCGCGCGCCGCTGCAGGCAGGTTGCCGTTGCCCGATGTCGCCTGGCCCGTGGTGCCGGAAGCGGCCATGGCGTGGCTGTGCTGCGGTATCTCTGGCAGGGTCAGGGTATGGGCTTGCTCGCCTGCTCTCTCCCCCAGCGTATGGCCGGCCCCCATGTGCATGGGCATGCGGCCGCGCAGGTCGGGCAGTGCAAAGTTGGTCTGCCCGTTGCCACCGTAGGTGGTGCCCAGCAGCGAGAACAGTGCCTGGTTCTGGTTGATGGGCAGCAATTGCCCATTGCAAAGGGCCCAGCCTTTGGGGGCGAAGTTGAAGGAGAAGACGCGAACCTCTCCGAGAAAAGGGGTAGACATCAGGTGGGTGAGGGATAGATGCCGAACAGCGAGATGATGAAGTTCACGCAAAGATAGGGCGGCATATTGGTATGCGGCTGTGACCCACCGACCGCGCCCACCATCGAGGCCGCCATGGGCGTAGCGGGGGCACCGTTCGCAAAGGCCTTGTGATCCCTGTGCTTGGCAAACACCGCATCGGCGGGCGAGGCCAGAAAGCCGGTGCCGGAGGACGCGGGGACGCCGTGCGTGTGGGCTGGAATCTGATTGACGGTCAGCGTGACCTCTTCGACTCCAGCGGCCTGTGCCAGCGTGAATTCGTTGCCTGCGTGCAGGGGGATGCGGCCACGCATGTCTGGCAGGGCGAACGTGCTTTGGCCATCACCGCCGTATGTCGTGCCGATCAGAGTGAAAAGGGTTTCGTATTCCGAGATGGGCATTTGCTGCCCTTCGCAGAACATCCAGCCTGATGGCGCGAAGTTGCCGGCAAACATCCGGATTTCCCCAACATAGGGTTGAGCCATGGCAAAGTGGGGTGAAGTTAGAAAACGTTAATAATTGCAAAATAGTTTAGTATGCCAACCTGTTGTGCGGCAAAAATATTTCGCTGCCGTTGCTTTGGCAGGAAGGGCCACGATGAAGACAGGACGCCGTGCTTTCATGCAGGTTGCTGGGGCCTTGCCCGCTGCAGCGGCCGTTTCCGGGATTCCAGTGATCGCCTGTGCGGCTGGCATGGAGTTGCGCCGCAGCCACTTTCAGCCGCTGCTGGGCCATAGCTTCTCGGTAGCAGGAGAAGTTTCCGAGTTACGTTTGGTTTCGTTGGCAGCGCTGCCGCACACACTGCAGGGCGACCGCTCTTTCAGCGCACTGTTCGAGTTGTCCCGCCCTGGTGCCTTGCCACAGAACACCTGGGAAATCGCTCACCCGGCTCTGGGACGCCACGCTGTTTTCCTGAGTCCCAGCGACGCGCAAGGCGGTCTGCTGGAAGCCGTGTTCAACCGCGGCTGAGCGCCGCGGTCCTGCGCATGCGCAGGTAGATGCCTTCCTGGTCCTGCTCGACAAAGCCCAGGCGCGTATACAGGCGCCGGGCTGGATTGTTGGCTTCCACGAACAGCTGCATGTCGCGCCCTTCTTGATCTGCCCAGCCGGCCAGCCATTGCATGAGGGCCGTGCCCAGTCCCTGGCCTTGAACAGCGGCGTCGAGCGAGATGTCCATCACTCCCAACGGCCCGGGTGCGAGATTGAGGTAGAGCCGGCCTATAGGCAGACCTGCCCTCTCGATCACGAAAAACGCGCTGTGTGCGTAGTGCTTGCGGTAGTGCTGGTCCTGCAAAGCGAACTGCGAATCGCAGAAGGCATGCTTTTCAGCTTCGCTCCAGGGCACGTGCGCCAGTTCGGCAGCGCGTACCTGGCGGTACAGGGCGCGGAGAAAAGCGTAGTCGGCTTCTTCGGCCAGGCGCAGCCGCACATCCTCCAGATTCAGCGGCGGCAGCTCGGGCACGAACGGCTCAGATGGCATGGGAAAAGCAGGCCTCGTAATCGACATGGCCTGCCGACTGCGCAATGGGCGTGATGAAGATGGCGTAGTCACCGAGCTGTGCATGGCGCACGCGGTAAGTGCGCTGCGGCAGCTGCGGCTGGCGCGGACCGCGAAACACCAGGGAGAACTGCAGCATGCCGGGCGTGTCGGCCGATGTCTGCGTTGCGCCGAGCACTTGCATATCGATGCCGATGGTGCGCTCGCCCTCCGCCGTGAAGAAGCTCACGGTCTGCTGGGCCAGGGCCTGGGCGTCGCTCCAGGTCAGGACTCTTGCATACAGCGCGTCGTCCAGCTCGAAGTCGGAAGGGGGCAAAGAGGTGGCGGACATGGGCGGCAGTCGATTCATTGGGGCTGGGCAGGCAGAGCGGCAGCATAGCCCATGCGCAGGCGGCTGCAGCCCTCTGGTGCCCCTCTAATGCGCCCCCAACAACCCAATCCCTCAGCGCCCCCAGCGCAGCACCAGCGGATCGAGCCGCCGCGCAATGTCCAGCAGCTGGCGGCGCACCTCGGGGTGCATGGGCGGCCAGGGCGCGCGCGGCGCGTCGCAGGCGATCACGCCGCCGGCCTTCATCAGCGCCTTGGCGGCCAGGAAGCCGGCCTGGCGGTTTTCGTGGTTGATCAGCGGCAGCCAGCGCTGGTAGAGGGCGAATGCGGTGTCGGGGTCGCCGTTTCTGTGCGCTTCGATGATGGGGCGTATGCCGTCGGCAAAGCCGCCGCCCGTCATGGAGCCCGTGGCGCCGGCCTCCAGGTCGGCCAGAAGGGTGATGCCTTCCTCGCCGTCCCAGGGGCCTTCGATGGCCTCGCCGCCCAGGGCGATGAGTTCGCGCAGCTTGCCGGCGGCGCCTGCGGTTTCCATCTTGAAGTAGCAGACCTGCTCGATCTCGCGGGCCATGCGCGCGAGGAAGGCGGGGGACAGCGGCGTGCCTGCGGCGTGCGCGTCCTGGACCATGATGGGAATGGTGATGGCATCGGACACGGCCTGGAAGAAGCCCTGGATCTGGGGTTCGCCGAAGCGGAAGGTGGCGCCGTGGTAGGGCGGCATGACCATCACCATGGCCGCGCCCATGTCCTGCGCGCGGCGGCTTCGCTCGGCGCACACGCGCGATGAGGTGTGCGTGGTGGTGACGATCACGGGCACACGGCCCGCCACATGTTCCAGCGCCGTGCGCGTGAGGATCTCGCGCTCGTCATCGGCCAGCAGGAACTGCTCGGAGAAGTTGGCCAGGATGCACAGGCCATCCACGCCCGAGTCGATCATGAAGTCCAGGCAGCGCCTCTGGCTGGCCAGGTCCAGCGTGCCGTCCTCGTGGAAGGTGGTGGGTACCACGGGAAAGATGCCGCTGTAGCGCGGCCGAGAAACTCCGGGCATGGCGTGCTCCCTCATTCGACGATGCGGAACTGGTCCAGGTACTCGGTCTTGAGCGTGAGGCCCAGGCCCGGCACATCGTCCCTGAGCTGCAGGAAGCCGTTCTCGGCCACGGGCTCGCCGTCGAAGATGTACCAGAACAGCTCATTGCCCACTTCCACGTCGAAGATGGGAAAGTACTCGGCCATGGGCGAGGCCAGCGTGCTCATGGTCAGGTGGTAGTTGTGCATCTGGCCCGCATGCGGGATGACGGGCACGCTGAACGCCTCGCACAGCGCATTGATCTTGTGCGCGGCCGTGATGCCGCCCACTCGGTTGGTGTCGTACTGCACGACGCTGACGGCCTTTTTGTCGAGCAGCTGCTTGAAGCCGTAGAGGCTGAACTCGTGCTCGCCGCCCGAGATCGGAATGCTGGTGAGGCGGCTGAGTTCGGCGTAGCCGTCGATGTCGTCGGCGATCACGGGCTCCTCCAGCCAGCGCGGCTCGAACTTCTCCAGCTTGGGCAGCATGCGCCTGGCGTACTCCAGGTTCCAGCCCATGTAGCACTCCAGCATCAGGTCGCAGTCGTAGCCTATGACTTCGCGCACGGCCTCGACCGAGCGCAGGTTCTCGCGCACACCTTCCTGCAGATGGGCCGGGCCGTAGCCGAAGCGCATCTTGAAGGCCTTGAAGCCCTGGTCCAGGAATTTTTGCGCCTCTTGCTGCATGGCCTTGAGGTCGGTGCGGTAGAGCTTGCTGTAGTAGCAGGGAATCCTTTCCTTGGTGCGCCCGCCCAGCAGCTTGAACACGGGCTTGTTCACGCTCTTGCCCAGGATGTCCCAGATGGCCAGGTCCACGGCCGAGATGGCGGCCATGGTCACGCCCTTGCGGCCCCAGGCGTGCGTGGCGCGGTACATGCGCTGCCACAGGTATTCGTAGTCCCACGGGTCGTGGCCGATGACCAGGGGCGCCAGGTACTCGTCGATGATGGCCTTGGCGATGCGCGGCGCCAGCGCCACGTTGCCCAGGCCGACGGTGCCGTCATCGGTCTCGATCTCCACCACCGTCCAGGAATGGAAGCGGAAGGTGGACATGGTTTCCTGCGGCGCATAGAGCAGGTCCATGGCGTTGGAGCAGAAGTTGCCCTGGGGCGGCACGGTCTTGCCTTGCCACTCGTAGACGCGGGCGCGGACGGATTTGATTTTCATGATGGTGAGGGCGGGGGAGTGAAGTCAGTCAGGACAGGCGCGCGGCGCCCATGCGGCAGGCGATCAGAAAGGCCTGCCAGGTGGCCTCCACGCTGGCCCGGCCCTGGCCCGCGATGTCATAGGCCGTGCCGTGGGCCGGCGTGGTGATGGGGATCGGCAGGCCGCCCTGCACGGTCACGCCGCGCGAGAAGCCCAGCAGCTTGATGGCGATCTGGCCCTGGTCGTGGTACATGGTCACGATGGCCTGGTACTCGCCCGCCTGGGCCTTCAGGAAGATGGTGTCGGCCGGGAAGGGGCCGTGGAACGGGTCGGGCGTGGGCCAGTCGCGGGCCTGCAGCGCGCGCACGGCCGGCGCGATGATGTCGATTTCCTCGCGCCCGCAGGTGCCGCCGTCGCCGTTGTGCGGGTTGAAGCCCGCAATCGCCACCTTGGGGGCCGCCATGCCGCTGGCCAGCAGCGCGCGGTAGATCAGCTCGGCCGCCTGGGCGATGCGCTCCTGGCTCAGATAGCCGGCCACGTCCCTGAGCGGCACATGGGACGAAATGCGCGAGGTCCACAGATCGCCCAGCGTGTTGAATTCGCAGAAATAGCCGCTCACACCCAGGTACTCGGCAAAGTGGTGCAGCTCGTCCTCATGGCGCAGGCCGCCCAGCTTCATGGCCTGCTTGTTGAGCGGCGCAAAGCAGATGGCGTCGATCTGGCCGGCCTGGGCCGCGTCCATGCACAGGTCCAGCACCTGCAGCACCGAGCGCCCGCCTGCGGCTTCGGCACGACTCTGGTGCACGGCATCGGGGGCCACCGTGTCCAGGGCCAGGAAGGCGGGCAGGGCGGTATCGGTGCGGCCACGTGCATGGGCCATGCTGGCGATGGGTGTGGTGGCCACCTGCAGGCCCGCGATGCGCTGGCCCTGCTGCCACAGCCAGGGGTCGCCGGCCAGCACGATGTTGGCGTTTTGCATGGCCTCGGGCCGCGCCAGCAGGCGTGCGATCAGTTCGGCGCCTATGCCGGCGGGATCGCCCAGGGTCAGGGCGACGACGGGAAGTTCGGATGCGGGCATGTGCGGCTCAGTCGATCTTGATGTGGTTCTTGCGGATGATTTCGCCAAAGCGCTGGTACTCTGCGTTGTGCAAGGCAATGAACTCCGCCTGGCCCATGGGCTGCAGCTCGGCGCCCACGGCCTCCAGGCGCGTGCGCGTCTCGGGCATGGCCAGCACCTTGTTGACTTCGTCGTGCACCCGGGCCTGCACGGCGCGGGGTGTGGCCGCTGGCATGTAGATGCCGTACCAGGCGCCTATCTCCACGCCGGGCAGGCCGGCCTCGGCCAGCGTGGGCACCTGGGGCAGCTGGGCGTTGCGGCGCGGCGACGTCACGCCCAGCGGGCGCAGCTTGCCGGCCTTGATCTGGCCGATCACCGAAGGCATGGTGTCAAAGCTCATCTGCACCTGGCCGCTGACCAGGTCCACCAGGGCGGCGGCGCTGCCCTTGTAGGGCACGTGGGTCAGTTCAATGCCGGCCGCGTCCTTGAACATCTCGGCCGCGATGTGCTGGGTGCTGCCCGTGCCGCTGCTGGCGAAGTTGATCCTGCCGGGCTCCTTGCGGGCCAGGGCGACCAGTTCCTGCACCGAGTTGGCGGGCAGGTTGTTTCCCACCACCAGCACATTGGGCACTGCGCCCACATAGGCCACGGGCACCAGGTCGCGGTTGCTGTCGTAGCCCAGCTTGAGCAGGTGCGGGGCGATCGCATGGGCCGTGACCACGCCCATCACCATGGTGTGCCCGTCCGTGGACTTGGCCGTCATGTCCACGGCCAGGGTGTTGGAGACGCCGGGGCGGTTTTCCACGATCACGGGCTGGCGCAGCAGCGGCGCGAGCCGGTCGGCCACGGCGCGTGCCATGGCATCCGTGCCGCCGCCCGGGGCCGAGCCCACCAGCATGCGCACGGGCCGCGCGGGCCAGTCGGGCGGGGTTGGCGGGGTTTGAGCGGTGGCGAGCGAGGGCAGCAGGGCGGCTGCGGCCAGCAGGATGCGGCGTTGCATGTCTTGTCTCCGGTGCTTTTGTTGTGGGCCCATGCTAGGCAGGCAATTGATTGCCGTAAACTGAAAATTGCTGATGAATGGATAACTCCAGGCAATCAATTCAAAGGGACTTCCATGGGCTCCATCGACCGCAGGGACAGCACGCCGCAACTGCTCAACCGCCTGCGCATGCGGCAGGTGGCGCTGATGCTGGCCATAGAGGAGCAGGGGACGCTGCGCGGCGCTGCAGCCCGGCTGGGCCTGAGCCAGCCGGCGGCCACCAAGATGCTGCATGAGCTGGAAGGCGCGCTGGGCCTGCCGCTGTTCGAGCGCGTGGGCCGCGGCCTGCAACTGAACGCCGCCGGCGAGCGCGTGACGGGCTACTTCCGCCACCTGCGCGGCGGCATGGAGGCGCTGAACCGCGAGCTGCAGGAACTGCGCGAAGGCAGCGCGGGGCGGCTGGCCGTGGGCAGCATCATGGCGGCGTCGCCGGGCCGCCTCACGCAGGCGCTGCTGGCGCTCAAGCGCCAGTGGCCGCTGTTGTCCATCGAGGTGGCCGTGGACACCAGCGACCGGCTGCTGGCGCAGTTGCAGGACGGGGTGCTGGAGGTGGTGGTGGGCCGTCCGGCCGGGCCGTCCGACGCGGATCACCGGTTTTGCTCGCTCGATGATGAGGCCCTGTCCATCATCGCGGGCTGCGGCCATCCGCTGGCGCGTGCCCGCAGCGTGAGCTTTGCGCAGCTGCAGGCCCATGGCTGGGTGCTGCAGCCGCCGGGCAGTCCCATGCGCGCGCTGATCGACCAGGAGTTCCAGGCCCACGGCCTGCCGCTGCCGCGCGGCCTGATCGAGACGGGCTCCATCCTCACCACCATGAACCTGGTGCGCAACTCCGATCTGGTGGCCGTGATACCGCAGGCCGTGGCCCGCGACCATGCCGAGCACGGCATGGTCCGCATCCTGCCCTACCGCATGCGCCGCAACCTGCAGTCCTACGGCAGCCTGGTGCGCCGCGACCGGCCGCTGAGCCAGGCGGCCGCCAGCTTTCTGGCGCTGTTGCACGGGCAGGAGCCGCCGCCGGCATCCGCGCCCTAGCCGATGTACCGCACCAGATGCGGGCTGACCCGCTTGCAGTAGCTCTTGCAGACGCGGCGCAGCACTTGGGCGGTGTCGGTGACGCCGGGCGGCGGGCTCTTGGGGTACCAGGTGGTGATGCGAAAGGAGGGCGGCGTGGGCAGATCCAGCTCCACCAGCTCCCCGCTTGCCAGCTGCGGCGCCACCAGCATGCCGTGCATGATGGCGACGCCCAGGCCCTCGCGCACCAGCGAGACCAGGGCCGCCAGCGAGGGCGATCCCGAGATGCGCAGATCGCTGGAGACCATGCCGCTTTGCACGGCCAGTTGCTGTGCCATGGCCACGGCCTGCTCGTAGGGGCCGGTGCCGCGCATCTGTGTCAGCAATTGCTTGCCCAGCGCCTTGTGCAGTCCATCCTTCCTGGGCACCAGGCCCCGCCTGGCAATCCAGTGCACGGGCACCTCCAGCAGGTTTTCGACCACGGCGAACTGGGGGTCCACGCCGCTGCCGGTGCGCACGATCAGGTCCAGGTCGCGCCGCATCATCTGCTCCGACAGGTGGGTGCTCAGATCGACGGTCAGGTCCAGCTCGATGTGCGGCAGGCTGGCGCCCATCGCCTTGACGAATTCGGGCAGGAAGGTGTGTACCGCCGTCTCCAGCACGCCGACCCGCAGGCGGCAGCCGATGGCGTCGTCGGACCTGGCGGCACGCTCCAGGGTGCGTGCGGCTTCAATGACGGCCTCCGCATGCCGCAGCAGCCGGGCGCCGGCGTCGGTGATCTGCAGCGTCTTGCGGTCCCAGTGGAACAGGGTCACGCCCAGGTCCGACTCCAGCCCGCGTATGCGCATGGAGACGGCGCCGGGGCTGGCGTGGACCAGTTCGGCCACGCGGCGCACGCTGCCGATGCGTGCCAGCAGCACAAAGGTTTCCAGAAAGCGGATGTTCATGGGGGTCTGCGCGGGCTGCGGTGGCTGTTCAGTTTTTCTGGGAGAGGCTGCGCACAATTCCTGAGTGGACCGGTGGCCTGCTGCTTTTTACATTGGGAGGCATCTCCACTCAATAGAGGCTCACCCATGACGCACTGGACCCATCCGACCGAGTTCCGACAGGAGGTGCGCGCCGGCCGCTTTCGCGGGCAGACGGCCGGGCAGTGCCCCGGCTACACCCAGGGCAACCTGGCGATATTGCCGCGCGAGTGCAGCGAGGAGTTCCTGCGCTTTGCTCGCCTCAACCCCAAGTCCTGCCCGCTGATCGGCGTGACCGAGCCCGGCAGCAGCCGCGTGCCCGAACTGGGCGATATCGATCTGAAGACCGACCTGCCCTCGTACTGGGTGTTTCGCGATGGTCACAGGGCCGAGCAGGTGAATGACCTCACGGAGCTGTGGCGCGACGACCTGGTGGGCTTCGTCATCGGCTGCTCCTACTCCTTCGAGGACGCGCTGCGCGAGGCGGGCGTGCCCGTGCGCCACATCGATGAAGGCCGGGGCGCGCCCATGTTCATCACCGACATTGCCAACGGCCAGGCGGGCCGGTTCGGTGGCCGGATGGTGGTCAGCATGCGGCCCATGACGGCCGCCCAGGCCATCCGTGCGATCCAGGTGACTTCGCGCTTTCCCAGCGTGCATGGGGCGCCCGTGCACCTGGGCGATCCCGCGCAGATAGGCATTGCCGACATCGACAGGCCGGACTTCGGCGAGCCCATGGCGCTCAGGCCGGGAGAGATTCCCGTGTTCTGGGCCTGCGGCGTGACGCCCCAGCAGGCCATACGCTCGGCGGCCCTGCCATTCGCCATCACGCACGAGCCGGGCCACATGCTGGTGACGGAGTTGCGCAACAGCCATCTGGCCGCGTTCTGACGGCCTGCCTGCCTGGCATGGGTCCGCTTCGGCGGGCCTTTTTCTTTGCGTCGCTGGCCGGCAAGGGGCCGCTCCTGTTCAGTTTTCGTGAACAGAGGGGGCGAAAACTTCTCGATGGACGCGGTCCAGGGGCACTTTTAGATTGGACGCCAGTGGTGGGCACCGGCGGAGGGCCGTGCTCCAGGCCACGGTTTTCCTGACTTCAACTTCGAGACAAACGGGTTCCGACACCATGCAAGAACGCTCCACTCCCCATGACAGGCGCTGGCAATTCTGGATAGACCGTGGCGGCACATTCACCGACATCGTGGGCAAGCGGCCCGATGGCAGCCTGGTCACGCACAAGCTGCTGTCGGAGAACCCCGAGCAGTACCGGGACGCGGCCGTGGCCGGCATCCGCCACCTGCTGGGGCTGGCGCCGGGCGAGCCGGTCCCCGCCGATCAGGTGGAGTGCGTGAAGATGGGCACCACGGTGGCCACCAATGCGCTGCTGGAGCGCAAGGGCGAGCCCACGCTGCTGGTGACCACGCGGGGCTTTCGCGATGCGCTGCGCATCGCCTACCAGAACCGTCCGCGACTGTTCGACCGCCATATCCAGTTGCCCGAACTGCTCTACAGCGAGGTGGTCGAGGCCGTGGAACGTGTGGATGCCCATGGGAAGGTGCTGCGCGAGCTGGACGGGCTGCACCTGCACACGGCGTTGGCCGCAGCCCATGCGCGCGGCCTGCGCAGCGTGGCCATCGTCTTCATGCATGGCTACCGCCATACGCGGCATGAGCAGATGGCGGCGCGCATTGCGCGGCAGTTGGGTTTCACGCAGGTCAGCACTTCGCACGAGACCAGTCCGCTGATGAAGTTCGTGAGCCGGGGCGATACCACGGTGGTCGATGCCTACCTGTCTCCCATCCTGCGCCGCTATGTGCAGCAGGTGGCTGCAGAGATGCCGGGAGTGCGGCTGTTCTTCATGCAGTCTTGCGGAGGGCTGTCCGACGCGGGCAGTTTTCAGGGCAAGGACGCCATCCTGAGCGGGCCGGCCGGAGGCATCGTGGGCATGGCGCGCACGGCGGGCCTGGCCGGGCACGACAGGGTCATCGGTTTCGACATGGGTGGCACATCCACCGACGTCAGCCACTATGCAGGCGCCTTCGAGCGCGAGTTCGAGACCCAGGTGGCCGGCGTGCGCATGCGCGCGCCGATGATGAGCATCCACACCGTGGCCGCCGGCGGCGGCTCGGTGCTGGCCTATGACGGTTCGCGGTTCCGCGTGGGACCCGAGAGCGCGGGTGCCCATCCCGGCCCGGCGAGCTATCGCCGCGGCGGTCCCCTGGCCGTGACCGATGCGAACGTGATGGTCGGCAAGGTCCAGCCGCGCTACTTTCCCAGCGTGTTCGGGCCTGCCGCCAACGAGCGACTGGACGGCGAGGCCGTGCGTGTCCGCTTCGAGGAACTGGCGCGGCAGACGGGGCGCACTCCCGAGGACGTGGCCGAGGGCTTCATCCGCATCGCCGTGCAGCAGATGGCCAACGCCATCAAGAAGATCAGCGTGGCGCGCGGCTATGACGTCACGCGCTATACGCTGCAGTGCTTCGGCGGCGCGGGCGGCCAGCATGCCTGCCTGGTGGCCGATGCGCTGGGCATGTCCCGCGTGTTCGTGCATCCGCTGGCCGGCGTGCTCAGCGCCTACGGCATGGGCCTGGCGGACCAGACCGTGATCCGCGAGCAGGCCATGGAGCTGGCGCTGACTGCCGAGGCCCTGCCGCTGATCGCCGAATGCCTGGATGCGCTGGGCACGGGCGCGCAGGCGGAGCTGGAGCGCCGGCAGGTCGGCGCAGGCCCTGTGCAGGTGCGGCACAACGTGCATGTGCGCTACGAGGGCTCCGATTCCGCCTTGGTCGTGCCCTTTGGCTCCCTGCCGGGCATTCAGTCGGCTTTCGAGTCGGCCTACCGCCAGCGTTTCGCCTTTCTGATGGCGGGCAAGGGCCTGGTGGTGGAAGCCGTGTCGGTCGAAGCCGTGATTGCGGGCGATGCGCCCGGCGAGCCGGTGCTGCCGGAGCATCCGCCGCGCGAGCATCCGCGCCGCGAAACCGTGCGCATGTACTCCGGCGGCGCCTGGCATGGCGCGGCCCTGGTGGTGCGCGAGGACCTGCGGCCCGGCGACGTCATTGCCGGCCCGGCCATCATCGCCGAGCGCAACGCCACCACCGTGATCGAGCCTGGCTGGTCGGCCAGGCTCACCGGGCTGGATCACCTGGTGCTGGACCGGGTGGTGCCGCGCAAGGTCGAGTACGCGGCCGGCACGACGGTGGACCCTGTGCTGCTGGAGGTCTTCAACAACCTGTTCATGAACATCGCCGAGCAGATGGGCCTGCAGCTGCAGAACACCGCCTATTCGGTGAACATCAAGGAGCGGCTGGATTTCAGCTGCGCGCTGTTCGATGCCCGGGGCCATCTCATCGCCAACGCGCCGCACATGCCCGTCCATCTGGGCTCCATGGGCGAAAGCATCCAGACGGTGATCCGCAGGAATGCCGGGCGCATGGCCCAGGGCGATGTCTACGTGCTCAACGACCCCTACCAGGGCGGCACCCATCTGCCGGACATCACCGTCATCACGCCGGTCCATATCGCCGGCGAGGCATCTCCGACCTTCTACGTCGGCAGCCGGGGCCACCATGCCGATGTGGGCGGCATCACGCCGGGCTCCATGCCGCCGTTTTCCACGCGCATCGAGGAAGAGGGCGTGCAGATCGACAACTTCAAGCTGGTCGATCGCGGCGTGCTGCGCGCCCAGGAGATGGTCGAGCTGCTGCAAAGCGGCGAGTACCCGAGCCGCAACCCGCAGCAGAACCTGGCCGACCTGAAGGCCCAGATCGCGGCCAATGAAAAAGGCGTGCAGGAGCTGCACAAGATGGTGGCGCAGTTCGGCCTGCCCGTGGTGCAGGCCTACATGGGCCATGTGCAGGACAACGCAGAGGAGTCGGTGCGCCGCGTCATCACGCGGCTCAGGAACGGGCAGTTCACGCTGCCGCTGGACAACGGCGCGCAGATCCGCGTGGCCGTCACCGTCGATACGGCCGAGCGAAGTGCCGTCATCGATTTCTCGGGCACCAGCGTCCAGCAGACCAACAACTTCAATGCGCCGCGCGCCGTGTGCATGGCGGCCGTGCTCTATGTGTTCCGCACGCTGGTGGACGACGACATTCCGCTCAACGCGGGCTGCCTCAAGCCTTTGAAGGTCATCATTCCCCAGGGCTGCATGCTCAACCCCAATGCACCGGCCTCGGTGGTGGCGGGCAACGTGGAGACCTCCACCTGCATCACCAATGCGCTGTTCGGCGCGCTGGGCGTGATGGCGGGCAGCCAGCCCACCATGAACAACTTCACCTTCGGCAATGCGCACCACCAGTACTACGAAACCATTGCCGGCGGCAGCGGCGCGGGCGCGGTGCTGGACGCCGAGGGCCGGGTGGAGCGCGGGTTCAACGGCACCAGCGTCGTCCAGACGCACATGACCAATTCGCGCCTGACAGATCCGGAGGTGCTGGAGTTCCGCTTCCCCGTCATGCTGGACAGCTATGCCATCCGCGAAGGCTCGGGCGGCAGCGGGCGCTGGCATGGGGGCAGCGGCGGTGTGCGGCGCGTGCGCTTCCTGGAAGCCATGACGGCCAGCATCCTGTCCAACGGACGCCTGAACCCGGCCTTCGGCATGGCGGGCGGCCAGCCGGGACAGCCGGGCATCAACCGTGTGCTGCGCGCCGATGGCCAGGTCGAGGCGCTGGAGCACATCGGCGCCGTGCAGATGCAGCCCGGCGATGTGTTCGAGGTCTGCACGCCGGGGGGCGGCGGCTACGGAACGGCGGCCTGACACGCCGCCTGCAGGGGTCTGTCCGGGTGGTGGATGAGGGCCGCCCGGCCAGGCCTGGTTCATCACCGATGCAATGCCATTGAAGGCAAGACGCTTCTGCATACCGAAGCGCAAGGAGACTGAAAAATGACAAGCCTTGACAATGCCAAGCCCCTGGCTGGCGAACAGTCGCAGGGCAGCTGGCTGGGCCAGCTCGAACCCCGGGAAAAACGCGCACTGACGGCCTCGTTCGGCGGCTACGCGGTCGATTCCTTCGACTACTACACGCTGCCCTTGGTCACGCCGATCCTGCTGTCGCTGTGGGGCATGAGCAAGACCGAGGTCGGCCTGATCGGCACCTCGACCCTGGTGGCCTCGGCCATCGGCGGCTGGATGGCCGGCATCCTGGCGGACCGCTACGGGCGTGTGCGCGTGCTGCAGTGGACCATCCTCGTGTTCGCGCTTTTCACCTTCGCCTGCGGCCTGGCGCAGACACCGGGCCAACTGCTGCTGGCCCGCACGCTGCAGGGCCTGGGCTTTGGCGGCGAGTGGGCCGTGGGCTCGGTGCTGATCGCCGAGACCATACGGCCGGCCTTCAGGGGCAAGGCGGTGGGCCTGGTGCAAAGCAGCTGGTCCATAGGCTGGGGCGCGGCCGTGCTGGTGTCCATGGCGCTGTTCTCGTTTCTGCCGCCCGAGATGTCATGGCGGGCCATGTTCCTGCTGGGCCTGCTGCCGGCCCTGCTGATCCTGTACATACGCCGCACCGTCAAGGACCCCGAGGTCTACCTGAAGACCCGCGCCGCCGTGGGCCGGGGCGAGCGCAGCGGGCACTTCCTGGACATCTTCAAGGGCGGCATGCTCAAGACCACGGTGCTGGCCAGCCTGATGTTCACCGGCATGCAGGGCGGCTACTACGCCATTGCCGTGTGGCTGCCCACCTTCCTGAAGAACGAGCGCCACCTGACGGTGCTGGGCTCGGGCGGCTACCAGTTCATGTTCATCTTCGGCGCCTTTGCAGGCTACCTGTGCGGTGCCTACGCCTCCGACCGGCTGGGCCGGCGCCTGGCCTTCACGCTGTTCGCCATCGGCGCCGGCAGCCTGGCCTATGCCTATACGCTGCTGCCCATCACCGATGCCTGGATGCTGGTGCTGGGCTTTCCGCTGGGCTTTTTCATGTCGGGCATCTTCAGCGGCGCCGGAGCCTTCCTGGCCGAGCTGTTCCCCAACGAACTGCGCGGCTCCGGCCAGGGCTTTTGCTACAACTTCGGCCGCGGCATCGGGGCCACCTTCCCTGCGCTGGTGGGCGTGCTCAGCGACCGGCTGGGCCTGTCGCTGGGCATGGCCATCGGCATCTGCGCCACGGCGGGCTACGTGATGGTGGTGTTGTTTGCCATGTGCCTGCCGGAGACGCGAGGCCGGGATCTGGCCGCGCAGTGAAGCGCTGGCCAGACCGGCCCCGGCACGCTCAGTAGCTGCCCATGTAGTCGCGCTTGCCGACCTCGACGCCGTTGTGGCGCAGCAGGGCATAGGCGGTGGTCACATGGAAGAAGAACTGCGGCAGGCCGTAGTGCAGCAGGTAGGCGCTGGCGGTCAGCTTCTTTTCCTTGGGCGTGCCGGGGCGCAGCACGATCTCGCGGGACTCGCTTTGCGCGAACTGCTCGGGTGCGAACGAGCCCACATGGTCCAGCGCCTTGGCGATCAGCGCCTGCAGTTCGGCAAAGCTGGTCTGCGTGTCGGGCCACGAAGGCACCTCGGCGCCGGCCAGGCGCGAGGCGATGCCCTTGGCGAAGTCCGCAGCAATCTGCACCTGGCGCACCAGCGGGAACATGTCGGGGAACAGGCGGGCCTGCAGCAGGGCGTCGGGATCGATGTTCTTCTGCGCGGCGTGTTCCTCGGCCTTTTTGAGCACGTCGGACAGGGCCTTCAGCATCTGCTGCAGGACGGGAATGGAGGCGGTGTACAGGGGGCTGGTCATTGCGGGCTCGCTAAGGATTGTGAAGGGCTGGCAATCGCATGCATCTGCATCCATCGCCAGCCGGCACAGGCTAACAGCAACTGCTTTCACTTGCCGCCTGCGCTAGCATGCGCGCCATGCAAATCCCTGAAGCCGCTCCCTCGTTCGCAGGCCTTGGCCAGGCCGGATTCGGCGCCGCCATCTTCGACATGGACGGCCTGCTCATAGACTCCGAGCCCTTCTGGAAGCGTGCCGAACGCGAGTCCTTTGCCGAGGTCGGCATCGACATCACGGCCGAGATGTCCCGCGTGACGGCGCCCATGACCACGGCGCAGGTTGCCGCGCACTGGTACGCCCACCGGCCCTGGCAGGGGCCCAGCCAGCGCGAGCTGGAGAGCCGCGTGGTCGCGCGCGTGGCGGCCCTGGTCAGCGCGCATGGACAGGCCCTGCCCGGCGTGCGCGAAACACTGGGCGCCTGCCGCGCCCTGGGCTGGCGCGTGGCGCTGGCTTCGAACTCTCCTTTGTCTTTGTGCCACCACACCCTGGATGCGCTGGGCCTGCGGCCGGCGTTCGACGCCATCGTCTCGGCCGAGCAGGTGGTGCGCGGCAAGCCCGCGCCCGACATCTACCACTTCGCGGCGCAAAGCCTGGGCGTGCCGGCCGGGCGCTGCCTGGTGTTCGAGGACTCGGTCTCGGGAACACATGCGGCGCGGCAGGCCGGCATGACCGTCATCGCCGTGCCGTCCGAGGACCAGTGCTTCGACGCGGCGCAGCCTGCGCCGAACTGGGTGGTGCCCACGCTGGTGGCGCTGCATGGGGCAGCGGACCGGTAAGGCATCCGCAGCACCCGCATCGCATGGCGCGTGCCGGCCGCAAGGGTGTTGATGAGAACCATTCTCAGTACAATCGCCGCCCGTGCCGTTCTTCTTCGTCCTGTCCGTTTCCCATGCTGGCCTGCCTGCCCGCGTCCAGACCGCCGTGCCGGGAGCCTGCCCGTGAGCGCGCGCGTGCCTGGCGCGGACGATGATGCCGCCCCCTCCCTGCTGGCCCGCGTGTATGCACGCTGGCACCAGCCTCTGCGCCGCCTGCTGGGCCGGCAGATGCGCAACCGCGAGGATGCCGAGGATGCGGTGCAGGAGGTCTTCGTGCGCTATGCGGCCTCGGGCAAGGCCCTGCCGCCCGATGAGCAGGAGCCCTATCTGCGCGTGATCGCCCGCCATGTATCGCACGATGCCTGGCGCCGCTCGGCGGGCGCGCCGGGGCGCGAATCGGTCTCGCTGGATGAACACATGGAACTGGCGCAGCAACTGCCGGCCGGCGAAGGCTCGGACCCCCTGCAGGCGGCGCACCACCGCGAGCGCCTGTGCCGCCTGGAGCAGGCCATGGCCGAGCTGCCCGAGCGCCGCCGCGAGGCCTTCGTGCTGCACAGCATCGACGGGCTCACGCAGACCGAGGTGGCGCAGCGCATGGGCATCTCGCGCCGCATGGTGCACAACCATGTGACGCTGGCCATGGCCTATTGCGAACTGCGCGTGCAGTACGGCAGCGCCGAAGACATGCGCCTGATGCAGGGCCTGCTGGCGCAGGCCGCGACGGACGGGGAGGGCCGGGAATGACGCTGACCCCGCAACGCCTGCAATTGCACGCCCGCGCCGCCGACTACTTCGCCCGCCGCCGCGAAGCCGACTGGACCGGCGCCGACGAGCGCGAACTCGACGCCTGGCTGGCCGCCGACCCGCAGCACCGCAGCATCTTCGAGAGCCTGGGGCGCACGGTGCTGGACCTGCAGCAGTTGCGCAGGCCGGCGCTGGCCTGCGACGCGGCGGCTGCGCCGCAAGCCAGGGCGAGCGGGCCGCGTGCGCAGACACAGGCCCACTTGCCCGCGCCGGCGCGTCAGCGCACACGCCGCGGCCTGATGCCTGCGTTGCTGTCGGTGGCTCTGGTCGCGACGCTGGCCCTGGGCGGCGGCTGGTATGCCTGGGACAACCACGCAAGCCATGTGATCGAGATGGCCACCGGCCCTGGCGAGGTGCGCGAGGCCGAACTGCCCGATGGCACACGGGTCACGCTGAATTTTTCCTCTAGGCTGCAGGTGCGCTACTACCCGCGCCGCCGCGAGACGGTGCTGGACCAGGGCGAGGCCTTCTTCCAGGTCGCCGCCGACCGCTCGCGGCCCTTCACCGTGGACAGCGGCGCCAGCCAGGTCCGCGTGGTGGGCACGGCCTTCAATGTGCGCGCCGGGCCGCCAGCGCTGGTGGTGAAGGTGCTGGAGGGCAAGGTGGAACTGCGTCCCGACCGCCATGCTGCGGACGACCGGCGCCTGCTGCTGGGCGCGGGCGCAGGCATGTCCGTCGATGCCCGCGACGGCACACGGCAGCCGCTGGCCGCGGGCGCGGACACCGTGGGTGACTGGCGCAGCGGCCAGCTGGTGTTCCAGCAGGCGCCGCTGAC
This sequence comes from Delftia sp. DT-2, assembly GCF_028401915.1. NCBI lineage: Bacteria > Pseudomonadati > Pseudomonadota > Betaproteobacteria > Burkholderiales > Comamonadaceae > Delftia > Delftia sp. DT-2. The sequence continues at coordinate 362,162 of NZ_JAQOTI010000006.1, forward strand.
CCAGGTGGCAGCCGATCTGGCGCGCTACCTGGGCCAGCCCGTACGGGTGGATGGCGATGCGCGGCTGGCCGCGCTGTCCGTGTCCGGCGTGGCGCTGACCGGCAAACCCGAGGTGTTTCTGCGCTCGCTGCCGCACTTGTTGCCGGTGCGTGTGCAGGGCGATGCGCAAGGCGGCTGGCGAATCTCGGCGCATTGAGTGCTTTGTCTATTTGTAAATTAATGTAAACAACTCGCTTTCTCGGTTCGGCCACGTTCCCACTTTGGCGCGGTAGCGGGTTTTACCTTCATGGAGGCCGGGTTTTCTCGCGCCTCCATGGTTGCCAGCCAGGCCGCTGCCCAGTGCACAGCTCAGCCAACAACCGCGACGGCCGCGCACGCGCGTGGCGGGTGGACGCTCAACTGTCTGCCTGCCACCCACCGCGCACACCGCGACAGCGGGCAATGGACACAGTGCAGCAGGAGCAGGGATGCAAGCAGGAAAAGAACACGGCAGCGCCGCCATGGGCGCGGGCATTTGGGGAGGAGAGTTTCAGCACAGGGGCAGGCCATGGCGGCGGGCAAGGATGCCGTCGCTGGTGGCTGCAGCCCTGGTTGCGCTGGCGCAGCCTGCGGTGCAGGCGCAGCAGCCATCGTCCGTGCAGGCGGGGCAGGCCGGCCAGGCAGGGGAGCTGGCCTTCAGCATCGCGCCCCAGCCGCTGGCCGGCGCGCTGCGCCAGTTCACGCAGCAGGCCCAGCACCAGGTGCTGTTCGATCCGCAGATCGTTGCAGGCCGCACTTCGCCGGCCTTGCAGGGCCGCTTCACGCCGCGCCAGGCGCTGGACCGGCTGCTGGCGGGCACCGGCGTGACCGTGATCGATGCCGTACCGGGCGCCTATACGCTGAAGGCACCTGCCAGGGAGCCGTCGCCGGCAGCCGATGCTGCGCTGGGCACGGTGCTGGTCACGGCCCAGGCGCACGCTGGCGATACCACGGAGGGTTTGGGCTCCTATGCGGCCTCGCGCGTGTCGCTGGGCAAGGGGCAGAGCGTGCGCGAGACGCCGCAGTCCATCTCCGTGGTCACGCGCCAGCGCATCGAGGACCAGGGCCTGGTCTCCGTGGGCGACGTGATGCAGCAGACCACGGGCGTGACGGTGGACTACGCGGGCTCGGGTGGCCTGGGCGGCACGGCCAACAGCTTCTACGCGCGGGGCTTCAAGATCAGCAATGTCCAGATCGACGGAGCGGCGGTGGACGCCTTCAGCCAGGGCACCTTCGACCCCAACATGGCCATGTACGACAGCGTGCAGGTGATCCGCGGCGCGGACGGCCTGTACAGCGGCAATGGCGAGCCCGGCGGCTCCATCAACCTGGTGAGAAAGCGCCCCACGGCACAGCCGCAGGTGCTGGCCTCGGCCTCGGTGGGCAGCTGGAACCAGCGCCGGGCCGAAGTCGATGTGGCCGGCCCGCTGGCCGCCGATGGCCGGGTGCGCGGCCGCGCCGTGCTGGCGCACAGCGACCGCGAGTTCTTCTATGACTACGCCGATGCGCGCAACACCTTGCTCTACGGCATCGTGGAAGCCGATCTCACGCCTGCGACCAAGCTGACCCTGGGCGGCAGCTACGACAAGTCGGCCAGCCTGCCCTGGCGCAGCGGCCTGCCGCGCGCGGCCAATGGCGACGATCTGCACCTGCCGCGCAGCACGGCGCTGATGGCCGGCTGGGGCCACTACGACAGAACCAACAAGGAACTGTTTGCGCAGCTGGAGCAACGACTGCAAGGCGACTGGCGCGTCCGTGCCCATGCCAACTACGTCAAGGTCGACAGCGACAGCCGTCTGGCGGACATGTCCGGGGCGGTGGACCCCTCGACCGGCTTGGGCGCGGCGCTCAGCGGGTTCTCCAACGATTTCTATTCCACCAAGAAGGCGCTGGATGCCAACGTCAGCGGAACGTTCTCCCTGCTGGGGCGCAGGCACCGGCTGCTGCTGGGCGCGGACTGGGTCAAGATCCGCGACACGCAGGACACCTTTCTCTCCGAAGTGGATACGCCGGCGGGGGGGATCAGTGTGTTCGGCTTCGACCCGGGCGCCATTCCCCTGCCCAGCTTCGTCTGGAAGACGCGCAGCTTCGCGGGCTATGGCGCCACGCAGAAAGGCCTGTACGGCCGGCTCAACCTGAGCCTGACGGACCGCCTGACCGCCATCGTCGGCGCGCGCCGCGCCAGCTACGACACGCAGACGCCCTGGCTGCGCTTCGACCGGGCCGGCAATCTCACCAGCCGCATCGTGTCGTCCTATGGCGAGAGCGGCATCTTCACGCCCTACGGTGGCCTGGTCTACGACATCGACGACCGCTGGACGGCCTACGGCAGCGTCGCCGAGATCCACAAGTCCCAGGCCGACAAGCTGGGTGGGCCCTTGCCCGGCACGCCGCTGGACCCCATCAAGGGCCGCAATTTCGAGCTGGGCGCCAAGGGCGAGTTCAACGAGGGCCGGCTGATGGCCTCCATGGCCCTGTACCGCATAGAGCGCAATGGCGAGGCCGTGGCCGATCCCTCCTACCCCAACACCGACATCGGCGACGCGGGCCTGAACTGCTGCTGGCTGAGCAAGGGCAAGGTGGTCAGCCAGGGCGTGGAAGGCGAGATCTCGGGCGAGCTGGCGCGCGGCTGGCAGCTGTTTGCCGGCTACACCTTCAACCGCAACCACAACAAGACGCCGGGCATCGAAGGCATCTACCACTCCGTCACGCCCAAGCATCTGTTCAAGCTGTGGAGCACCTACCGCCTGCCCGGCGAGCTGTCGCAATGGACGATTGGCGGTGGCGCCAATATCCAGAGCGCGCATTTCGTCAGCGGCTCGGCCAATGCCTTCAATCCTGACACGGGCAAGTTCGACGGTGCGGCCGTGCCCTTCAAGTTCAGCCAGGGCGGCTATGCCGTGTGGAATGCCAGCGTGCAGTACCGCATCAACCGCAACTGGCAGGCCGTGCTCAACCTGAACAACCTGTTCGACAAGGTCTACTACCGCACGGTGGGCACCAGCGGCGGCAACAACTGGTATGGCGAGCCACGCAATGTGATGCTGACGCTGCGCGGAACGTTCTGAGGCACCCCTGAGCGGCTGCGCCGCTTCCCCCTCTCTTCGGAGGGGGGCGGACACCCTCTGGGCGTGGCGCCCAACGCCAGCAACCTGCTGGACAGGCGCTGCTACGTGCCTTCGTTCAACACGGTGTCGGGCAACAACTGCTACGGCGCACCGCGCTCGCTGCTGCTGACGCTAAGCGCCGCGTATCTGGCGCGTGCTATGCGGCAGCGGCCGCCGCAACGCCGAACTCCTCGCTGTCCGCCTGGGCACCGTCGTCGAACACCAGGCGGCGCTCAGGCCAGCGCATGGCGGCAAGCTTGAAGCGCTGCTGCGGGTCCTCGCCCGCCAGGCGGGCATTCCAGCGGCCGCCGACCGAGTAGTCCACGCAAAACACATTGCCGCGCCGGCCGTGCCAGGACAGCGGGCCCGTCTGGCCGAACAGGTTCTCGGCCTGGGCGCCGTGGAAGGACGGGCCGCCGCGATTCAGGCGCCGCCAGTAGTGGCCCACGACCACGGCCTGGGCATCCTCATATTCGTTCCACCAGGCCACGCGCTCGACGAAGCGCCACTTGCCGCCCGCGTAGAAGGGATTGCGGCATTCGCGCTCCACGCCCGAGGTCAGCACCTTCAGCGGATTGACCATGGCCTTGGCCAGTTCGCTTTCGCTGTGCGCGGGCAGGAAGGGCGGTAGCCAGTTGCGGTCTTCCAGGTCGTGCGGCCATTGCCGGCGCTCGGCGCGCATGCGCTCGGCCACCTTGTTGACCTGGGCCTGCTGGGCGGCCACGGCCTCGAAGTGGTCATAGGCGCTGCGCGCGCTGCCCGGCGGCAGCTCGCGCGCCATGGCGATCTGCTGCGGGCGCCAGGCCGCGTGGACCACGCGCAGGTCCTCGCGCTCCATGGCGATGGGCAGCCGCTCCAGCAAGGCCAGGGTGTCGGGGATATCGCACAGCGGCATGCGTGCGAACGGGGCGTACTTGGGTGTGTCGGAGGCCACGCGGCTGTCGAAGAACCAGCCGGAGCCGTCCTTGGCATCCTCGCGCAGCAGGTTGATTTCGTGGTTGCCGAGCACGGCCAGCGCATGGCCCGACTCCAGCATGGGCACCACGCGGGCCAGCACGCCCGGGCTGTCGGGACCCCGGTCGCAGAAGTCGCCCACGAAGACCAGGCGCCTGCCCTGGGGGTGGCGGCCCAGCGCGTCGTAGCCCAGGTGCCCCAGCAGATGCTCCAGCGCTTCGGCTTCGCCATGGATGTCGCCGACGATGTCGAGCGGACCGGGGGGCAGGGGCTGGACGAGGCTCATGGCGGAAAGATGCAAAAGACGGCGCAGGCTTGGAAAACCGACATTATTTGCACAGACCCGCCGTGCCCGCCAGCCCCGTTTGCGACAGGACCGTGTCAGCGCCGTTGCAGGCGCACAAAGCTGTAGGGCAGGCCATTGGCTGCCACATGGCGGCTGCGCGAGGCCTCCTGCCACTCGGGGCCCGGCGTGGGCGCGAAGGCGTCGCCTTCGTAGTCGCGTTCGATTTCAGTCACCTCGATGCTGTCGGCCAGCGGCAGGGCCTGGGCGTAGATCTGGGCACCGCCCATGACCCACACGTCAGCGGATGCCTGGCGGCCCAGCGCCAGGGCCTGCTCCAGGCTGGTGGCATGCAGCACGCCGGGGGCGGCTGGCTCGGGTGCCCAGTCCGCCTGGCGTGTGACCACGATGTTGGTGCGCCCGGGCAGCGGCCTGAAGCGGGCCGGCAGCGAGTCCCAGGTCTTGCGGCCCATGACCACGGCCGAGCCCTGGGTCAATTGCTTGAAGTGCGCCAGGTCCTCGGGCAGGTGCCAGGGCATGGCATTGTCCTTGCCGATGACGCCGTTGGCGGCGCGTGCGTAGATGAGATGGATGGCCATCGGGCGGGTCTTTCTGCTGCCTCAGACGGCCACGGGGGCCTTGATGGGCTCGTGGTGCTGGTAGCCGACGACCTCGAAGTCCTCGTACTCGTAGCCGAAGATGGAGTCGGGCCGGCGCTTGATCTGCAGCGTCGGGTAGGCGAAGGGCTGGCGCGCCAGCTGGGTCTCGACCTGGGTGAAGTGGTTGTTGTAGATGTGGCAGTCGCCACCGGTCCAGACGAAGTCGCCCACCTCCAGGTCGCATTGCTGGGCCAGCATGTGGGTCAGCAGCGCGTAGCTGGCGATGTTGAAGGGAACGCCCAGGAAGATGTCCGCGCTGCGCTGGTATAGCTGGCAGCTGAGCTTGCCGTCGGCCACGTAGAACTGGAAGAAGGCGTGGCAGGGCAGGAGCGCCATCTGCGGCAGGTCGGCCACGTTCCAGGCGCTGACGATGATGCGGCGGCTGTCCGGGTTGCTCTTGAGCTGCTTGACCACTTCGGCGATCTGGTCGATGTGGCCGCCGTCCGGCGTCGGCCAGTTGCGCCATTGCACGCCATAGACCGGGCCCAGGTCGCCGTCCTCACGGGCCCATTCGTCCCAGATGGTGCAGCCGCGCTCCTGCAGCCAGCGCACATTGCTGTCGCCGCGCAGGAACCACAGCAGTTCCAGGATGATGGACTTGAGGTGCACCTTCTTGGTGGTGACCAGCGGAAAGCCTTCGGACAGGTCGAAGCGCATCTGGTGGCCGAACACGCTGCGCGTGCCCGTGCCGGTACGGTCGGTCTTGGACACGCCGTGCTCGTACACATGGCGCATGAAATCTTCGTACTGGGAGCGGGCTGGGCGGGGCGCTGGAGTCGTGTTCATCTTCCGGATTATCCCTTGATGAATACGGCGCCTTGTCCGACGGTATCCATGCCCCTTGAAACAAGGTCTGGCGCCCCGGGTGCGAAAATGCCCGCAGACTGGTGCCGGTGCATTGCCCAGGCTTTCGCACCGGCGTCACCGCTTTTTTCGCATCCGCTTTGACAAGGAGCTTGCGCATGTCTTCCATGCTCTCCCCCTGGCAGGCCGCCGTTGCATTGGGTGTCGCCATGCTGGCGCTGACAGCCTGCGATCCGCGTTCTCCCTCCGTCCCGACTCCCAAGGCCGCGCAGTCCGTCGCACTCGATGTGGCTGCACCAGCCCCGGAATTGGTGCTGGCGTTTCCCGCGCGCACGCGCATGCCCTCCACCGCCAAGGCGGGGGAGCCCGGCCTGGACAGCCTGGCCGAGTACGTGGGCAAGTATCCCTACGACGGCACCAACTACCTGGAGCAGGGCGTGCTGGCCGACCGGCTCAAGGCGCTGCTGGGCACCAGCTACCCGACCCTGCTGAGCAATATGCGTACCGTGGGCCCGCTGACCAAGGAAGGAGATGTCTGGAGCATCGTCGGCCTGCGCCCGCACCAGGGCGGCGAGGAAATGGGCGCCATCGTGATCGATCCCGCCCGCAATGCCCTGCGCGTGTGGCTGCTCACCGGCGGCAAACAGTCCGACTTCTCCGATGCGGCCGGCGCCGACATCGCCTGGCCCGAACAGGTCAACAAGACGATGGCCAATATCGAGGCCAAGCCGGTTTCCTGACAAGGCAGGCACGTGCCGCTCCTGGCTCAGGACGGCGCGTGCAAACCCGGCGCTGCCACAGAAGGGGCGGCGTTTCGCTCAGGAGGCTTGCCTCGGCAGGATGCAGCCCGGGTTCATCAGTCCCTGCGGGTCCAGCGCCTGCTTGATGGCGCGCATCATGCCCAGCGCCACGGGGGACTGGTACTTCTGCAGCTTGTCCACCTTGAGCGCACCCACGCCGTGCTCGGCCGAGAACGAGCCGCCGAATTCGGCCACGGCTTCATAGACGAGGTGGTTGACCAGGTGCTCTCGCTCGTTGAGGAAGGCCTTGGCGTCACCGCCCTCGGGCGCCTGCACGTTGTAGTGCAAGTTGCCGTCGCCCAGGTGGCCGAAGTTGACCAGGCGCACGCCAGGGATCTCGCGTTGCAGCACGGCATCGGTGTGCTCGACGAAGGCGGGGATGCGCGATGCGGCGATGGAGATGTCGTGCTTGATGTTCAGGCCTTCCTCGGCCTGGGCCAGCGGAATGCTTTCGCGGATGTGCCACAGCTCATGGGCCTGCGACAGGCTTTCGGCCACCACAGCGTCGAGCACGCAGCCGTCCTCGAAGGCCAGCTCCAGCAGCGCCTCGAAACGCTCGCGCGCATGCTGCTCGGACTCGCTGTCCGAATTCTCGACCAGCACGTAGTAGGGCGGCGCGCCGATCAGCCCGGCAAAGGGCACGCGCAGCTGGGGCATGTGCTTGATCACCAGCGACAGAGCGAACTGGCCCATGACCTCGAAGCCCGTCAGGCCCGCGCCCAGGTACTGGTGCGCCATGCCCAGCAGGCGCACGGCCGCTTCCATGGAGGGCACGGCGGCGAAGGCCGTGAGCTGGGCCGCAGGCTGGGGGAACAGCTTCATGGTGGCGGCGGTGATGATGCCCAGCGTGCCTTCGCTGCCGATGAACAGGTCGCGCAGGTCGTAGCCGGTGTTGTCCTTGCGCAGGCCCTTGAGGCCGTCCCAGATCTCGCCCTGCGGGGTGACCACTTCCAGACCCAGGCACAGCTCGCGCGTGTTGCCGTAGCGCACCACCTGGGTGCCGCCCGCGTTCGTTCCCAGGTTGCCGCCAATGGTGCAGCTGCCTTCGGCGGCCAGCGACAGCGGGAACAGCAGGCCCTCTTTCTCGGCAAGCTCCTGCAGGCTTTGCAGGATGCAGCCGGCCTCGACGGTGAAGCTCAGGTTGTCGCGGTCGATGTGGCGCACGGCATTCATGCGCGTGAGGCTGAGCACGACCTGCGTGCCGCTGTCGTCCGGCGTGGAGCCCACCGACAGGCCGGTGTTTCCGCCCTGCGGGATGATGCTGGTGCCTGCGGCCGCGCATTCGCGCACCACGGCGGCCACCTCGGCCGTGCTTGCCGGGCGTACCACGGCCAGGGACTTGCCGCGCACGCGGCGGCGCCAATCCTGTTCGTAGGCCACAAGGTCGCCCTCGGTGAGGACATGGGCTTCGCCGACGATCTGGCGCAGGCGTTCAAGCAGTGCAGTCATGTTGCAACTTCTTTCAAAGACGTGAAGGCATGAAAACGGAGGGCTCAGCCGCCGGCCGCCTGGGCCGCGCGGCGCGCGCTGCGCTGTCGCCAGCGCACATGCAGGGCGCAGGCGGTGAACAGCATCAGGCACAGGAAAACTTCAAGCAGCGCCAGCCAGCGCCCGGGTGCGGGGTCGCTCCAGGCGCGCACCACGCCCTCGGTGAAATAGATCCACACCAGCAGGCTGACCCAGCGGTAGGTGTACATGCGGTGCTTGAGCAGGCCGATCAGCGGAATCGCCAGCGGCAGGGCCTTGAGCACCAGCCAGGAGCCCCCGGGCCGCATGGGCGCCAGCCACAGTTCCCAGGCCAGGCTCAGCACGATCAGGCCCATGAGGCTGGAGACCGCCAGCCAGCGGGTGGCGGCGACATCGGCGCCGGGGCGAGAAATGGAATCAGTCATCGGGGTGGCATCATATCGGCCATGGTCTTGACCTTTGAACATGTGATTGCTTGGATGGCCGCGCCCGCTGCAGACATGCGCCTTGCGGCGGAGATGGGGCGATGAGCGGCGGCCCCGAAAAGGAGCCCGTCGATGGCCTGGAGGATGGCTCCCTGGCGCTGCCCGTTCCTGCCCAGGAGCGCAGCCTGTCCCTGGCCGAGCCGCCCGAGCCTGCGGTGCCGAGATCGTGGCGCGAACGCTGGCGCTGCTTTCCATGGCGCAATACCGCACACACGCTGCGCGAACGCTTTCGCGAGGACCGGCTGGGCGTGACCGCCAGCAGCCTGACCTTCACCACGGTGCTGGCCCTGGTGCCGTTCTTCACGGTGGCGCTGGCGCTGTTCACGGCCTTTCCCATCTTCTCCCGCGTGCAGATCGTGCTGGAGCGCTGGCTGATCGACAGCCTGATCCCCGAGACCATCGCGCGCCAGGTGCTGGGCTATCTGACGCAGTTCGCCTCCAAGGCCAGCCAGCTGGGCATGGCGGGGTTTTCCATTCTGGTGATCACGGCGGTGGCGCTGATCCTCACCATTGACCGCACGCTCAACAACATCTGGCGCGTGCGCCAGCTGCGGCCGCTGGGCCAGCGCGTGCTGATCTACTGGGCGGCGATCACGCTGGGCCCCCTGGTGCTGGGCCTGAGCCTGGTGCTGTCTTCCTATGTGATGTCGGCCTCGCGCGGGCTGGTCAATGCGCTGCCCGAAGGCTTGCGCTTCATCTTCGATTCCATCGAGTTCCTGGCGCTGGCCGCTGGCATGGCGGGCCTGTACCACTACGTGCCCAACACGGCGGTGCGCTGGCGCCATGCCTGGGTGGGCGGCCTGTTCGTGGCCACCTGCATGGAGCTGGCGAAGAAGGCGCTGGGCCTGTACCTGGCCTCGGTGCCTACCTATTCGGTCATCTACGGCACCTTCGCCACGCTGCCCATCCTGCTGATCTGGATCTACATGGCCTGGGTCATCGTGCTGCTGGGCGCCGTGGTCACGGCCTACCTGCCCATCGTGATGGCGGGCGTGCAGCGCATGCCGGGCCAGCAGGGCTGGCAGTTCGAGATGGCCGTGGAGATCCTGCAGTACCTCGCACAGGAGCGCGAGTCGCCCGCCAAGGGCTTGTACGCCAGTGATCTGGCGCGGCGCCTGCGTGTGGACTGGCAGCAGATCGATCCGGTGCTGCAGGCGCTGTCGGTGCTGGACTGGGTGGGCACGGTGCAGGCCCCCGGCACTGTGGCGGCCAGCGAAGGCCCCGAGCCCCGCTACATGCTGCTGGTGGAGCCCCATCGCACGCCGCTGCAGCCGCTGGTGCAGCGTCTGCTGCTGGCGCCGTCGCCGGCCGTGCAGCCGCTGTGGGATCGCACGGGGCTGGCAGGCATGACGCTGGCCGATCTGCTGGAGCAAAGGCCGCAGGCTCCGGTCTAGAGCGGGATGCGGCCCGTCAGGATGTCGCGCCACATCACCCAGTCGCCGCGAAAGCTGTAGAGCGGGCGCTTGAAGCTGGCGGGCCGGTTCTTCTCGAAGCCGAAATGCCCTATCCAGGCAAAGCCGTAGCCAAACAGCAGGCCGCCCAGCAGGAACCAGAAATTGCCGGTCAGGAACAGCGCGAACAGGCACAGCAGCGCCAGCGTGGAGCCCACGAAGTGCAGGCGCCGGCAGGTGCGGTTGCTGTGCTCCTGCAGGTAGAACGGATAGAACTCGGCAAAGCTCTTGAACTGGCGCGGGTCCACGGCAGCCTGTGCGGCGCCGGGCAGGGGAGCGGAAGCGTGTGACATGGCAGGCCTTCGCAAGCATGGGGTAGGGTCAACTTATACGCTGCTGCCTTGCCGCTCACCATCGGAGGAACCCGCGCGCCCAGGTTCGCAAAAGCTGCCCCGAGAGAGACAAAAGCTGCCGCATTCCGCCCCGCGCGTCGCCACGGTGTCGCCCTCTGGCGGCATGCAGGCGCATGATGTCTGCCGGGCCGGCGCCGACCGGCATGGAGTTTTTTTTCGATGCCTTCCTCGTGCATGACCGACATCCCCGCATCCTTGAACGAAATCCGCATTCCCACACCGCAGGGCAGCATCTACGTCAGGCGCTGGCAGGCGCCGGCGGCCGGCGAAGGCGAGCAAGGCCCGGCGCGCGCGCCCATCGTGCTGCTGCACGACTCGCTGGGCTCGGTAGCGCTGTGGCGCGATTTCCCGCAGCAACTGGCCGAGGCCACGCGCCGCGATGTGCTGGCCTACGACCGGCTGGGCTTTGGCCAGTCCGACCCCTATCCGGGCACGCTGGGGCCGGGCTTTGTGGCCCGGGAGGCAGAGACCGTGTTTCCGGCGGTGCACCAGGGGCTGGGCCTTGGGGATTTCATTGTGCTGGGCCACAGCGTGGGCGGCGGCATGGCCGCCATGGTGGCGGCCCGATATGGCGCGCAGTGCAAGGCGGTGATCACGGAGTCCGCCCAGGCCTTTGTGGAAGATCGCACCTTGCAGGGCATTCGTGCGGCCCAACAGGATTTCGCCCGGCCGGGCCAGCTGGCGCGCCTGGAGAAATACCACGGCGACAAGGCCGCCTGGGTGCTGTCTGCCTGGGTCGATACCTGGCTGTCGCAGCCATTTGCCGACTACCGGCTGGACGAGGCGCTGGAGCGCGTGCGCTGCCCGGTGCTGGCCATCCACGGCGAGCATGACGAGTTCGGCTCCCTGGTCCACCCCGAGCGTATCCGCGACCGGGCGCGCGGCCCTGTGGAGGTGGAGATCGTGGCCGGTGGCGGCCACGTTCCCCATCGCGAGCAGCCCGAGCGCATTGCCCAGCGCATCGCCCGCTTTCTGGCACGGGTCTGATCCCGGGTGGGCTTCAGTGGCCCGCCTGGGCGGACGCCGAGAGCTCCGGCGGAAACAGCTTCTTCTTGATCACGGCGTGCACGCCCCAGTTGCCGTCCACCACCTGCGTCACGGCGAAGTCCACGGCCACGGAGATCAGTGATACGGCCTCGTCCTCGTCCAGCCCGTGGGCCAGCATCAGATAGCGCCTTGCCTTGTGGAAAGCGTCACGCATGGCGCCTTCCAGCGATGATTTGCGATAGACCTGGGACTGCGCCTGGCTGCCCAGTTCGGCCAGGTGGTCGGTGAAGCTGAAGCCCTGTATCACCCATTCGGAGCCGGTCTCCAGGAAAGGGTGGTCCAGCTCTGCAAGGAAGCGGTTGTCCAGCGCGGCGCGCTTGTGCACCCGCAGCTCGAAGCTGCCGGTCAGCGAGCATTCGATGGCCGTGCCGCACAGTTCCGAGTCGCCTTGGGATGCATGCGGGTCTCCCACCGAAAACAGCGCGCCTGGCACCGATACGGGCAGGAAGAGCGTCGCGCCCTTGCCGGCGCGCCAATTGTCCAGGTTGCCGCCGAAGTAGCTCGGCGGTATGGAGTCGATCAGGCCGGCCTCTCGCGGTGCCACGGCCAGCATGCCGAAATGTGGACGCAGCGGCACGCGTGCCTTGTCCAGCACACCAAAGCGCCGGGTGATGGTGGCGGGGTCCACGGGCACGCCCGGGTAGTCGATGGTCGGATGGACCACGCCGAAGGGGTCGGTCTGCGGCGTCCAGCGGTAGTTGTAGACAGCGCGGGCCGTGGGCTCCTCGGGCAGTGCGTGGTCGATTTCGTAGATGGTGACCACTTCGCGCTGGCGGGGCTCCGTGATCTGGTCGCGGTAGTGAAAGCCCCACCAGGCGGCGGCGTTGCTGCCGAAGACACGGCCGTGGTGGGCGGGGCTGCAGCTGGGGCGTGGCTGCACGTCGAGGATGCGTATCTCCAGCAGGTCGCCAGGTTCGGCCTCATGCACATAGACGGGGCCGGTGCAGATGTGCACGCCGAAGCCCTCGCCCGCGCCGCGGCCGTAGATCGAGGCGTCCATCGGGCCCGCGCCGCGCCGGTCCACGGCCTTCTGGGCTGCGGTCCAGTGGAACACGCTTTCGGCGCCCGGATCGCCTTCGATCATGCGTTCCCAGTCGTCCGAGGCATGCTGGGTCAGCGTCTCCATGGTCACCACGTCACCCGAGCGCACCGAAAGCACGGGCTTGAGTGAACGGCTCAGGTAGCCCCAGTGCACGGTCTTGTCGGAGACCGGAAGATAGTAATGCTGGGGCGACGCACCGCCATTGTCTGCGTGCGCCGAGCGCTTGGGCACAAGGGCCAGCGCCTGGGCGTAGCGTGCATGGTCGCGCAGCAGGGCCTGGAACGGGCTGTGTGCCAGGCGCGCTGCGGCCGGTTCTGCACCCTGCGCAGCGCTCTCGGCGGGCGAGGGGCGTCCGCGCTGGCCGGGCGGCGCATCCTGCACGCGCGCCGGACTGGCGCGATAGGCCTTGGGGGACAGGCCATAGCGGGCCGTGAAGGCACGGCTGAAGTTGGCGGCATCGCCAAAGCCCCAGCGAAAGCACAGCTCGGCGATGGAGAAATGCTGCAGCGAGCGGTTGCTCAGGTCCATGCGGCAGCGCTCCAGCCGGCGTTCGCGCAGGTAGGTGCTGAAGCTGGTGGCCGCTCCCTTGAACAGCTTTTGCAGATAGCGCGTGGACAGCCCCTCGGCTTCGGCGATGGCATCGATGGACAGCTCGGCATCGCCCAGCCGGGTTTCGATGGCGCGGCAGATGCGGCGCAGATGGCCAAGCTGCACGGCGCTGGGCGGCTCGGTCGCCTCGGCCTGCTCCTGGTCGGGATTGCCGGCGCGCGGTGTCAGGCAGGTGACCAGCATGTCGGTGAGCGTGGCCTCCACCGACAGCAGATCGTCCTGTGCCAGTGTGTCGATCTGCTCTGCCAGTGAGGCCGCCATTGCCATGCACATGGCCCCCACACCGCCTGTCCCGCCGATGTGCCTGGCCTCGGGCGGGCACGAGCGCAGCAGGCGCAGCAGAAAGCTCGAGGACTCCAGCCGCGCAAGCAGCAGGCGGCCGTCGCCGGGCAACTGCAGCTGCCAGTCCCGGTCTGACTCCAGCAGCAGCGCGGAGCCGGCCTTGAGCGGGAACGCGGCGTCCTCGACCACCGCATCGGCGCTGCCTTGCAGCAAGGCGCACAGCAGCAGGCCCGGGCCGCGCAGCCGTTTGGCCACGGCCCGCAGCGTCAGTGGCGAGGTGGCCAGCGCAATGAATACCGATCCCAGTGGCGAGCTGCGCAGCGCCAGGTGGGTGGCCGGTGGCGTGGGCGCTTCGCCATGGATGTCTGCCCTGGACAGCGCCTCATTGAGCGCAGCCTGCCGCAAGGCATCGGGAAATGCGTGGGTGGAAAAGCGTCTTGGATCGTCGTGCATCAGGGGCGAACTATGAACTGCCGCGTACTGCCTGTCCAAGCCCGGCGCACCGGATGGCAGCCGCGACAAGTTTTTGTACGCGCAGGAACAACCGGCCTGGACATGCTCGCCTGGACACTGGCGCTGCCGGCACCGATCCACAACAGCAGGAGTATTTTCGATGACCATCCCCCACCAAGAACATATCTGCGGCCCGGGCTGCCAGCACGGTGCTTCGCCAGCCGATGAGACGCTGATCCGCGAGGAATTCCAGGTTGCACGCCGTTCCTTCCTGCGCGACGCCATGGTGGTCGGTGGCGGCGCGGTCTCGGCCGGCGCCATCAGCGGTGCGATGGCACCGTCCCGGGCCTTTGCCCAGGGTGCGCCTGGCGCCCGGGCCGGCCAGGGCATGGCCAGCCACTACTACATTCCCGCCTCTGCCAGCACCGTGCTCTGGGGCTACTTCAGCAGATCGGCCAAGCCGGTGGTCGAAGTCGAATCGGGCGACTACGTGACCATGGAGACGCTGACCCACCATGCCAATGACGATGCCGAACGCATGGTCCGGGGCGACCCTGGCGCCGAGAGCGTGTTCCACTGGGACAGCCAGCGCAAGAACGTCGATCGCCGGGGTGCCGGTCCCATGGATGCCAAGAACGGCGCAGGTGGGGGCCAGGGCGTGCACATCTGCACGGGGCCGGTACGCATCAAGGGCGCCCAGCCCGGCGATGTGCTGGAAGTACGCATCATTGATGTGGTGCCGCGCCCCTCGGGCAACCCGCAGTTCAAGGGCCGGACCTTCGGCAGCAATGCGGCGGCGAACTGGGGCTTTCACTATGGCGACACGCTCACCGAGCCCCGAAAGCGCGAGGTGGTCACCATCTACGAGGTGGATGCGACCGGCGAGCGCAACTGGGCCCGCGCCGTCTACAACTACCGCTGGACGCCGCAGACCGACCCCTTCGGCGTGGTCCACCCGACCATCGACTATCCGGGCGTGCCCGTGGACCACCGCACGATCAGCAAGAACGATAACGTGCTGCGCAATATCCGCGTTCCCGTGCGCCCGCATTTCGGCACCATCGGCGTGGCGCCGGCCGAGGTGGAGATGGCCAGCTCCATTCCGCCCAACCACACGGGCGGCAACATCGACAACTGGCGCATCGGCAAGGGGGCGACCATGTATTTCCCCGTGGCCGTGCCAGGGGCCAACTTCACCGTGGGCGATCCGCATGCCTCGCAGGGGGATTCCGAGCTGTGCGGCACGGCCATCGAGTGCTCGCTGACCGGCACCTTCCAGTTGATCCTGCACAAGAAGGCGGACCTGCCTGGAACGCCGCTGGCCGAACTGGCG
This sequence comes from Delftia sp. DT-2, assembly GCF_028401915.1. Classification (NCBI taxonomy): domain Bacteria; kingdom Pseudomonadati; phylum Pseudomonadota; class Betaproteobacteria; order Burkholderiales; family Comamonadaceae; genus Delftia; species Delftia sp. DT-2. Next base: position 377,309 of record NZ_JAQOTI010000006.1, read on the forward strand.
TATCCGCTGCTCGAAACCCAGGACGAATGGCTGCTGCACGGCTTCAGCTACGCCAACTATCTGGCGGAGCTGGGGCCGGATGCGCAAAACCAGATCTTCAAGAAGTCTTCCGTGGACCTGGCTCTGCGCGACGCCTATCACAAGATGCGCCACTTCCTCATGACCACCCAGGGGCTGGGAGAGGACGAGGCCATCTCGCTGATGTCGATCGCCGTGGACTTCGGCATCACCCAGGTGGTGGATGGCAACTGGGGCGTGCACGCGCTCGTGAAAAAGAGCATCTTCCCCGCGCGCGGGGCGTGAGTGCGTGAGTGAGTGCGTGCCTGCCCTGCGGGCAGGACCCGGCCGGTCTCAGCGCGCCAGGAAATCCCGGATGGCGAACAGCGTCTGGTCGGGCGCCTCGGTCATCTGGTTGTGGCCGCTGGGCAGGTGCACGATGCTGACCTGGCGCTGCGCGGCCCGGGCCGCCTCGATCAGGCCCTTGGCGGCCTTGGGCGGCGTCATCTGGTCCTGCTCGCCCAGGGCGAACAGGACCGGACATTGCAGCGCCGCCATGGCCCCCTCGCCGCCCGCATAGCTGTCGCAGGCCTTGAAGCCGGCGTGCAGCAGGTTGGTGCGGTCATTGCTGGCCAGCACGCGCCGGCCCAGCGCCATGCCGGCGCCGAACACCCAGCTGCCTGCGCCGCTGGGTGGCGCCAGCGTGGCGCGCGAGAACACATTCACCATGTGGATGGCCTGCTCGGGCGTGCTGAGCGCGGAGTCCAGCAAAGCAGGCGAGACCTTCATCGGGTAGGCCGTGCCCACCAGCACCAGGTGGCTGACGCGCGCGCCCAGCCGCGCGGCCGCTTCCATGGCGATCAGGCTGCCCCAGCTGTGGCCTACCAGCGCGGCCTTCTCGATGCCTGCCGCATCCATGAGCTGGCCGATGAAATCCGCCGCCGCCTCCACGCTGGCCGGCGCATCGCCTGCGCTGCGGCAGTGGCCCGGCAGGTCTATGGTCAGCACGTTCCAGCCGTGGTTGGCCAGGTAACGGCTTTGCAGTGCCCAGACGCTGTGGTCGCACAGCACGCCGTGGATGAGGATGGCCGTCGGCTGTGCGGGATTGAAGGCCTTGCCGCCGGTATAGGCGTAGATGGCGTGGCCGTGAACATCGATCTTCATTGTTGGTGTCTCCCTTGCCGATTCACGCGGCCTTCTCGGCCGCCCTGAGGGCGCGCTTGAGGTCGTCGATCAGGTCGTCTGCGTCTTCCAGCCCGATGGACAGGCGGATCGTGCCCTGGCCGATGCCGGCCTGGGCCAGCGCCTCGTCGCTCATGCGGAAGTGCGTGGTGCTGGCAGGGTGGATGACCAGGCTGCGGCAGTCGCCCACGTTGGCCAGGTGGCTGAAGACCTTGAGCGTCTCGATGAACTTGCGGCCCTGGTTGCGGTTGCCCTTGATGTCGAAGCTGAACACCGAGCCTGCGCCGCGCGGCAGCAGCTTCTTGGCGAGCTGGTGCGAGGGATGGGTATCGAGCAGCGGGTGGCCCACGCGGCCCACCAGCGGATGGCTGGCCAGGAATTGCACCACCTTCTCGGTGTTGCGGATATGGCGCTCCATGCGCAGCGGCAGCGTCTCTATGCCCTGCAGGATCAGCCAGGCCGTGTGCGGGCTCATGCAGGCGCCGAAGTCGCGCAGGCCTTCGCGGCGTGCGCGCAGAAGGAAGGCGCCGGTGCTGCTTTCCTCGCTGAACACCATGTTGTGGAAGCCGTCGTAGGGCTCGGTCAGCTCCGGGAAGCGCCCCGATTTTTCCCAGTCGAAGCTGCCGCCATCCACCACGATGCCCCCGACCACGGTGCCGTGGCCCGACAGGAACTTGGTGGCCGAGTGGTAGACGATGTCCGCGCCATGCTCCAGCGGCTTCATCAGCCAGGGCGATGTCAGCGTGGAGTCCACCAGCAGCGGCACGCCGGCCTCATGCGCGATGGCGCTGATGGTGGGAATGTCGAGCACGTCCAGGCCCGGGTTGCCCACGGTCTCGCCGAAGAACAGCTTGGTATTGGGCCGCACGGCGGCGCGCCAGCCGTCGATGTCGCCGGGCTTGACGAAGGTGGTCTCTATGCCGAAGCGCGCCAGCGTGTAGTGCAGCAGGTTCTGCGAGCCGCCGTACAGCGCCGTGCTGGCCACGATGTGGCTGCCCGCGCCCATGAGTGTGGCCACCGACAGGTGCAGCGCCGCCTGGCCGCTGGCCACGGCGATGGCGCCCACGCCCCCTTCCAGGGCCGAGACGCGCTGCTCCAGTACGGCGTTCGTGGGATTGGAGATGCGGCTGTAGACGTGGCCGGGGCGCTCCAGATTGAACAAAGAGGCCGCATGGTCGCTGGACTCGAAGACGAACGAGGTCGTGAGGTGGATGGGCGTCGCGCGCGCACCGGTGGCGGGGTCGGGCTGTGCGCCCGCGTGCAGCGCCAGAGTGTCAAAGCCGGGATCCGAGTAGCCGGGCATTCCTGTCTCCATGGTTGTCAAGGCAAGCGGGCATTGTGGGCTATATTTCCCGGCAGACATGGGCTTGCCGCAACCACGGCGACACAGACAATCTTGGAGATACGGCATGAAAGTAAGTGACATCCTGCGCGTCAAGGGCAACACCCTCTACACGGTGTCGCCGGACGAAAGCCTGGCCAGCGCGGTGCAGGTGATGTCCGAGCGCGATATCGGCTCCCTCGTGGTCATGGAGCACGGCGACGTGGTCGGCATGCTGACCTTCCGCGAAGTGATCCAGGGCTTTGTCAAGCACGGCGGCGTGGGCGAGACGCTGGTGCGCTCGGCCATGGACGACGCTCCCATGACCTGCACCATGGAAACCGACATGGACGAGGTGCGCCGCATGATGCTGGACCGCCATGCGCGCTACATGCCGGTGATGGACAAGCGCATGCTGATGGGCGTGATCAGCCTGTACGACGTGGCCAAGGCCGTGGTGGACAGCCAGAACTTCGAGAACCGCATGCTCAAGGCCTATATCCGCGACTGGCCCGAAGGCGAGCGCCAGGGCGCGGACTGATCATCCGGTCGCGGCAAGACCGTCCCTGCCCATGCAGCAAGGCCTGCGACCGCAGAACGCGGCGCAGGCCTTGGTTTTTTACGGCCGGGCGCAAGCCCGTTCAATGCACGCTGCTGCGCCGGGGCTTGAGCAAGGCGCTGGGCGGCACGGCATAGGCCTGCCTGAAGACGCGGCTGAAGTGCGAGAAACTGGTGAAGCCGCAGGCCATCGCCACATCGGTCACGCGCCGCGCATTGTCGGCCTGCAGCAGCAGGTGGGCCTGGGCCAGGCGCTCGTTCCAGAGCCAGCGGCTGGGAGTCAGTCCCTCGGTGGCGAACAGGCGCGCCAGGCTGCGCAGCGACATGCCCAGGCCCTGGGCCACCTGCAGGGGCTTGAGCTCGGGGTCATCTAGCCGGGCCCGCATGTACTGCTTGGCCTGGGCAAGCCGGTTGCGGGTTCTGAAATCATCGGGCCTGGCTGAGACCAGCAGCATGGTCATCAGGGTGGGGTGAAGATTCTGGTCACCGGCATCCTGTTGAAGGATGGGTGAGGGCGGTGGAGTGCTGCTCGCAGGATCGCTGCGATCCTGGCGTTGCGTTGAGCCGGAAGAGGTCTGCATTTCACGAATCTCCCGCAAGTTGCGGCTGGTGCCTGAGGGATGGTCCGCAGGCGGTTGAAGAACAATGTTCTGTAATTCTAGCTATCAATATTTGTAATTTGATAGTTTTATTGTTTCTTTGCGGGAGATGGCTGCCTGCGCAATGCACCGCTGCAGCGGGAGCGGCGCTTGGGGGCGACCCGGGCATAATCATCGGCCTATGAGCGGCAACACCTTCGGAACCCTATTCACTGTCACCAACTTCGGCGAATCGCATGGCCCGGCCATCGGCTGCGTCATCGACGGTTGCCCGCCTGGCATGGCACTGAGCGAGGCGGACATCCAGCACGACCTGGACCGCCGCCGCCCCGGCACCAGCAAGTTCGTGACGCAGCGCAACGAGCCGGACGCGGTGGAAATCCTCTCGGGTGTCTACGAAGGCCGTACCACGGGCACGCCGATCGCTTTGCTGATCCGCAATACCGACCAGCGCAGCAAGGACTACTCCAACATTGCGCAAAGCTTTCGTCCCGGCCATGCCGACTACGCCTACTTCCAGAAGTACGGCATCCGTGATCCGCGCGGCGGCGGCCGCTCCTCCGCACGGCTGACGGCGCCCACGGTGGCGGCCGGCGCCGTGGCCAAGAAGTGGCTCAAGGAAAAATTCGGCACCGAGTTCCGCGCCTGCATGACCCAGGTGGGCGAGCTGTCGCTGCCCTTCGAGAGCTGGGAGCATGTGCGCAACAATCCCTTCTTTGCGCCGGTGGCCGATGTGTCCCGCTACGAGGAATACATGGATGCGCTGCGCAAGTCGGGCGACTCCTGCGGCGCCGCGCTGCGCGTGCAGGCCAGTGGCATGCCGGTGGGCCTGGGCCAGCCGCTGTATGACCGCCTCGATGCCGACGTCGCCTACGCCATGATGGGCCTGAACGCCGTCAAGGCCGTGGAGATCGGCGCGGGCTTCGACAGCGTGGTCCAGCGCGGCACCACGCACGGCGACTCGCTGAGTCCTGGAGGCTTTCGCAGCAACAACGCCGGTGGCATCGTGGGCGGCATCAGCACGGGCCAGGATCTGGAGGTGCGCATCGCCATCAAGCCCACCAGCTCCATCATCACGCCGCGCGAGTCCATCGACACCCAGGGCCAGAGCACCGAAGTCATCACCAAGGGCCGCCATGACCCCTGCGTGGGCATCCGCGCCGCGCCCATCGCCGAAGCGTTGCTGGCCCTGGTGGTGATGGACCACGCCCTGCGCCACCGCGCCCAGTGCGGCGACGTCGATTCAGGCCTGGCGCCGATTCCTGCCGCGGCGCCCTGAAAGCGCTGCCAGGACGCCAAAGAGAAAGCCGCCCAAGGGCGGCTTTCTTGTGTCCTGCCGGCCTGATCAGCCAGGATTGCGGACTTCATCCATGACGTTCTTGAAGTCGTCCACGTCCTCGAAGCTGCGGTAGACGCTGGCGTAGCGGATGTAGCCGACCTTGTCGAGCAGCTTGAGCTCGCGCATCACCATCTCGCCCAGGCGGCTGGAGAGCACTTCGCGCTCGCCCAGGTTGCGCAGCCGTTCCTCGATGCGCTCGATGGCGGCATCGATCTGCTCCGTGCTCACGGGACGCTTGCGCAGCGCAATCTTGAACGAACCCAGCAGCTTGGCGCGCTCGTACTCGATGCGCCGCCCGTCCTTCTTGACGATGGCGGGGAAGCTGACCTCGGGCCGCTCATAGGTGGTGAAGCGCTTGTCGCAGCCGCCGCATTGGCGGCGGCGGCGGATGAAGCCCCCATCCTCGGCCTCACGGGTCTCCACGACCTGGGTGTCCGGGTGGCTGCAGAACGGGCACTTCATGGCAGGCCTCTATGCGCTCAAATCAGGCGCCGTAGACCGGGAAGCGGGCCGTCAGCTCGGCCACCTGGGCGCGCACGCGGGCCAGGTTGGCTTCGTCGCTGGGGTTCTCCAGCACGTCGGCCAGCAGGTTGGCCGTCAGGCGGGCTTCCTCTTCCTTGAAGCCGCGCGTGGTCATGGCGGGCGTGCCCACGCGGATGCCGCTGGTCACCATCGGTTTTTCGGGATCGTTGGGGATGGAGTTCTTGTTGATCGTCATGTGGGCGGCACCCAGCGCGGCTTCGGCCGCCTTGCCGGTGATGCCCTTGGCGCGCAGGTCCACCAGCATGACGTGGCTTTCCGTGCGGCCGGAGACGATGCGCAGGCCGCGGGCCGTCAGCGTTTCGGCGACGACCTTGGCATTCTTCACGACCTGCTCCTGGTAGGCCTTGAACTCGGGAGACAGTGCTTCCTTGAAGGCCACGGCCTTGCCGGCGATGACGTGCATCAGCGGGCCGCCTTGCAGGCCGGGGAAGATGGCGCTGTTAATGGCCTTCTCATGCTCGGCCTTCATCAGGATCACGCCGCCGCGCGGGCCGCGCAGGCTCTTGTGCGTGGTGGTGGTGACCACGTCGGCGTGGGGCACGGGGTTGGGGTACACGCCCGCGGCGATCAGGCCGGCGTAGTGGGCCATGTCCACCCAGAAGATGGCGCCGACTTCCTTTGCGATCTTGGCGAAGCGCTCGAAGTCGATGGCCAGGGCGTAGGCCGATGCGCCGGCCACGATGATGCGGGGCTTGTGCTCGCGCGCCAGCGCTTCCATCTTGTCGTAGTCGATGGCTTCTTCGGCGTTCAGGCCGTAGGAGACCACGTTGAACCACTTGCCCGACATGTTCAGCGGCATGCCGTGCGTCAGGTGGCCGCCTTCGGCCAGGCTCATGCCCATGATGGTGTCGCCGGGCTTGGCAAAGGCCATGAGCACGGCCTGGTTGGCCTGGGAGCCGGAGTTGGGCTGAACGTTGGCGGCCTCGGCGCCGAACAGCTTCTTGACACGGTCGATGGCAAGCTGCTCGACCACATCGACGTTCTCGCAGCCGCCGTAGTAGCGCTTGCCTGGATAGCCTTCTGCGTACTTGTTGGTGAGCTGGGAGCCCTGGGCTTCCATCACGGCGGGCGAGCAGTAGTTCTCGCTGGCGATCAGCTCGATATGTTCTTGTTGACGCAGGTTCTCGGCCTGGATGGCGGCAAAGACTTCGGCGTCGACCTTCTCGACGGTATTGGTGCGTTGAAACATGGCAGTCCTGTGAACTTGAAATTCCCTTGAGGCCAAGGGCTGCCCAGGCGAACGGCGGAACACTCCAGATCCCGCGTGCGCATGGAGGCTGGGCGGTACGCTCCCCGGTGGTTCACAGAAGGTGGTTCTTTTCAGGCCTTCTGCTGGTTTCCACGTCAGCGGCAGCGGTGCGTGAAGCGGCTGCGCCTATCGCCAGTTGCGTACCCCGCTAGTGTAGCTGAGCTGATGGAGCCGAAGACAGGCGAGGGGCGTTGGCAAAGCCGCCTGCCTGGCAGATCAGCGGGTACAGGCAGGAATGAAAAAAGCTGGCCTTAGCCAGCTTCGTGCGCCATGTCGGTGGTTCCGGTTACAGCGCCGGCTCCTGTGTCTGCAGGGCCACCTGTTCGGTGCGCGCGGACATGCTGCTCGAGCTGACCGGCACTGCCGGGGTGCCAGCGGACGCTGCCGAGGCCGCAGGTCCGGCTGCCTCGGCCGTGGATGTGGCCGGCTTGGTGGCTGCGATCTGGACGGCCTGCTTGGGCTGCTCGATCTTGGCGGTCATCAGCGGCACGGCACGCAGGCCGGCGGCCATGCGCAGGCGCTGGTGCTCGGCCAGCACCTTGGCGGCATAGCCGCCGTCGGTGGGCAGGTTGGCCGCGCCCACGTAGTAGCGCAGGCCACCTTCGATGGAGCCGGCGCGCTCAATGCACTCCTTGAGCACGCGCACGCCCACGCGCAGATTGCTGACGGGGTCGAACGCGGCGTTCTGGCCGCCGAAGTTCTCGTACTTGTCGGTATGCACCGTGGTCATCACCTGCATCAGGCCCTGCGCGCCGACAGCACTTTGCGCGAACGGATTGAAGCTGGATTCGATGGCCATGATGGCCAGGATCAGCGTCGGGTCCAGGCGGTTGACCTTGCCCAGGTCGTAGGCCTCGCTGACCAGTGCCGCGATGGGCTCGGGCGCCACGCGGTACTTCTTGCTGAGCCAGAAGGCCACGGCCGCCTGATCCTTGGGCAGGTTCTTCGGGTTGGTCGCCGTCGCGCGGTCGCTGGCCGCGAGTTCGACGGGCGCACCCAGCTCGGCCATCTGGCGAGCGGTCAGCCAGGAGCGCAGCTGGCTCTCTCCGGCATCGCGCAGGTCGGGACGGGCGAACAAGGTAATGGCCAGGAAGGCCACAGCCAGGCCCAGAAGGGCGAAGCTGTTGTGGATGATGGCAAGAAAACCGTTGGCCACATCGATGGCGAACGTTCGCGCGGCGGCGAAAAATTTTCCTGACGCTGGCATAGCTTTTTCCTTTCTAGGGGCACCAACCCGAAACGGCCTTCGCCGAAGCGAAGGCCGGTGAGGCTGACACCCTGGATTGGGTGCTGCGGATCCGGGAGGCTGGCGCTTGGTGCACCATTGCGTTGTAGGCCTGCGGGATCTGCTCAGTCGTGAGGCAGCAGAAACAAAAAACGCTCTATTCGAGCGCTGGCGGATTCTAGGAGTTCACCAAATACACGGTCAACACTATGAAGTGCGTTTGTTAGATCGATGAATAATAACAAACCATGGATGCAAACACAGTTTCTGAGTGTTTGAGAGCAGGTTGCGTGCTACCGATGTGGGGCGCTTGCGGCGGTTGTACAGGGCTTCATGAAATTGCAATGAAATGCAAAAGCACTGGCAGGCCTGGCCTGCGTCCTTCTATATTGGAGGCGACTGCTCCTGCAGTCGTCTCGCCAAGGTGGAAGACGGGTAAAAGTGGTGTTCGATGGTTCGGGCACAGTCGTTCAAGTCTTCTTCCGCGGCCTTCCTGGAAGCAATCTCTTGCTTCCGAGCAGCAAGGACCATCCTCTCCTTGACTGCGGAAAACGGCCAGGACTTGTGCCTGCCGTAAAGCCCGGAAGCCGGTTCAAGGCTTCCGGGCTTTGTCGTTCCAGGGTGACTGCAACGTCAAGAAATGTGCGGTGATGCGGGTTGAGGTCTTGCTGCCAGCCCAATTTCTGATGCAATGCAGCCACCGCTGCGTCCTCTGTCCAGGATGGCGCCGTACTAGTTATTAGAGCCCCATGCAATTTCTCTTCAAGCACCGCTGGCTGCGCAGGCTGGCCATCGCCTTTGCAGCGTTTCTTTTGCTGTGGCTGCTGCTGTGGGCGCTGGTGCCCGTTGTCGCCAAAAGCCAGCTGGAAAAGCAGGCATCGGCCAAGCTGGGTCGCCAGGTCCATGTGGGGGCAGTGGAGTTCCGGCCCTGGTCGCTGGAGCTGACCCTGCGTGATCTGCGCATTGCCAAAAGCCAGCCGGCGGGCGCAGGGCAGGCAGAACCCGCGCCGTCGTCGCCACAGCTGCAGGTCGACCGCATCTATGTGAATGCCAGTATCCAGTCCCTCTTCAGGCTGGCGCCTGTCCTGGATGCCATCGAGGTCGATGCGCCGGTGCTGCGCCTCACGCAGCAGAGCCTGGGGCACTTCGATGTGGATGATGTGCTGGCCCGGCTGGCCGAGCCCAGCGATACGCCGCCGGCCAAGCCCTTGGGCTTTGCGCTGTACAACATTGCGCTGCGCGACGGCCGCGTGCAATTGCAGGACGATGTCCAGAAGCGTGAGCACATGCTGGATCAGCTGCAGCTGAAGCTGCCGTTCATCAGCAATCTGGAGTCCAAGCGCGAGATCAAGGTGCTGCCGCACCTGTCCTTCGCGCTCAACGGCAGCCGCTTTGAATCCAGTGCCCAGAGCACGCCTTTCACCGACCAGCGCCAGACGGCCGTCGATCTGAGCTGGCAGGGCGTGGACCTGACGCCTTACCTGGGCTATGTGCCCGCCAATGCTCCCGTCAAGCCGCGCTCCGGCGTGCTGGATACCAATCTGCACATCTCCTTTGTGCAGGCCGAGCAGGCCGTGGTGCGGATCACCGGCGAGGTCAGCCTGTCCGGTGCCGAGTTGCTTGACCGCGATGAGGCGCCCCTGCTGCGTTTCGAGCGCCTGGCGGCCGTGCTCAAGAACGTGCAGCCCCTGCAGTCGGTGGTGGAGCTGGAGTCCGTGCAGTGGAGCGCTCCAGAGATTTTCGCGGCCCGTGATGCGCAAGGCCGCATCAACTGGATGGCGATGGGCAGTCGCTCTGCCTCCGATTCCAGGCCGGCAGTGGAAAAGCCTGCCTCCGAGGCGCCCCAGCCCTGGAGGGTGAGCCTGGACAGGCTGGCCATTGCCGATGCCACGGTGCATTGGCGCGATGCGTCGCCCGGCGCAGGCCAGTCGGGTGCGGCGCTGCAGGCGCGCCAGCTGTCATTGGAAGTGCGCGATGTCCGCTGGCCGCTGGAGCAGCCTTTGCAATTTGATGCCGGCATGCAGGTGCAGTCTGCAGCGGCAGGAGAGGGCGCAAAACCCGCCGAACTGAGGCTGAGCGGCGCCATGACCGACAGGCAGGGGCAACTGGCCGTCTCCGCGCGCCAGTTGCCTCTGCAACTGGCGGCGCCGTATCTGTCTGCCCATCTCAAGCCGGAGCTGACCGGCCTGCTGAGCACCGACGCCGGCCTGGGCTGGAGCGGCTCCGCCATGGTGGTGCAGGTGGCCGAACTGGGCGTGGAGCAGTTGAGCCTCAAGGACAAGGCCGCGCCGGTCGACATCGCGCGCCTGCAGCTGGAGCAGGTACAGGTCAATCTGGCCAGCCAGCAGGTTTTCGTGGGGCGCCTGGCGCTGCAAAAGCCGCAGCTGGGCGTGTCGCGCGACGCCCAGGGCCGGTGGATGTATGAGCAATGGCTGCCACCCGTATCCTCGGCACCTGCGACGCCGGACCCCGCCAAGGACAAGCCCAGGCCCTGGGGTCTGAGGCTGCAGGCCGTGGAAGTGGACGGTGGCGCCGTTGCGCTGCGTGACGAAGCGCCCGTGCGCAACGCCGATTCGGCGCGCACCGTGTCCCTGGATCTGAGTTCACTGCGCCTGCGCCTGGGCGCCATCGAGCCGCTGGCGGCCAAGTCCGCTCCCACGCCGCTGGAGCTGTCCGCCCAGGTCGGCTCGGGCCGGCGTGTCCAGGCAGGATCGCTGAGCCTGCGCGGCGATCTGGGACTGGCGCCACTGTCGCTCCAGGGCAGGCTGCAGGCGCGCAGCCTGCCGCTGCACGCGCTGGAGCCCTACTTTGCCGACATGCTCAATGTGGAGCTGGTGCGCGCCGATGGCAATTTCCTGGGTCAGCTGCGCTTTGCCAGCCAGCCTGCCGGCCCCGAGCTGATGGTGCAGGGCGATGTCGAACTGGTGGATTTGCGCATGCGTTCCGCGCTGGCCTCGCCCGTGCAAGCCGGGGGTGAGGCTGCGGGGCAGGGCGCACCCAGCACGGCCGCAGGCGCCGTGGCAGCCGTGCTCAGCGAATCCACGGCCGACCGGGCCAAGGCTCGATCGGCTGCCTTGGGCCTGGGCCTGCGCGATGAACTCGTCGCCTGGAAAACCTTGGCCGTGCGTGGCCTGGACCTGCAGATGCAGCCCGCCCAGCCGCTGCGCCTGAGCGTGCGCGAGACGGCGCTCAGCGACTTCTTTGCACGCGTGATCGTGCAGCGCAATGGCCGCATCAATCTGCAGGACATCGTCAAGTCGGCCCAGTCTCAGCAGTCCCTGGAGCAAAACACCGCGCCGGCTGCGGATGGCGCGGCGGCTCCTGCCGAGCCCGTCCCGCCGAAGGCCGCTTCCGGGCCTGCACCGGTCATCAAGATCGGCCCCATCGTGCTGACGGGCGGCAAGGTGCAGTTCTCCGACTACTTCATCCAGCCCAACTACTCGGCTGACCTCAGCGAGCTGGCCGGCCGCCTGAGCGCCTTCTCGTCCGAACAGCCGGCCGGGGAGCAGGGGCCGCAACTGGCGGATGTGGAGCTGCGCGGCCGCGCCCAGGGCACGGCTTCGCTGGAGATCACCGGCCAGGTCAATCCGCTGGCCAAGCCGCTGGCCCTGGACATACGCGCCCAGATGCGCGATCTGGAGCTGCCGCCGCTGTCGCCGTACTCCATCAAGTACGCGGGCCATGGCATCGAGCGCGGCAAGCTCAGCATGGATGTCAGCTACAAGATCGAGCCCGATGGCCAGCTCACGGCGCGCAACAAGCTGGTGCTGCACCAGCTCACCTTCGGCGAAGCCGTCGAAGGTGCGCCGGCCTCGCTGCCCGTGCGCCTGGCCGTGGCATTGCTGGCCGACCGCAACGGCGTCATCGACCTGGACCTGCCGGTCAGCGGCTCGCTCAACGACCCGCAATTCAGGTTGGCGCCAGTCATCTTCAAGATCATCGGCAACCTGATCATGAAGGCCGTCACCTCGCCGTTCTCGCTGCTGTCGGGCGCATTTGGCGGCAGCGGCGAGTCGGGCGTGGTGGCCTTTGCGCCGGGCCGATCCCAGATCGATGCCAAGGCCCGCGAAAGCCTGGACAAGGTGGTCGCCTCCCTCAAGGAGCGCCCGGCCCTCAGGCTCACCGTGATCGGCGAGGCGCGCGAGGCCCAGGACAAGGAGGCCTGGAAGCAGGCCGAACTCGATCGCCTGTTGCTGGCCCAGAAGCGCCGCCAGGTGCTGCGCGAGGGCAAATCGGCAGAATCGGTGACCGAGTTGTCTGCTGCCGAAGTGCCGGCTTTGACCAAGGCGCTTTACAGCCGTGCCGACTTTGCCAAGCCGCGCAATGTCATCGGCATGGCCAAGGACTTGCCCACCGACCAGATGCGCAGCCTGCTGCTGGAGCAGATCACCGTGCCCGACGATGCCATGCGCGAGCTGGCGCTGGCGCGCGGCGTGGCCGTTCGCGACTATCTGGCGCAGCAGCAGTTGCCGCTCGAGCGCCTGTTTCTCGGGGCCCCGAAACTGGATTCCGACGACCAGGAATGGAGCCCGCGCGCCCAGCTCAGCCTGTCCGCACAGTAGCCCGGTTTTGGCTCCGCTTCAAATAACGGCGAGAATATGGTTTTCCCGGCCCGGCTAGCATGCCCGCATGCAGCCCGGCCGGCCGCGTCTGGCGGCCCGCGGCAGCCAGGCATTCAACGATTGATTCATGTCTTCTCTTTCCCCCCGCAGCACCATGTCCGATGCACCTGAAGTGAGCCCTGCTTCTGCCAAGAATCCTGAACAACACCCCTTGGATGTGCTCACGGGCGGTGCCTTCTCCGCCGAAACCTCGGGTGATCGCGCCTCGCGCATCCGCGACTGGCTGGCAACCCAGCCTTCGGTCGAGCAATTGCAGGACGTCCTCAAGGAGCTGAGCGCGCGCGACAAGAGCGCGGCCCGCGCCGTGCGTGAGCGTCTGGATGAAATCCGCCGCACCAAGGACCAGGAAAAGATCGCAGTGGAATGGGCTGAAAAGGCCCAGGCACTGCTGGTCGCATCGCCCTTCAATGCCGCCGACGCCATCGCCTGGCAGCGCGACGCCGCCAAGGCAGGCGCCCCGCTGTCGCGTGAGCCGCTGTCGCAGTACAAGGCCCAACTGGCCGAGCGCGTCAAGGCCATCGAGGAACTGCAGCATCGCGTGCAGGTCCAGCGCGAAGTGGCTGTCTTGCTGGCCCAGCGCATCGAAGTCCTGTCCACCAAGCCATGGCGCGACGCCCAGGCTGTGCTCGACAACCTGCGCGCCGACGTGGCCCGCTGGCAGGAGCAGGCCGGCGAGCTCACCGGCGATGCCAACTGGGCCAGCGTGGATGGACGCTTCCCGCCCCAGCTGGAAGCCGCCAGCGCACAGCTGATCCTTGTCTGGGATGCCTTCCAGTCTGCCCTTGCGCTGACCGAGGCCGCCGCAGCGGACGAAGCAGCCCCGCTGCCCACCGTGCCCGTGTGGGCCGATGAACTGCGTGTGGCGCGTGGCCTGCCTCCCGAGGCAGCGGCCGCCGAGCCGTCCAAGCCAGCGCCTGCCGGCCGCAGCGCAGCGCAGCCCAAGGCCAAGACGTCGCCTGAGCAGGTGGCTGCCGCCAGCGCTGCCCTGACCCAGGCGCTGGAACAGCTCCAGGCCGAGACGGCTGCTGGCGAAAGCAAGGCTGGCTCCGCTGCCGTGCAAGCCGTGCGTGCCGCCATCAAGGCCCATGGTCGTCTGGTGGACGACGCACTGGTCACCAAGGTGCACGAGGCCCTCTTGGCAGCAGGCGAAGCCGAAGGCTGGCCGCGCCAGAACGCAGACAAGCTGCGTGAGGAGCTGGTTGCCAAGGCGGAAGCTCTGCTGAACCGTCCTGAAGGCCAGGCGCTGGGCGGTCGCAAGATCCAGGAATCCCTGCGCAGCCTGCGTGAGCAGTGGAAGCTGGCCGACCAGGGCAGCGCGGCCAACCACGCTCTCTGGAAGAAGTTTGACGAAGCCTGCAACGCGGCCCACAAGGTGGTCGAGTCCTGGCACGACAAGCTGCGCACGGAAACCACCCAGTCCAAGGCACAGCGCCTGGCGCTGATCGAAGAGATCAAGGCCTGGGCAGCGCAGCAGGCCGCCAGCGAAGATCTCAAGGGTGCGGCCCGCGCATTGCGCCAGTTCGCTGAACGCTGGCGCGAGAGCGGTCATATCGGTGAAAAACTGTTTGCCGAGCTGCAGCCCCAGTTCAAGCAGGCCATGGCCCTGGCCGAGGCTCCGTTGCATGCTGCGCAAAAGGCCAGCCTGCAGCGCCGCCACGCCATGATCGACGAGGCCACGGCGCTGGGCGCCGCACCCAGCCTGCGCATCGATGCCGTCAAGGCACTGCAGCAGCGCTGGCAGGCCGAGGCGCAGGCCGTGCCGCTGGATCGCAAGCACGAGCAAAAGCTGTGGGACGCCTTCCGCAAGCCCCTGGACGAGGCTTTCAACCGCAAGGGCAGCGAGCGTGGTTCCCGGGCCGCAGCCGTGCAGCTCAGCGACCATGACCGCCGCGTACTGGAGGCTTCGCAGGCCGTGGAAGCTGCCAACACATCGGGTGACGTGCAGAAAATCCGCGCTGCGGTGGAGGCTCTGGAGCAGGCGCTGCGCGGCCGTGCCGATGCCTCCGTCAACGCTGCCCAGCCGGAACAGGCGCCAGTGGCTGCGGCCGGCTCGGAAGAATCGCAAGCGAAGACGGCGCCGGCGCGCCCCGTGGTTGCCGTGCGCGGGGATGATCGTCCCGGCATGAAGAAGGAAGAGGGTGGTGCGCGCGCTGCCCGTCCTGGCGACCGCCGCGACGGTGGCCGTGGCCGCGATGGAAGGGACGGACGCGACAACCGTGACAATGGCCGCTTTGGCCGCGAACCGCGTGAAGAGCGCGGTCCGCGCCTGGCCGATCCGGCCTTCCGTGCCCAGCGTGAAGCCATGGAGCATGCGCAGGACGCTCTGCGCAAGCTCGCGGCCCAGGCCCATGGCGAAGCGCTGACCCAGCTGATGGCAGCCTGGGAATCGCGTGACGCTACGCAGATTCCGGCGGCCCAGCAGCTCGGCGGTCGCGTGTCTGCGCAAGTGCGCAGCGCCTGGTCGCAGGCATTGGCCCAGGCGCCCAAGGGTGATGCGGGTGAAGCCCTGCTGCGCCTTGAAATGGCTGCCGACGTGCCCACGCCTGCAGAGCATCTGAGCGCCCGCCGTGCCCTGCAGCTGCAACTGCTGACGCGCCGCAACGATCCGGCCCCGCAGGAAACCTGGGGCAGCGATGCCGCGCGGGTGCTGGCATCGGCACGCGATGACGCCACCGCACGCCGCCTGCAGAACGTGCTCAAGCAACTGCTGCGCAAGTGACGGGGTGGGGTTGAGACCCTCATCGTCAAGAAAGGGAGCCGTCGGCTCCCTTTTTTTTTGGCCCTGCCGATACCTGATGGTGCTTGGGATGGAGGCATCCATGTACGCACCCAAGCAAAAAGGCCGTTGCATGTGCAACGGCCTTTTCATGTTTGGTGCCCAGGAGAGGACTCGAACCTCCACGGAGTTACCCGCTAGTACCTGAAACTAGTGCGTCTACCAATTCCGCCACCTGGGCATTTCAGAGTACGCAAATTATATAGCGCGAAAGCGACGTGCCGGGCCGGCTTGCAAAGATTTTCGTGAACTTTTTGCGGTGTGAAGCGCGGGCCCGTCGACTATCGGGATCGACAAAGAAAAAGGCCGTTGCATGTGCAACGGCCTTTTCATGTTTGGTGCCCAGGAGAGGACTCGAACCTCCACGGAGTTACCCGCTAGTACCTGAAACTAGTGCGTCTACCAATTCCGCCACCTGGGCATTTCAGAGTAAGCAAATTATATAGCGCGAAAGCGATGTGCCGGGCAGGTTTGCAAAGATTTTCGTGAAATTTTTCTGGCGAGAGGCGCGTGACGTCGCTTTTCGGAAACGGCAAAGAAAAAGGCCGTTGCATGTGCAACGGCCTTTTCATGTTTGGTGCCCAGGAGAGGACTCGAACCTCCACGGAGTTACCCGCTAGTACCTGAAACTAGTGCGTCTACCAATTCCGCCACCTGGGCTTGCTGAAGCTGAAATTCTACTGCATTTTTTGCAGCGAAGTCCTGATCTTCGATTTTTTCTTGAGACTGTGATCGGCCAAGTCATGAAGCCAGGGAGCTACCTTCTTGTGAAGATAGTTCCTCAGTTCACCGCAACCTCTGCAGGTTGTCGTTAAACTTGGTGCCCAGGAGAGGACTCGAACCTCCACGGAGTTACCCGCTAGTACCTGAAACTAGTGCGTCTACCAATTCCGCCACCTGGGCTTGCTGAAGCTGAAATTCTACTGCATTTTTTGCAGCGAAGTCCTGATCTTCGATTTTTTCTTGAGACTGTGATCGGCCAAGTCATGAAGCCAGGGAGCTACCTTCTTGTGAAGATAGTTCCTCAGTTCACCGCAACCTCTGCAGGTTGTCGTTAAACTTGGTGCCCAGGAGAGGACTCGAACCTCCACGGAGTTACCCGCTAGTACCTGAAACTAGTGCGTCTACCAATTCCGCCACCTGGGCATCTCAGGAAAGATTTAGATTGTATACCAAGAAAATGAACCCTCACGCAAAAAGTGCCGACGCGAACGACGAAATCGGGGGCAGTGTGCAGGGGCACCGCGACGGACATGGCTTCGTCATCCGTGATGACGGCGAAGGCGACATCTTCCTTCCTCCCAATGAAATGCGTGCGGTGCTGCACAAGGACCGTGTCAAGGTTCGCATCGTGCGGCAGGACCGCCGCGGCAGGCCTGAAGGCCGCGTGGTCGAGATCATCGAGCGGCCTGCGCACAACATCATTGGCCGCTTCTTGCAGGAAAGCGGCGTGTATCTGGTCGCTCCCGAAGACAAGCGCTATGGCCAGGACATCCTGATCCCTGCCAACGCGACGGGTTCGGCCAAGATCGGGCAGGTGGTCGTGGTGGAGTTGACCGAGGCGCCTGCACTGTTCGGCCAGCCCGTGGGGCGCATCATTGAAGTGCTCGGTGAGGTCGACGATCCCGGCATGGAGATCGAGATTGCGGTGCGCAAGTACGGCGTGCCCCATGTGTTTTCCGATGCCTGCCTGGCACAGGCTAAGGCCCTGCCGGACAGGGTGCGGCCTGCCGATCGCAAGAATCGCATCGATCTGACCGATGTGCCCCTGGTCACCATCGATGGCGAGGATGCGCGCGACTTCGACGACGCCGTCTACTGCGAGCCTGCCAAGGTCGGGCGCGGCAAGGGCTGGCGCCTGCTGGTGGCGATTGCCGATGTGAGTCACTACGTGACCACGGGCAGTGCCATCGATATCGATGCCTATGACCGTGCCACCAGCGTCTATTTCCCGCGCCGCGTGATCCCCATGCTGCCCGAGAAGCTCAGCAATGGCCTGTGCTCGCTCAATCCCGATGTGGATCGCCTGTGCATGGTCTGCGACATGCTGATCACTGCAAAGGGCGATATCCATGCCTATCAGTTCTACCCCGCGGTGATGCACAGCCATGCGCGCTTCACCTATAACGAGGTGGCTGCCATCTTGGCCAATACGCGTGGCCCGGAGGCTGCCAAGCGCTCCGATCGCGTGGGCGACTTGCTGAATCTGCATGGGGTGTACCAGGCGCTGCTCAAGTCGCGCGAAGCACGCGGCGCCGTGGACTTCGAGACCACGGAGACGCAGATCGTCTGTGACGAGAACGGCCGCATCGAGAAGATCGTGCCGCGCACGCGCAACGAGGCGCACAAGCTGATCGAGGAGGCCATGCTGGCCGCCAACGTCTGCAGCGCGGACTTCATCGAGCACAGCGGCCGCGTTGGCCTGTTCCGCGTGCACGACAAGCCCTCGCTGGAGAAGCAGGACATCCTGCGCAACTACCTCAAGGCCATGGGAGTGGGTATGGCGCTTGGCGAGAATCCGGCCACGTCCGAATTTCAGGCCATTGCCAATGCCACCAAGGACCGGCCTGATGCCCAGCAGATCCACACCATGCTGCTGCGCTCGATGATGCAGGCCTTCTACACGCCTGAAAATTCGGGTCACTTCGGGCTGGCCTTCGATGCCTATACGCACTTCACCAGTCCGATTCGCCGCTATCCCGACTTGCTCGTGCACCGCGTGATCAAGGCCGAGCTTGAAGGCACGCACTATCGCCTGCCCGAGCTGCCCACGCCTGGAGAGGCCGAAGCCAAGTTGGCCAAGCGTCTGGCCTCGCGTGTCAGTGCACCCGGCCAGAAGCCGCGCAAGCGCGCGCCTGCCGCCGAGGTCCAGGCCTGGGAGGCTGCAGGCCTGCACTGCAGCGCGAACGAGCGCCGCGCCGATGAGGCCAGCCGAGATGTCGAGGCCTGGCTCAAGTGCAAGTACATGCGTGAGCATCTGGGGGAGGAGTTCGCAGGCGTGGTCTCTGCGGTCACCACCTTCGGCATCTTCGTCACGCTCGATGCCATGTATGTGGAGGGTCTGGTCCACATCACCGAGCTGGGGGGGGACTACTTCCGCTTTGATGAGGCGCGCCAGGAACTGCGGGGCGAGCGCTCGGGCATCCGCTACGGCATAGGTACGCGGCTGCGCGTTCAGGTCAGCCGTGTGGACCTGGATGGCCGGCGCATCGATTTCCGCCTGGTGCGCGACGGCGAAGAGCAGCCGGCTTCGGGTCGTTCCGGCAGGGCGCCGGCGCGCACGGAAGCCCATCAGGGCGAAAAATGGGGGCGCCGCGACGCCAAGGAAAAGCGTGCGCAGCGTAACTCCGGCGGTGCCGGCGGAGCCCGGTCTGAATCCGATGGCGCGGTGTCTTCCGGCAAGCAGGGGCGCAAGGCGTCCAAGAAGGCTATGGTCAAGGGCGTGAACCTGGCCGCGCTGGAGGCTGAATATGCGAGTGCCCAGTCCCGCCCGGCCGCGCCAGTGCGTCAAAGCGACGTGAGTGAGCCGGCCGTGGTGCCGGGTTCGTCCGCACCTGCGGCACGCGCTTCCCGCAGGGGCAGGGCGGCTGAAGCGCGCAAGTCTGTCGCCGTCGATGCTGACCACGGTCTGCCGCAGTTGCCGCCGCCATCGCCGGTGCAGGCGCTGCGCGCCTTGGGTAAGAAGGCCTTGGGGGCCGTCAAGTCCAAGGTGGCAGGCAAGACATCCAAGCCCCGGCGCAAGCCCTGAGGGCGTCTATTGGCCCAGCCGCTGGGCCAGCGCGCTGGCGCTGAACGGCATTTGCGCGGGCCATTGGTCTGCCGCATGGCCGTGGCGCCAGGCCGCCAGTGTTGCGGCCTGCGCGGGGTCCAGCCCTTGCGCCCATAGCGCGGCAATCAGCCCGGCGAGAACATCTCCGGTTCCTCCGGTGGACAGCCGGGCGTTGCCTGTGGGGTTGATCCAGCAGGGCGGCGATGCATTGCCGTCGCCCTGCGGTCCGGCGATCACGGTGCCCGAGCCCTTCAGCAACGCAGTGCAGTTGAATTGGAGCGCCAGTTGCCTGGCTGCTGAAAGTCGCTGGGCCTGAACCTGGGCAGTGCTCATTTTCAGCAGGCGGGCGGCCTCCAGCGGGTGCGGTGTCAGCACCGTGTGCTGGCTGCGTCGTCTGCGTTCTTTCAGAAGCAGGGCCAGCGACTCATCTTCGGCAACCGCGTTCAGTGCGTCTGCGTCCAGTACCAGCCTGGGCGCCTGATCCAGAATTTGGGGCAGCCAGGCGCGCACCGCCATGCCGCCGCCACATCCGCACACGACGGTGGCGCCGCGCCAGTTTTGTGCTTCGGGGCTGCGCAACATGATTTCGGGCCAGGGGGAGATAGCCTGGCCTGACCCGTGCGAGGCATCGAGCAGTGCCAGCATCACGCGTCCCGCCCCGCCGTGCAAGGCTGCCAGTGCGGCCAGCCAGGCGGCGCCGGTCATGGACAGGCCGCGGTGTTCCAGCCCCTCTCCGCCCAGAATGGCCACGTCGCCAAAGCTCCCCTTATGGCTGGCATGCGGACGCGGGGCGCGGGCTTCCGGGGAGAAAAGTTGTGCGCACGGTGAGATGGCGAAGGGTGGCGCGCTGCTTGCCAGTCCTGTGTCCAGATCGTCCCACCATATATGGCCGCAGGCGTCGCGGCCGCTTCCTGTGAACAGGCCGGGTTGCAGTGTCAGCAGAGCCAGCGTATGCCGTGCGCTGACCGGGAGGTTCATGGGCTCGAATCCAGGCAGGTATTGCCCGGTGTCGGCATCCAGGCCGGATGCGATGTCCACGCAAAGGACGGGGCTGATGCCGGACTGCAGGCTGCGCAGCAGCGGCAGCAATCGGTCATCTTTTCGGGTGGGTGGGCTTGCCGTGTCGGGTCGGCGCAGGCCGATGCCGAGCAAGGCATCAATGCACAGATCCTGAGGCCCCATGTCAGGGGGCATGTGGGCGATCCATTGCACGCCGGCCTTGTGGGCTGCATCCCATGCGGCACGCGCGTCGGCGGGCATGCGGTCGCGTTCGCGCACGCAGCTGACCAGGATGCGGCAATTGCGGGATCGTGCCGGCATCGTGTTCAGGTGCTGTTGAAGCCAGGCGGCTGCCTGCAAGCCGTCTCCGCCGTTGTTCCCAGGGCCGCAGGCGATCCAGATGCGGTTGGCGTGAGGGGCGATGGCGCGTGCCAGGCGTGCCAGCCCCATGCCTGCGCGCTGCATGAGGCGGTGTGCGGGCAGTCGGGCCGCGGCATGCTGTTCCTGGGTGCGTGTGGCCACCGTATCGAACAGTGGCAATGCGGTGGATGTGGGAATGCGCAGCATGGCCTGAGCATAGCCGCCAGCCGCAGGGCGGGGTGTCCGCAGCGGTCAGCCGAAGCGGCGCGGATCCAGCAATGCGCTGTCCAGGAAACTGGTGCGGTTGTCCATCAGGTCGCTCAGCATGCTGGCGCAGCCTTGGGCAATGGCGGCACCACAGCTGCCATGGCCCAGGTTGAGCCAGATGCCGGGCAAACCGCTGGCGCCCAGCAACGGCAGTCCATCGGCTGTGCACATGCGTGTGCCATGCCAGATCTGAACGCCCGAGGTCAGCACGGCGCTGCCGGGAAAGACCATGTTGAGTCGGTGGTACATGCGCTGCAGCGTGGCCTCGTGCATGGGGCCGTGGCTGCCCAGTTCAGCGCCGGCCACGACCCGCATGCGCTGGCCAAGGCGCACCAGGGTCATCTGCTCGCTCCAGTCGACGATGGCGTGGCGGGGCGCGTAGCCTTGTTCGCGCAGCGGAGCACTGATGCCATAGCCGCGCAGGGCGATCATGGGCAGGCGCAGGCTCAGCGGCGCGAGCAGGTTTGCGGCCTCGGCGCCAGCGCAGACGACGATGGCATCGTGCGACCGGGGTGTGTCTTCGCCTTGCAGCTGCAGGCGAGCGGTGCGCCCGGCGCCGCCGGGCTGCAGTCGTCGCACCAGGCGTTGCGTCTCGAATCGTGCTCCTGCGGACTGTGCGGCCTGCCTTTGCATCAGCGTGGCCAGGCGGCCGTTGGCGGCGCCAGCCTGCGGGAAATACAAGGAGCCTGCGAGTGCGGTCTCCTCGCCCAGCGCGGGCTCACGCAGGCGGGTCTGGGCGGCATCCAGTGCCTCGCAGCGCGTGCCGGCCTCGGCCAGCGCTGCCAGTGCAGGTTTCAGTTGCTCATGGTCGGCCTCGCTGCCCAGCAGCACCAGGCTGCCGGAGACATATTCCGGGTCCAGCTCCCACTGCCGCCACAGCGATTGCTGGAACTGCTGGCTGCGCTGGGTGAGTGTCTCCAGTGCCGCCATCGTGGCTGTGGGTTCGCCGGCTTTGCGCAGGCGCCGCCCAGCCTGGCGCCATTGCCATAGCCAGCGCAGCTGGGCTGCGAGGTTTCCGGAGCCGGGGCGTGGCAAAGCCTGCCGGCCGGGAAGCGTGGGTGAGCGTTCTGTGGTGGAGAGGCCGGGGACGCTCCACGGTTGGAGCAGGCTGGGGCCCAGCCAGCCGGCATGTCCGAAGCTGGCTTCCTCGGCCACCGTGCCATGGCGCTCGTAGACGGTGACCTCGTGCCCGACCTGGGCCAGTGCGTGGGCTGTCGCAACGCCAATGCTGCCGGCGCCCACAATCGCGATGTTCATTTTGGGGTGGAATCTGCTGAAGTGCCTGAATTATCAAGCGGATGTAGCTATCACTACAGGAGTGTGTGGCCGATGCGGCAGCCGTGGCTATGCGGGGTGTGAGCGCGCGTTGGGTGCGAAGCCTCAGTCTTGGGATGGCGTATGCTAGAATCTTGCGGCTTTGCTAGGGGTTCACCCTGATTTTCTTCGGAATTGCCGGAGATCAGGTGATGGCTTTGGGGTGCGAGGTGTTCGTCATGAATGCCTGCCCATGCTTGCAACCCCCGTTGCAAAGTCAATCGCAAACCAGTCCCTTCAAGGTGTTGCTTCCTGTATCCAGGGGGCAATTGTCGGGCTGGATTTTAGACCTAACCTTTGAGGTATTCATATGTCCGTCACTATGCGCGATATGCTGGAAGCAGGCGTCCACTTCGGTCACCAGACCCGTTTCTGGAACCCCAAGATGGCCCCCTTCATCTTCGGCCACCGCAACAAGATCCACATCATCAACCTGGAAAAATCGCTGCCGATGTTCCAGGACGCCCAGAAGTTCGTGAAGCAGCTGGCTTCCAACGGCGGCACCATCCTGATGGTCGGCACCAAGCGCCAGGCCCGCGAGCTGGTGGCTGCCGAAGCCCAGCGCGCTGGCGTTCCTTTCGTTGACCAGCGCTGGCTGGGCGGCATGCTGACCAACTTCAAGACCGTCAAGACGTCCATCAAGCGTCTGAAGGAAATGAAGGCCCAGCAGGAAGCCGGTCTGGAAGCCATGAGCAAGAAGGAACAGCTGATGTTCGTTCGCGAACTGGAAAAGCTGGAAAAGGACATCGGCGGCATTCAGGACATGAACAGCCTGCCCGACGCCATCTTCGTGATCGACGTGGGCTTCCACAAGATTGCCGTGGCCGAAGCCAAGAAGCTGGGCATCCCCCTGGTCGGCGTGGTTGACTCCAACCACAATCCCGAAGGCATCGACTATGTCATCCCCGGTAACGACGACTCTGCCAAGGCCGTGCAACTGTACGCCCAAGGCATCGCCGACGCGATCCTGGAAGGCCGCGCTGCTGCACTGACCGACGTGGTCAAGGCCGCATCCGGCGAGAGCGGTGACGAGTTCGTGGAAGTGGAAGAATCCGCTGCCTGATTGAGCTTGTCCGGCTGAGCGACCTCGTCGCCGAATAAAAAGCGGGGCTCAGGGTAGCCCCGTTTTTTTAAGCCGAAATCCTGTAACGAATCGAACTGACATTGGAGAAATACGATGGCTGCAATTACCGCAAGCATGGTGGCTGAACTGCGCGCAAAGACTGACGCGCCCATGATGGAGTGCAAGAAGGCCCTGACCGAAGCCGAAGGCGACCTGGTCAAGGCGGAAGAGCTGCTGCGCGTCAAGCTCGGCACCAAGGCTGGCAAGGCTGCCTCGCGCGTGACCGCCGAAGGCGTGATCGCCGCCTTCATCAATGGCAACCAGGGTGCCATGATCGAAGTCAACAGCGAAACCGACTTCGTGTCCAAGAACGACAGCTTCATCGCGATGGCCAACGCCGCCGCCAAGCTGGTCGCCGAGCAAAACCCCGCCGACGTGGCCGCGCTGAGCGCACTGGCCTATGAGCAGGACGGCTTCGGTCCCACGCTGGAAGACGTGCGCAAGGGCCTGATCGGCAAGATCGGCGAAAACATGTCCTTCCGCCGCTTCAAGCGCTTCGAAGGCTCCAGCCTGGCTTCCTACCTGCACGGCTCGCGCATCGGTGTGGTCGTCGAGTTCGACGGCGATGCCACGGCTGCCAAGGATGTCGCCATGCACGTGGCCGCCATGAAGCCCGTGTCCGTGACCAGCGCCGACGTGCCCGCCGAGCTGATCGAGAAGGAGCGTACCGTTGCTGCCGCCAAGGCTGCCGAGTCCGGCAAGCCTGCCGACATCGTCGCCAAGATGGTCGAAGGCTCGGTGCAGAAGTACCTGAAGGAAGTCTCGCTGGCCGACCAAGTCTTCGTGAAGGCTGCCGACGGCAAGCAGACCGTGGCCCAGATGCTCAAGGCCGCCAACACCAACGTCAAGGGCTTCACCCTGTACGTGGTCGGCGAAGGCATTGAAAAGAAGGTCGACGACTTCGCTGCCGAAGTGGCTGCCCAGGTGGCTGCCGCCAAGGCCGGCGCCTGATCCTTCCGGGCGACCGAACCGTTCCCTTCACCATCCATCATCATCCACCACTTCGGAGAAACACCATGACCCACGCCACACCGGCCCACAAGCGCATCCTGCTCAAGCTGTCCGGTGAGGCACTCATGGGGGATGACTCGTTCGGCATCAACCGTGCGACCATCGAGCGCATGGTTTCCGAAATTGCCGAGGTCACCAAGGTTGGTGTCCAGGTGGCGGTGGTGATCGGTGGGGGGAACATCTTCCGCGGCGTGGCTGGCGGCTCGGTCGGCATGGACCGTGCCACCGCCGACTACATGGGCATGCTGGCCACGGTCATGAATGCCCTGGCCCTGGCCGATGCCATGGACAAGCAGGGGCTGACAGCCCGCGTGATGTCGGCCATTGCCATCGAGCAGGTCGTGGAGCCCTATGTGCGCCCCAAGGCCCTGCAGTACCTCGAGGAGGGCAAGGTGGTGGTGTTCGCTGCCGGCACCGGCAACCCGTTCTTCACGACCGACACGGCCGCCGCGCTGCGTGGCGCTGAAATCGGCGCCGAGGTGGTGCTCAAGGCCACCAAGGTCGACGGTGTCTACACCGACGACCCGATGAAGAACCCCGACGCGACCCGCTACCACAAGCTGGCTTTCGACGAGGCCATCTCGCGCAACCTGGGCATCATGGACGCCACCGCCTTTGCGCTGTGCCGCGATCAGAAGCTGCCGATTCGGGTGTTCTCCATCGTCAAGCCCGGCGCGCTCAAGCGCGTGGTCATGGGCGAGGACGAGGGCACGCTGGTGTACGCTTGAGTGTTTTGATACCGCGTTACACAGCTCTTCAAGGAACAAGAACATGACGATTGCAGACATCAAGAAGACCACCGAGTCCAAGATGGGCCAGTCCATCGAAGCGCTCAAGAACAATCTTGCGCGCGTGCGCACCGGTCGTGCCAATCCATCGCTGCTGGACTCCATCCATGTGGAGTACTACGGCTCCATGGTGCCGCTGTCCCAGGTGGCCAACGTCACCCTGCTTGACGCGCGCACCATCAGCGTCCAGCCCTGGGAAAAGAGTATGTCGGCCAAGGTGGAGAAGGCCATCCGCGAAAGCGATCTGGGCCTGAACCCCGCCTCGCTGGGCGACCTGATCCGCGTGCCCATGCCTCCCATGAGCGAGGAGCGCCGCAAGGAAATGACCAAGCTGGCGCGCAATGAAGGCGAAGCTTCCAAGGTCGCCGTGCGCAACCTGCGCCGCGATGCCAACGA
This sequence comes from Delftia sp. DT-2, assembly GCF_028401915.1. Taxonomy (NCBI): domain Bacteria; kingdom Pseudomonadati; phylum Pseudomonadota; class Betaproteobacteria; order Burkholderiales; family Comamonadaceae; genus Delftia; species Delftia sp. DT-2. The sequence goes on from NZ_JAQOTI010000006.1 coordinate 402,747, forward strand.
AGCCGTCAAGAAGCTGGTCAAGGACAAGGAAGCCTCGGAAGACGATCAAAAGCGTTGCGAAGCCGATGTCCAGAAGATGACCGACAAGCACATCGCCGAGATCGATACGCTGGTGGCGGCCAAGGAACAAGACATCATGGCGGTCTGAGGCTTCTTGCCTCATTTGCCTCAGGGTCCGTACCTTTGACCAAACAAGACTCCGGCGCGGTGCCGCGCCATATTGCCGTCATCATGGACGGCAATGGACGCTGGGCCAATCGCCGCTTTCTGCCGCGACTGGCCGGCCACAAGCAGGGCGTGGAATCACTGCGCCGCTGCGCCCGCGCCTGCGTCCAGCGCGGCGTGCAGGTCCTGACCGTCTTCGCTTTCTCTTCCGAGAACTGGAACCGTCCCGAAGAGGAGGTTTCCGGTCTCATGGGCCTGCTGGCCAACGCACTTGCCAAGGAAGTGCAGCAACTGAGCCGCGACGGCGTGCGCCTGCATTTCATCGGTGACCGCAGCGGCCTGGGCGAGAAAGTGTGCGCGGGCCTTGCGCAGGCCGAGACCGTCACTGCGCACAACAATCGCCTGGTTCTCAACGTCTGCTTCAACTACGGCGGACGCTGGGACATTGCACAGGCAGCTGCCCGGCTGGCAGAGAAGGGCGAGCCCATCACCCCGCAGAGCCTGGACCGCGCGCTCGCGCTGGCCCATGTGCCCGACCCGGATCTGCTGATCCGTACCGGCGGGGAAATGCGCATCAGCAACTTCCTGCTGTGGCAGGCTGCGTATTCCGAGCTTTTCTTCAGTGACAGCTTGTGGCCTGATTTCGATGAGGCCTGCCTGGACGAGGCCATCGCGGCTTTCGCTTCACGCGAGCGGCGCTTCGGCCAGACTTCCGCGCAAGTACAACAATCACAACCGACGTCGTCCCATCCGCAGACGTCCTGAACAAGGGGGAGCCATGCTCAAGCAGCGAGTCATCACCGCCCTGATCCTGCTGGCCATCCTGTTGCCTGCGCTGTTCTATCCCACGGGTATTCCGTTCGCCGTGGTGGTGCTCGTGCTCATGGCGGCAGGTGCCTGGGAATGGGGGCGTCTCAACGGCTTTGGCACCGCGGGCGCCATCGGCATAGGCGCCATCTGCACGGCGATGTGCCTGGGCGCCTGGGCTGCCGGCTGGCTGGAGCGTCCCCTGTCTGCGCTTTGGATTGTTGCCGGTGCTGCCTGGGTGCTGGGTGGCGGGGCGCTGCTGCGTGCCGGCGTGGCTGGCTGGCCGCGCATTGCTGCGCCTGTGCGCCTGGTCGGCGGAGTGCTGGCCTTGTGGCTGGCCTGGGTCGCCGTGGTGCAGGCGCGCATGATGGGCATCAACTTCCTGCTGTCGGTGCTGGTGCTGGTCTGGGTGGCCGACGTGTTCGCGTATTTCGCAGGACGGACCCTGGGCCTGAAATTCACCAAATCCAAGCTGGCTCCCACGATCAGCCCCGGCAAGAGCTGGGAAGGCGTATGGGGCGGCATGGCAGGCGTTGTGGTGCTGGCCTTGGTCTGGGTCTGGGCTGACCGCCACTACGCGGTGGCCGTGCCCAGTTTCTATTCATTGCTGCTGGCGCGCGGGGCTTGGTTCCTGCTGCTGGCGGTTGTTTTCATGGCCGCGATGAGCGTGGTCGGCGACCTGGTCGAATCCCTGGTCAAGCGCAGCGTCGGCGTCAAGGACAGCAGTGGCCTGCTGCCCGGTCATGGCGGCGTCCTCGACCGCGTCGATGCCCTGCTGCCGACCCTGCCGCTGGCCCTGATGCTTTCCTCTTTCGCGCATTCATGAAGCAGAAAATCACCGTCCTGGGCTCCACAGGCTCCATCGGTACCAATACGCTGGATGTGGTGGCGCGCCACCGCGATCACTACGAAGTCTTTGCGCTCAGCGCGGCCACGCAGGTGGACCTGATGCTGCGCCAGTGTGCCGAATTCAAGCCCCGCTACGCCGTCATGGCCAGCGCGCCGCATGCAAGGCTGCTGGCTGAGCAGCTGCGCAGCAATGGATTGGCCACCGAAGTGCTGCAGTCGCCTGACGCGCTGGAGCAGATCGCCTCGCATCCTGAAGCCGATGCCGTCATGGCGGCCATCGTCGGTGCGGCGGGCCTGGCGCCTTGCCTGGCCGCCGCACGCGCCGGCAAGCGCCTGCTGCTGGCCAACAAGGAGGCGCTGGTGGTTGGCGGTGCACTGTTCATGGACACCGTCAAGCGCCACGGCGCAACACTGCTGCCCATAGACAGTGAGCACTCGGCCATCTTCCAGTGCCTGCCCGAAGACCGCACCAGCTGGCCCGATCGCGTGGACAGTCTGCTGCTCACAGCCTCGGGCGGGCCTTTTCGCCTGCGCGATCCGTCCACCCTGTCCGAGATCACGCCGGAGCAGGCCTGCGCGCACCCGAATTTCTCCATGGGGCGCAAGATCTCCGTGGACTCGGCCACCATGATGAACAAGGCGCTGGAGGTGATCGAGGCCCGCTGGCTGTTCGACATGGGGCCTGACAAGATCAAGGTCGTCATCCATCCGCAGCAGATCGTGCACTCCATGGTGCAGTTCAAGGATGCTTCGGTGCTCGCGCAACTGGGTACGCCCGACATGCGCGTGCCCATCGCCTGCGGCCTGGCCTGGCCCCGCCGCATCGCCAGCGGTGCGGCGCCCCTGGATTTCGCCAAGCTGTCTGCCCTGACCTTCGAGGAGGCGGATGCCGTGCGCTTTCCGGGCCTGCACCTTTCCTGGCAGGCGCTGCACGCCAGCGAGGGAACCACGGCGGTTCTCAACGCTTCCAACGAAGTCGCCGTTGCCGCCTTCCTGGAGCGGCGCCTGGCATTTGACCGTATCCACGCTGTGAATTTGCGCACGCTCGAGACCTTGCTGCCGCCTACACTGGGCAGTCTGGAAGACCTGCTGGCCCTGGACGCGCAGGCGCGCGAAATCGCGCAGACCGTGGCGCGGCAGTGGCAGCTGTGATGCCGGCTTCGCAGGTCAGGAGGGTTTTCTTGATGGGCCTGCGGCGGAATCCAGAGGCGCATTGGATTCAAAGGAGTATCAATTGTTGCTGACCGTTGTCGCATTCGTGGTCGCACTGGGCTTGCTGATTGCCGTGCATGAGTGGGGCCACTACCGCGTCGCCGTGGCTTGCGGCGTGAAGGTGCTTCGCTTTTCCGTCGGATTCGGCCGCCCCATCCTGCGATGGAAGCGCAAGGGTTCGGACACGGAATTTGTCATCGGTGCACTGCCCCTTGGCGGCTATGTGCGCATGCTCGATGAGCGTGAGGGCGAGGTGCCTGCCGACCAACGCCATCTGGCATTCAACACCCAGCCGCTGCGTGCGCGTGCAGCCATCGTGGCCGCAGGCCCCGTGGCCAATCTCGTGCTGGCCATTGCGCTGCTGGCCATCGTCAATTGGGTCGGCATGCAGGAGCCCGTTGCACGGCTGGCAACACCGCCAGCAGGCACGGTGCTGCAAATGGCGGGTGTTCAAGGCGGCGATCGCGTTTTGCGCATGGCTTTGGGTGACCAGGAATGGGAAGAGGTCCGCTCCATCAATGATCTGCGCTGGACGCTGACCCGTGCAGCGCTCGATGACGAGTCCGTGCGCATGGAGGTGCTCCAGGCCCGCCGCACCGCCCCGTCCGAACTGCGCCTCGCGCTGGCTGGTCAGGTTCAGGGCGAGCCCGATGCCGCCTTCTTCGAGCGCCTGGGCTTGCTTGGTCCCTGGACGCAGCCCGTGCTGGACAAGGTGATTGCCGGTGGTGCCGCCGAGAAGGCGGGCCTGCGCCCGGGCGATCTGGTTTTGCGCGTGGGTGGCACCTCGGTGGACGATGGCACGCAGCTGCGCAATCTCATCCGCAAGATGGGCGCATCGGGCCAGGTCCAGCAGCAGATCTGGCTGGTGGAGCGCGAGGGGCGGCAGTTGCAGATCCCGGTGCTGCCCGACCTGGGCCGATCGGAAGACGGCAAGGAAAGCATCGCCCGCATCGGCGCCTACATCGGCAGCGCCCCGGAAATGGCGCTGGTGCAGCGCGGTCCGCTGGAGGGCCTGTGGGCCGGCGTGCAGCGCACCTGGGAGCTGTCGTCGCTGACACTGCGCATGATGGGCCGCATGGTGATCGGCGAGGCCTCGCTCAAGAACATCAGCGGGCCCCTGACCATTGCCGACTACGCGGGGCGTTCGGCCAGCATGGGCCTGGTCCAATATCTCTCGTTCCTGGCGCTGATCAGCATCAGCCTGGGGGTTCTCAACTTGCTCCCCCTGCCGGTGCTCGATGGTGGGCACCTGATGTATTATCTTTGGGAGGGCGTGACTGGCCGAAGCGTGTCGGAAGTCTGGGCCGGACGCTTGCAGCGTGCAGGCGTGGCGGTTTTGATGATGATGATGTCCGTCGCCTTTTTCAACGATATCAACCGGCTTTGGGGCTAACTTTTCAGCCGTTTTCGGCAAGCCGCAGCGGCGGCAAATCCATTCATGACTAAACGTATCAATCGCCTGGGCGTGCGCGCTGCATCGACCCTGGCTGCCATGGTTTTGGCTGCCAATGCAGCCTGGGCACTGGAGCCCTTCCGCGTACAGGACATCCGCATCGAAGGTCTTCAGCGCGTGGAGCCGGGCACGGTCTTCGCTTCCATCCCCCTGCGCGTGGGAGACCAGTATGACGACGACAAGGGCGCAGCCGCCATCCGCTCGCTGTTCGCACTGGGCCTGTTCAAGGACATCCGCCTGGAAGCCAACGGCAACGTGCTCGTCGTCGTGGTCGAAGAACGCCCGACCATCGCCGAAGTGAACTTCGCCGGCACCAAGGAATTCGACAAGGAAACCCTGCAAAAGGCCATGCGCGATGTGGGCCTGGCCGAGGGGCGTCCGTTCGACAAGGCACTTGCCGACCGCGCGGAGCAGGAGCTCAAGCGCCAGTACATCAACCGCAGCCTGTATGGCGCCGAAGTCGTCACGACGGTCACGCCCATCGAGCGCAACCGCGTCAACCTGACCTTCACGGTGACCGAAGGTGATCCCGCCCGTATCAACGAGATCCATATCGTCGGTAACAAGGCCTTCAGCGAATCCACGCTCAAGGACCTTTTTGACCAGGACACCGGCAACTGGATGAGCTGGTACACCAAGTCGGACCGCTATGCGCGCAACAAGCTCAACGCCGACCTGGAAACGCTGCGCTCCTACTACCTGCAGCGTGGCTACCTGGAATTCCGCGTGGACTCCACCCAGGTGGCGATCTCGCCCGACAAGCAGACCATCTCGCTGACCCTGAACATCCATGAAGGCGAGCGTTTCGTGGTCTCCGGCGTCAAGCTGGAAGGCAACTACCTGGACCGCGACGACGAATTCAAGTCCCTGGTCAAGATCAAGCCCGGCGAGCCCTACAACGCCGATCAGGTCACGGCAACGACCAAGGCCTTCACCGAGCACTTCGGCAACTTCGGCTTTGCCTTCGCGCGCGTCGAGGCCGTGCCGGACATCGACCGTGCGACCAACCGGGTGGCCCTGGTGCTGCACGCCGAGCCTTCTCGCCGCGCCTATGTGCGACGCATCAATCTCAGCGGCAACAACCGCACGCGCGACGAAGTGATCCGCCGCGAATTCCGCCAGTACGAGGCTTCCTGGTACGACGGCGACAAGATTCGCCTGTCGCGCGACCGGGTGGACCGTCTGGGCTTCTTCACAGAAGTCAACGTCGAAACCCAGGAAGTGCCGGGTTCGCCTGATCAGGTGGATCTGGTCATCTCGGTGGCTGAAAAGCCCACCGGCTCGCTGCAGCTGGGCGCTGGTTTTTCCAGCGCTGAAAAGGTTTCGCTGTCCTTCGGCATCAAGCAGGAAAACGTGTTCGGCTCAGGCAACTACCTGGGCGTGGACGTGAACACCAGCAAGTATCGCCGCACCATGGTGCTGTCCACCACGGACCCGTACTTCACGGACACCGGCATCTCGCGCACCTACGACCTGTACTACCGCACTGACCGTCCCTACTACGACGATGCGGCCTACAAGATCGTCACCTCGGGCGGCAGCGTCCGCTTTGGCGTTCCCTTCAGCGAGATCGACACCGTTTACTTCGGCGGCGGCGTGGAGCGCTCCGAAATCAAGCCCGGCACCTACCTGCCCCAGGCGTACAAGGACTATGCCGACAAGTACGGCTACTCCAACACCGGCATACCACTGACCCTGGGCTGGTCACGCGACAGCCGTGACAGCGCGCTGGCGCCCAACTCCGGTCTCTACCAGCGCCTGAACACCGAGTGGTCGGTGGGTGGCGAGGCCCGCTATGTGCGAGCCAACTACCAGATCCAGCAGTACATCCCTCTGAGCAAGAAGTACACGCTGGCACTGAACGGTGAACTGGGCTACGGCAAGGGCCTCAATGGCCGTCCGTTCCCGCTGTTCAAGAACTTCTTCTCGGGTGGCCTGGGCTCGGTGCGTGGCTTCGAGCAGGGCTCGCTGGGTCCGCGCGACACCAAGGAAAACCTGGCGCTTGGCGGCTCCAAGAAGGTGACATTGAACGCCGAGTTCATGGTTCCGTTCCCTGGTGCCGGCAATGACAGGACTTTGCGTCTTTTTACATTCCTCGATGTGGGCAATGTCTACGGAGCCAACGAGAACTTCGATCTCGGAGAGCTGCGGGCATCCACGGGCCTGGGCATCAGCTGGATTTCCCCGCTGGGTCCCCTGCGCCTGGCCTTTGCTCAACCCATCCGCAAGCAGACCGGGGATAAAATCCAGCGACTGCAATTCCAAATCGGAACCTCTTTCTAATGAAATCTCTATCTAGCCATTTTTCCCTGGCTGTGCTGCTTGGCGCCATGGCCGTTTCCGCACACGCCCAGGAGTTCAAGGCCGGCTTTGTGAATACGGATCGCATCTTCCGTGAAGCATCGACTGCCAAGGCTGCGCAGTCCAAGCTGGAGCAGGAATTCTCCAAGCGTGAGAAGGAGCTGATTGACCAGGGCAACTCGCTCAAGAGCGCTTCGGAGAAGTTCGAGCGTGAAGCTCCCACCATGGCCGAAAGCCAGCGCGTCTCGCGCCAGCGCCAGCTGGTGGATCAGGACCGCGAGTTCCAGCGCAAGCGCCGTGAGTTCCAGGAAGACCTGAACTCCCGCAAGAACGAAGAACTGGCCCAGGTGCTGGAACGCGCCAACAAGGTGGTCAAGCAAGTGGCCGAATCCGAGAAGTACGACGTCATCCTTCAGGAAGCCGTCTACATCAACCCCAAGTACGACATCACTGACAAGGTGATCAAGGCGCTGAACGGCGGCGGCAAGTAAGCCAGCTGTCCAGGGCTGCATGCCGTGAGCGTATTGTTGGGCCAGATCCTCGATGCACTCGGTGGCGAGTTGGTCGGTGGCGAAAGGGAGATGTCCATCTCCCGCATCGCACCGCTGGACTCTGCCGGGGCCGGGGATCTCAGTTTTCTGAGCAACCCCCGCTACCGCCAGCAACTGGCCGCCTCCGAGGCGGCCTGCGTTATTGTGGCGCCCGCCATGCGCGAGCTGGCGCAGCAGCGGGGTGCCTGCATCGTGGTCCCTGATCCGTATGCGTATTTCGCCAGGGCTACGCAGTGGTGGAAGCGAAACTGCAGGCCCGTGGCGCCGGCCGGTATCCATCCGAGCGCCGTGGTGCACGAGAGCGCCATCGTTGATGCATCGGCCACCATTGGCCCGCTGTGCGTGGTCGAGGAGGGCGCCACGATCGGTGCCCACACCGTGCTCAAGTCGCGCGTCACCATTGGCGAGAACTGCCATGTGGGCGCGCGCTGTCTGCTGCATTCCGGCGTAGTGCTGGGGGCGGACGGCTTTGGGTTCGCGCCCGAGAACGGCGCATGGGTGAAGATCGAGCAGCTCGGCGGCGTGCGGATCGGCGACGATGTGGAAATCGGCGCCAATACCTGCATAGACCGGGGTGCGCTGGACGACACGGTGATCGAGGATGGGGTCAAGCTCGACAACCTGATCCAGATCGGTCACAACGTGCACGTCGGCAGGCATACGGCCATGGCCGGCTGCGTGGGGGTGGCCGGCAGCGCGCGCATTGGCGCGCATTGCACCGTGGGAGGCGGGGCCATCGTGCTGGGCCATCTGCAGCTGGCTGACCGGGTGCATATTTCGGCAGCGACGGTAGTGACCCGTTCGCTGACACAATCAGGTGTTTACACGGGCATGTTTCCCGTGGATGAAAACGCCAAATGGGAAAAAAATGCTGCGACGCTGAAGCAGCTGCACTCCATGCGCGATCGCATCAAGGCCCTGGAGCGGCAACTGCAGCAATCGGCGGATCAAGGCCATAACGGAACGCAATGATGGATATTCACGCAATTCTCAAGCAACTGCCCCACCGCTACCCCTTCCTGCTGGTGGACAAGGTCACGGAGCTTGAGCGCAATACACGCATCAAGGCGATCAAGAACGTCACGTTCAACGAGCCCTATTTCATGGGCCATTTCCCGGGCCGCCCTGTCATGCCTGGCGTGCTCATCCTGGAGGCGCTGGCGCAGGCGGCCGGCCTTCTGGCCTTCGATGCGATGGGCCAGGTTCCGGATGAGAACAACATCTACTACTTCGTGGGCATCGACGGGGCGCGCTTCAAGCGTCCCGTGGAGCCGGGCGACCAGCTGGTGCTGGAGATCACCATCGACCGTGTGCGCGGCGGCATCTGGAAGTTCAAGGGCGTGGCCCGCGTCGAGGACGAAGTGGCCTGCGAAGCCGAGCTGATGTGCACCATGCGCAACGTGGGCTGACGGGCGCATGGCTGGCATTGAACGCATCCATCCCACGGCACTGATAGATTCCGCTGCGCAGCTGGATTCGTCGGTGTCGGTCGGCGCCTATGCCGTCATCGGACCGCATGTGGAAATCGGCGCCGGCACCACCATCGGCGCGCATTGCGTTGTCGAAGGCCATACCCGCATTGGCTGCGACAACCGGATTTTCCAGTTCGCGTCCCTGGGCGCGCAGCCCCAGGACAAGAAGTACGCAGGCGAGCCTACCCGGCTGGTTATCGGCGATCGCAATACGGTGCGGGAGTTTTGCACCTTCAACACCGGTACCGTGCAGGACCAGGGCGTCACGGCCATCGGCGACGACAACTGGATCATGGCCTATGTGCATGTGGCCCATGACTGCGTTGTCGGCAGCCACACCATCCTGGCCAACAACGCTACCCTGGCCGGCCACGTGCACGTGGGCGACCATGTCATCCTGGGGGGCCTGACGGGCGTGCACCAGTTCACCAAGGTGGGTGCCCATGCCATGGCCGGCTTTGCCAGCCATATCTCGCAGGATGTACCGCCCTTCATGATGGTGGATGGCAATCCGCTGGCCGTGCGCGGCTTCAATATCGAAGGATTGCGCCGTCGCGGCTTCGGGCCGCAGCGCATTCAGGCCGTCAAGCAGATGCACCGTCTGCTGTACCGCCAGGGACTGACCCTTGAAGCTGCGCGAGAAGCCATTGCTTCGCTGGAGGGTGAACTGCCCGAGGCCGCGGCCGATGTATCGCTGATGCTGGATTTCCTGGCGGCTTCGACCCGGGGCATTGCGCGCTGATCTGGCGCGCGAAAGGACGGCATGACAGAGAACGCGGCGCCATCGGCGCGCCTGAGTCCATCGATTGCCATGGTCGCCGGAGAAACCTCTGGCGACCTGCTGGCGTCCTTGCTCCTGGGGGGGCTGCAGTCCCGCTGGCCAGAGGCCTCGGCCTTTGGCATCGGCGGGCTGCAGATGCAGCAGCGCGGCTTTGAAGCCTGGTGGTCCAGCGAGCGCTTGGCCGTGCATGGATACAGCTGGGAAGTGTTTCGCCGGCTGGCCGAGATTCTGAATATCCGACGCCAGCTGCGTCAGCGACTGCTCCAGCAGCGGCCGGCCGTCTTTGTCGGCATCGACGCGCCGGACTTCAACCTGGGGCTGGAAACCGATCTGCGTGCTGCGGGCATCAAGACCGTGCATTTCGTCTGTCCTTCGATCTGGGCCTGGCGTGCCGATCGCGTCGACAAGATCCGCCGCGCGGCCGATCATGTCCTGTGCATCTTCCCCTTTGAGCCCGAGTTGCTGGCCCGCCATGGCATAGACGCGACCTACGTGGGCCATCCCCTGGCCAGCGTGATTCCGCTGCAGCCCGACCGCGCAGCTGCGCGCCGCCGGTTAGGGCTGCCCGAAGATGGTCTGGTGCTGGCCGTGCTGCCCGGCAGTCGGCGCTCTGAAATACGTTACCTGGCTGCCCGCTTCTTTCAGGCGGCAGCTTTGGTTCGGAAGGCGCTGCCAGCTATTAAAATAGTAGTGCCTGCTGTGCCTTCGCAATTCGACGAGCTGCAGCGCATTGCCGCGCAAGCCGGCATGGCTTCGTCGCTGCACATCGTGCGCGGCCAGTCCCATGACGCATTGGCAGCCTGTGACGTGACGCTGATAGCCAGCGGCACGGCCACGCTGGAAGCCGCCTTGTACAAGCGGCCCATGGTGATCGGCTACAACATGCACCCGTGGAGCTGGCGTCTGATGCGTGGCAAGCAGCTGCAGCCCTGGGTGGGCCTGCCCAACATCCTGTGCGGCGATTTCGTCGTGCCCGAGCTGATCCAGGATGCGGCAACGCCCCAGGCGCTGAGCGCGGCCGTGCTGCAATGGCTGCAGGCCTGCGAGCATTCCCCTTCAACCGTCGAAGCGCTGGTACAGCGCTTCACAGCGCTGCACCATGAATTGCGGCGCGATACTGCCGAACTGGCCGCCCATGCGATCGAGAAAATCATTGCCCCCACTGCCGCCTGAACAGGCGTGCCTGCCCTGGCATCCGCCGGGGTTGGTTGCGGGCGTGGACGAAGCGGGCCGCGGCCCGTTGGCCGGCCCCGTGGTGGCCGCCGCTGTCATTCTTGACGATCTCCATCCCATCGATGGCCTGAACGATTCCAAGAAGCTCACGGCTGCGCGCCGCGAGGCACTCTATGACGAGATCCGTGCCAAGGCGCTGTGCTGCAGCATTGCCGAGGCCTCGGTCGAAGAGATCGATCGCCTGAACATCCTGCAGGCCACGCTGCTGGCCATGCGCCGCGCGGTGCTGGGCCTGCGATTGAAGCCGGTACTGGTTCTGGTGGATGGCAACCAGTTGCCCGTGCTGGATGTGCAGGCTGAGGCCATCGTCAAGGGCGATGCCCTGGTGCAGTCCATCTCGGCGGCCTCCATTCTTGCCAAGGTCACGCGGGATCGGTGGTGCCAGCGCCTGCATGAGCAATACCCGGAATACGGCTTCGACGGCCACAAGGGCTATGGCACGGCGGCCCATCTTGCCGCGCTGCGCCTGCATGGCGCCTGCCAGGAGCACCGACGAACCTTCGCGCCCGTGGCCCATGTCGTGAGCATTGCCCGCAGGGCCGAGCCGCTGGCAGCCGCCCGCGTGGCCGCTGCGGCGCAGGGCGCGCAGGCCTTGCTGCTGTCGGCCTGAGCGCCTTCGCTTTCTGCGCCCGTGGCGCTGTTCTTCGCTGTTCTCTTTGCCCGGAAGCCTTGCCATGAGCCGACAACCTGCCGCTACATCGATCCAGTCCCGTGACAACGCCCTGGTCAAGGATTTGCGAAGGCTTGCCCAGGACAGCGGGGCCTACCGCAAACAAGGACGTGTCTGGCTGGAGGGGGACCATCTGTGCCGTGCTGCCCTGGCGCGCGGCATGCAGCCCGCCGTGGCCGTGGTGGCCGAGTCCTTCTGGCCTCAGGTGCCGCTGGAGTGGGTGCAGGGCGCAGGCAAGTGCGTGGTGCTGTCCGATGCCGTGTTTGCCGAGGTCAGCGGACTGGAGTCTCCGGCGCGCATCGGCTTTCTGATGGACTGGCATGCGTCGGCGGCCGTGCGTGCCGGCGTGGCCACCGTGGTGCTCGACCGTGTGCAGGACGCAGGCAACGTGGGCTCCATTCTTCGCAGTGCGGCCGCTTTCGGCTTCGGCCAGATCGTGGCCTTGAAGGGCACGGCTGCGCTGTGGAGCCAGAAGGTGCTGCGCGCCGGAATGGGCGCGCATTTCGGGCTGCACCTGGTGGAGTCGGCGTCACCCGAGGACCTGAATGCGCTTGGCTTGCCCCTGATCGTGACCAGCTCCCATCAAGGTGAACTGATCCAGAGCGCCGCTCTGCCCTGGCCGTGCGCCTGGGCCATGGGCCATGAAGGGCAGGGCGTTGGCGAGGCGCTGATGCAGCAGGCGGCGCAGCATGTGCGCATCGGCCAGCCGGGTGGTGAAGAGTCTCTGAACGTGGCTGCGGCAGCGGCGATATGCCTGCACGCAAGCAGCGTGAGTGCCGGCTCACGTCAAGGGTAATCCCGCCTCCTGTCAGGAGGCTGAAGCGCGACCAGCCTATAATGGGCGGCTTTCAAGCATTCCACAATACGCCTAGCGACGCTTCCTCGCCACCCCCTGCAGACAAGCTGTAAACCGCACGGACCCGTCCGTGCGGCACGCTGGGCGTAACCGTAATTAGAACCGGAGAACCCAGTGCTTTTGTCTCTCAAGGGAGCATTCCCATCCGCCATCCTGGCGCTCGCAGACGGCACGGTCTTTGTTGGCAACTCGATCGGTGCGCAAGGCACCACGGTTGGTGAAGTCGTTTTCAACACGGCGATCACCGGCTACCAGGAAATCCTCACCGACCCCAGCTACTGCCAGCAGATCGTGACGCTCACGTATCCGCACATAGGCAACTACGGCGTCAACGCAGAGGATGTCGAGGCTGGCAAGGTCCATGCGGCGGGCCTGATCATCAAGAACCTTCCGCTGCTGGCCAGCAACTTCCGCAAGTCCGAGACCCTGCCCGACTACCTGACGCGCAGCGGCACGGTGGCGATTGCCAACATCGACACGCGCAAGCTCACACGGCTGCTGCGCGACAAGGGCGCACAAAACGGCGCCATCGTCGGTTTGGCCGCTGGCGAAGAAGTGACCCAGGCGCGCATCGACGAGGCACTGGCTGCGGCCAAGGCGGCCCCCAGCATGAAGGGCCTAGATCTGGCCCAGGTGGTGAGCGCCGCCCAGCAGTACGAATGGACGGAAACCGAGTGGAAGCTGGGCGAAGGCTACGGCCAGCAGCAGGCCCCGCGTTTCCATGTGGTGGCCTATGACTTCGGCGTGAAGTTCAACATCCTGCGCATGCTGGCCGAGCGCGGCTGCAAGCTGACCGTGGTGCCGGCCAAGACGCCCGCCAAGGATGTGCTGGCACTCAACCCCGACGGCGTTTTCCTGTCCAACGGCCCTGGCGACCCAGAGCCCTGCGACTACGCCATTGCCGCGACCAAGGAACTGGTGGAGTCCGGCAAGCCCGTCTTCGGCATCTGCCTGGGTCACCAGATCATGGCCCTGGCCGCTGGCGCCAAGACCTTCAAGATGGCCAACAGCCACCACGGCGCCAACCACCCCGTCAAGGACCTGGACAACGGCCGCGTGAGCATCACCAGCCAGAACCACGGGTTTGCGGTGGAGATGGAGTCCCTGCCCGACACGCTGCGCGCCACGCACATCAGCCTGTTCGACGGCACGCTGCAAGGCCTTGAGCACAAGGACAAGCCTGCGTTCTGCTTCCAGGGCCACCCCGAGGCTTCGCCCGGCCCGCACGATATCGCCTACCTGTTTGACCGCTTCACGGCGCTGATGGAGAAACACAAAAATGCCTAAGCGCACCGACCTCAAAAGCATTCTGATCATTGGCGCCGGTCCCATCGTCATCGGCCAGGCCTGCGAGTTTGACTACTCCGGCGTGCAGGCCTGCAAGGCGTTGCGCGAAGAGGGCTACAAGGTCATCCTGATCAACAGCAACCCTGCCACGATCATGACCGACCCGGCCACGGCCGACGTCACCTACATCGAGCCCATCACCTGGCAGACGGTCGAGAAGATCATCGCCAAGGAGCGTCCCGACGCCATCCTGCCGACCATGGGCGGCCAGACCGCGCTGAACTGCGCGCTGGACCTGTGGCGCAACGGCGTGCTGCACAAGTACAAGGTCGAGCTGATCGGCGCCACGCCCGAGGCCATCGACAAGGCCGAGGACCGCCTCAAGTTCAAGGATGCGATGACGCGCATCGGCCTGGGTTCGGCACGCTCGGGCATCGCCCATTCGATGGACGAAGCCTGGGCCGTGCAAAAGGAGATGGGCTTTCCCACCGTCATCCGCCCCAGCTTCACGCTGGGCGGCACGGGCGGCGGCATTGCCTACAACCCCGAAGAGTTCGAGACCATCTGCAAGCGCGGCCTGGAAGCGTCGCCGACCAATGAGCTGCTGATCGAGGAATCGCTGCTCGGCTGGAAGGAGTACGAGATGGAAGTCGTCCGCGACAAGGCGGACAACTGCATCATCATCTGCTCCATCGAGAACCTGGACCCCATGGGCGTGCACACCGGCGACTCGATCACCGTGGCGCCCGCGCAGACGCTGACCGACAAGGAATACCAGATCATGCGCAACGCCTCGCTGGCGGTGCTGCGCGAGATCGGTGTGGACACGGGTGGCTCCAACGTGCAGTTCTCGGTGAATCCGAAGGACGGCCGCATGATCGTCATCGAGATGAACCCGCGCGTGTCGCGCTCCTCGGCGCTGGCCTCCAAGGCCACGGGCTTCCCCATCGCCAAGGTCGCTGCCAAGCTGGCCGTGGGCTACACGCTGGACGAACTCAAGAACGACATCACGGGCGGCAAGACGCCTGCGTCGTTCGAGCCCTCGATCGACTACGTGGTCACCAAGATCCCGCGTTTCGCATTCGAGAAGTTCCCGGCTGCCGACAACCGCCTGACCACGCAGATGAAGTCCGTGGGCGAGGTCATGGCCATTGGCCGCACCTTCCAGGAGTCTTTCCAGAAGGCGCTGCGCGGCCTGGAAGTCGGCGTGGACGGCATGAACGAAAAGACCCAGGACCGCGAGATCCTCGAAAAGGAACTCGGCGAACCAGGTCCGGACCGCATCTGGTATGTGGGTGACGCCTTTGCTGCCGGCTGGACGCTGGATGAAGTGCACAACATCACCAAGATCGACAAGTGGTTCCTCGTGCAGATCGAAGAGATCGTCAAGATCGAACTCGAACTGGACAAGGTCTACGAGGAAAAGGGCGATGCCGCGCTGGCTGCACTGGACGCCACCACGCTGCGCACGCTCAAGCAAAAGGGCTTCTCCGACCGCCGCCTTGCCAAGCTGCTGCACAGCACCGACAAGGCCGTGCGCGAGGCGCGAAAGGCACTGGGCGTGCGCCCCGTGTTCAAGCGCGTGGACACCTGCGCTGCCGAGTTCGCCACCGACACGGCCTACATGTACTCCACCTATGACGAGGAGTGCGAAGCCGAGCCGACGGACAAGAAAAAGATCATGGTGCTGGGCGGTGGCCCGAACCGCATCGGCCAGGGCATCGAGTTCGACTACTGCTGCGTGCATGCCGCGCTCGCCATGCGTGAGGACGGCTATGAAACCATCATGGTCAACTGCAACCCCGAAACCGTGTCCACCGACTACGACACCTCGGACCGCCTGTATTTCGAGCCGCTGACGCTGGAAGACGTGCTCGAAGTCGTGGCTGTCGAGAAGCCGGTCGGCGTCATCGTGCAGTACGGCGGCCAGACGCCCTTGAAGCTCGCCCTGGGCCTGGAAAAGGAAGGCGTGCCCATCATCGGCACCACGCCCGACATGATCGACGCGGCCGAAGACCGCGAGCGCTTCCAGAAGCTGCTGCATGAGCTGGGCCTGCGCCAGCCGCCCAATGCCACGGCCCGCACCGAGCCCGAAGCGCTGGAAAAGGCGGCCGGCCTGGGCTACCCCCTGGTCGTGCGTCCCAGCTATGTGCTGGGTGGCCGTGCCATGGAAATCGTGCATGAGCAGCGCGACCTGGAGCGCTACATGCGCGAAGCCGTCAAGGTCAGCAATGACTCGCCCGTGCTGCTGGACCACTTCCTGTCCAACGCCATCGAGTGCGATGTGGACTGCGTGCGTGACCGCGAAGGCGCCGTCTTCATCGGCGGCGTGATGGAGCACATCGAGCAGGCCGGCGTGCATTCGGGCGATTCCGCCTGCTCGCTGCCGCCTTACTACCTCAAGCCCGAGACCGTGGCCGAGATCAAGCGCCAGACGGCTGCCATGGCCAACGCGCTGAGCGTGGTCGGCCTGATGAACGTGCAGTTCGCCATCAAGGAAACGGCCGATGGCGACGTGATCTACGTGCTGGAAGTCAATCCGCGTGCCTCGCGCACCGTGCCCTTCGTCTCCAAGGCCACGGGCATCCAGCTGGCCAAGGTGGCTGCGCGCTGCATGGCCGGCGACACGCTGGCCCAGCAAGGCATCACCAAGGAAGTCACGCCGCCGTACTTCAGCGTCAAGGAAGCCGTCTTCCCGTTCGTGAAGTTCCCGGGCGTGGACACCATCCTCGGCCCCGAGATGAAGTCCACCGGCGAAGTCATGGGCGTGGGCAAGACCTTTGGCGAAGCCTTCGTCAAGAGCCAGCTGGGCGCCGGCGTGGCACTGCCCACCCAGGGCAAGGTCTTCCTGACCGTGAAGAACGCCGACAAGCCGCGCGCCGTGGCCGTGGCCAAGGAACTGGCTGCCATGGGCTTCGTGCTGTGCGCCACGCGCGGCACGGCGGCGGCCATCTCCGAGGCAGGTATCGAGGTGCAGCTCGTCAACAAGGTGACCGAGGGCCGCCCCCACATCGTGGACATGATCAAGAACGGCGAGATCGCCATGGTCATCAACACGGTGGAAGAGCGCCGCAACGCCATCGCCGACTCGCGCGCCATCCGTACCAGCGCCCTGCTGGCGCGCGTGACCACCTTCACCACCATCTTCGGTGCCGAAGCCGCCGTCGAAGGCATGAAGTCCATGGGCAACATGGATGTGCACTCCGTCCAGGAGCTGCACGCCCAGCTGCAAACGGCCTGATCCTTCCGCGCTGCCGTCCCTCGTTTCTGACGAGGTGCAGCCGGCGGCACTGTCCGACAGTGCCGCCGGGTTTTCCCACCGAAGCTGGTGGTCAAACGCGGCATAATGGACCACATGACTTGATGAAACCGCCGCGCGGCAACGTGCGGCGGTTTGCTTTTGGGGCGCAGGCCCTGCCGCCATACTGCCGGCCCGCCTGTGCCAAAGAAGCCGCGCAACGCGCGGCGTTTGCTGCACATGGAGACTTTTCAATGGCCACCATTCCCATCACCAAGCGCGGAGCCGAGAAACTCAAGGACGAGCTGCACCGTCTGAAGACCGTGGAGCGTCCTTCCATCATCCAGGCCATCGCCGAGGCCCGTGCCCAGGGCGACCTGAGCGAAAACGCCGAGTACGAGGCCGCCAAGGACCGCCAAGGCTTCATCGAGGGCCGCATTGCCGAGGTAGAGAGCAAGCTGTCCGCAGCCCAGATCATTGATCCCTCCGCCGTGGATGCTGGCGGCCGCGTGGTCTTCGGTGCAACGGTTGAACTCGAAGACGAAGACAGCGGCGACACGGTCAAGTACCAGATCGTCGGCGAGGACGAGGCCGATCTCAAGCTGGGCCTGATCAATGTCTCCAGCCCCATTGCACGCGCGCTGATCGGCAAGGAAGAAGGCGATACCGCTGTCGTGCAGGCACCGGGCGGCGAGCGCCGCTATGAAGTGGTGTCGGTGCGCTACCTCTGATGCGTCGGTGCCTGTGCCTCGATCGTTGAGGAAGGCCTAAGCCCATGAGCAACCTGTACGAGCGCGTTCCCCTGCTGGCTGCTGCCCTGTGGTGGGGCAGCCTGTCGGCCATCGGCTTCATGGCCGTGCCCATGCTGTTCGCCCACTTGCCCACGCCGGCTGTCGCGGGCTTCATGGCTGCCAAGCTGTTTGCCGCGCAGACCTGGGTGTCCATCGCCTGCGCGGCCGTGCTGCTGGTCCTGTCCCGGCGCAGCAAGGAGTCGGTCCTGCAGCCCTGGGCCAAGGCCTGCCTGGGCTTTGTGATCGCAGGCATGCTGCTGGCATTTGTCGTCCAGTACGGCGTGTCGCCGCGCATCGTTGCACGCGACAACCTCAAGCTGTGGCACAGCGTGGGCACGGTGATGTATGCGCTGCAGTGGCTGTGTGCGCTTGTCGTGCTGTGGCGCATAGGCCGTTCGTCTCAAGCGAACACCCGGGCCACGGCCTGATCCCGGTCCTGCCGGTTCGGCACCATGCCAAACAAAAACGCCCGCAAGCGTGAACTGCACCCCAAAAGTTGGACACCAGTCCAACCTATGGGGTGTTTTTCATGGCGAAGCACGATGAGCGTTTGAAGCTCGAAGTTGTTCAGAAATATTTATCGGGGTCGGCCGGTCACAGGACGCTGGCGCAGCAGTACGGTGTGAGCCGCTCCTGCCTGCGCGGATGGGTCAACGCCTACCGGGAGCACGGCGAGAGCGCGTTGCGCAAGAAGCGC